>JABCYV010000135.1 GCA_013290025.1 Acidobacteriota bacterium
GGGTTATCGAAGCAGAAATCCTCTTACCTTAAAGACATGGCGGAGCGGGCGGCCCGTGGCGAGCTCGACTTCTCACGACTTCCGGAGATGACGGACGAAGAAGTCATTAAGCATCTGACACAAGTCAAAGGCGTGGGCGTTTGGACAGCCCATATGTTCCTGATGTTCACCCTCCGGCGTCCGAATGTGCTGCCCACAGGCGACTTTGGTATCCAGATGGCCATCAAGAAGCATTACAAGAAGCGGAAGATGCCGAAGCCGCTGCAGATGGAAAAGATCGCGAAACTGTGGGAGCCGTACCGCAGTGTAGCTTGCTGGTATTTGTGGCGAAGCTTGGATATAAAGACAATGTAATCACCGGCAATTCATGGGGGCGCCACCGAAGATGATTCTGCAGCCGCCCATTCGGAAAGCGGTCCTTGTTGGAACCATCATGACGATTGCTGGAGCGGTTTTTTCCTTCGCTCTTCCGAACACTCCGAACTACCTTCTTTTGCCCGGGATGTTGGCGGTCTACATGGCAACTGGGGGGTACACGGCGACTCTAGCGGCATGCACCTGCCAAGCCTTCCAGTTTGGTACGCCTTGGGAGGGGTCATCGATTTGCTCATCTATGCGCTTGGGGCATTCTGGGTGCTGGAAATCCTTCGCCGACGACGTGGTAAAGGTTCTCTGTGATCCCCTGTGCCCTCTGTGGTTAAATGAAGCCAATGGCTGAGCAGAAAATCCGCGTCCTCGTGGCGAAACCCGGCCTCGACGGCCACGATCGCGGCGCGAAAGTTATTGCAAGGGCCCTACGTGATGCCGGCATGGAAGTCATCTACACCGGCCTGCGGCAAACGCCAGAGATGATCGTGAATGCGGCGCTGCAGGAAGATGTCCACGTCATCGGCCTCTCAATTCTTTCTGGGGCGCACAACGCCATCGTGCCCCGGGTCATGGACTTGCTCAAGCACAACAAGATGGACGATGTCCTAGTGGTGGTAGGAGGGATCATTCCCGACCAAGATGTCGGTAGCCTTAAGAAGGCCGGGGTAGCCGCCATTTTTCAGCCTGGCACCGCCATGGACGACATCGTCAAGTTCATTCGCGCCAATGTTAAACCGCGTGGCGTGCCAACGGCCGGTTAATGGGCGAGATTAGCCCTGCCCGCTTGCTCGATCTTCTGGCCCACACCGTCGGCCCCGCGCCATGGTATTGGAAAACATTCCCCGAATCGTATTCCGCCGTTGGGCAGCGTTTTGTGTGGACACATCACGGCGAGCAGGGACCACTGAGCTATGTGGTTTCCTTGGGTCTGGAACCGGAACAGGACAAGCCACGTCTGGCCCTGAATACTTACTGCCGTCCTTTTCTCGTTCCGCCGGACAGGCTGGGAATCTGGTGCCCCGAAGGACGAAGTATCCGGTTTGTGTGCTTCGAGCCTGATCAGCTCAAAGAATTTGATCTAGCCGAAATTGCTGGATGGTTCAAGCAGTCCTCGGAACGAATTTACGCTGCAACGACGCCCATCGCCGATTTTGAAGTTCCGCTTGCTCTCGCCGCCGGCACTCAGAATATCGATGTCCCGCTGCCGCTGCGCAGTGTGGACGAGCTGATTGTGCCGACCAGTTATCCGTCCAAAAGCAGCGACGATCCCGCGTTCGCCTTGTACGTCTTCTACTTGCAGGCGGGACTGGTAGAGGTGCTGCCGCAAAAATGGTTCACAAGCAGCCAATATGAAGTGGGAAAGCAGTGGATCACGCGAGCGGCGCGCGATCCGGAGTCACACCGCATCTACGGCGAGTGCTTTGGTGTAGGAAGTTTTCTGCTGGCGGAAGACGGATGCACGTTGGATAGCTGGATAGAGAGAAGCACCTAGCTCTATCATGCTGCCAGGCAAGGGAGCTTGTCTCATCCGCCGGTCAATCTGCGTCCCAAATCCCTCGCGGTTGCGAACGTACACCCCCCAGAGGCTCAGCACAGCACATTGCACACCTCGGCTCCGCTGGTATACCGTAAACGGTTTCGAGTGCTCCGTTCATGGCCCATCGCATCGATCCCGGCGAACCTCCGAATTCCCCCGTTCTTGAATCCCACCTGGACCCGACCTCTGCTCGTTTTGAAGCCAACATGCGCTTCATGGCGGACGTGGTTTCGCAGGTGCACAACGAGGAGGAGACGATTCGGGAGGGCGGCGGGGCAAAAGCCATTGAGAACCAGCACAGCAAAGGCCGACTGACCGCGCGCGAGCGAATCAATCTGCTGGTTGATTCCGGGACCTTTTTCGAGCTCGGGGCGTACGCAGCCCACGGCATGTACGAAGAGTGGGGTGGAGCACCGGCGGCGGGCGTGGTCACCGGACTAGGGCGGATCTATACGCGGTTGGTGATGATCATCGCCAACGATGCGACCGTCAAGGCTGGCGCGTTTTTCCCAATGACCGCAAAGAAGGTGATTCGTGCGCAAAACATCGCAATCGAGAACCGCATTCCGACCGTTTATCTGGTGGACTCTGCGGGCGTGTTCTTGCCCTTGCAGGAGGATGTATTTCCGGATACGGACGATTTTGGACGAGTGTTTCGCAACAACGCTGTGATGTCCGCGCTGGGGATTTCGCAGATCGCGGCCATCATGGGTATGTGTGTCGCAGGCGGTGGCTATCTGCCGGTGATGTGCGATCACGTGCTCATGACCGACGGCAGCGGACTTTTTCTGGCTGGCCCGGCGCTGGTTCAAGCTGCCATTGGGCAGAAAATCTCCGCCGAAGAGCTGGGCGGAGCAGCAATGCATTCGGCGATCAGTGGCACGGTCGATTTCCACGAACCCAACGACGAGGCGTGCTTGGCTCGGATCCGCGCCATTGTGGAGAAGTGGGGATATCGGCGGCAATCGCCGTGGGATCGTCGCAAGCCGGTGGCTCCAGCGCTGCCCGCGGAAGAAATTTATGGAATCTATGACTCGTCTCCCGCGCGTCCGTATGACATGAAAGAGATTCTGGCCCGCATCGTGGATGGCGGCCGCTTCGACGAATACAAGCCGGAATATGGCAAGACGCTGATCTGCGGCTACGCGCGCATTGGCGGATTCGCTTTGGGAATCGTGGCCAATCAGAAGTTACATGCGCACGCCGTCGATCACGAAGGCCATAAACGAGTGGAGTTCGGCGGGGTCATCTATACCGAGTCGGCGGAAAAGGCCGCGCGCTTCATCATGGATTGCAACCAGAACCTGGTTCCGCTGGTGTTCTTCCACGATGTGAATGGTTTTATGGTGGGTCGCGACGCGGAGTGGAGCGGCATCATCAAGGCGGGAGCCAAAATGGTGAATGCGGTGTCGAACTCGGTGGTGCCGAAGATCACGGTAATTGTGGGCGGATCGTTTGGCGCGGGGCACTATGCCATGTGCGGCAAAGCTTATGATCCGCGCTTTGTGTTTGCTTGGCCAACCGCTCGCTACGCGGTCATGAGTGGTGATTCCGCTGCCGGGACCTTGGTCGAAATCAAGATCAAACAGCTCGAACGCAGTGGCAGGAAACTCAGCGAGGAAGAGCGCAAAGAGCTTTTCGAGTCGGTCAAGAGAACATACGATGAACAGACTGACCCCCGCTACGGCGCGGCACGGTTGTGGATCGACAAGATCATCGATCCGGTCGAGACGCGCGATGCGATCACGCAAGCGCTGGAAGCAGCGGCGCTGAATCCCGATGTGCCGGAGTTCAAGGTGGGAGTTTTACAAACGTGAACGGGGAATTGTCGAATGTGACAACTATAGGATTTTAGAATTTAAATTCGACAATTCGGAAATCCGTCAATCAAGAAATCGAAGGATATGTCTGACACCGTCACACTGATTGAATGTCCACGCGATGCCTGGCAGGGGCTGAAGGGGCAAATTCCACCCTATATCAAATCTGACTATCTAAAGGCATTGATCAGCGCGGGATTCAAGCACATCGATGCAGCGTCGTTCGTTTCACCCAAGGCTGTTCCTCAGATGGCGGATTCAGAAGATGTACTAAAAGAACTCGACCCGCCGGATGATGTGGAGATCATCGGCATTGTGGTCAATGAGAAAGGAGCGCAACGAGCCATCAACACTCAGGCAGTAGGTACGCTGGGTTTCCCCTATTCGGTTTCGCCGACTTTTCTGCGCAACAATCAACACCAAACACTGGAAGAAGCCATCGACGAACTGGAAAAGATCACGGGCAAGGGAGAAGAAGCAGGCTTGAACACGGTTGTTTATGTTTCGATGGCATTCGGTAATCCCTACGGAGAGCCCTGGGACATCGACGAAGTCCTCGATGCCGTAAACCTTCTTGAATCGTGTGGGATTCGGATGATTTCGCTCGCGGACACGGTGGGCCTAGCCGGGCCAGCACAGATTCGTGAATTGTTTTCCGCAGTGCATGCGAAGTATGAATACTTGGAAATCGGCGTACATCTCCATAGCCGTCCGGAGCAGGCGCAGGAGAAGATCCTGGCGGCTTACGATGCCGGCTGTCGCCGGTTTGACTCTGCCCTGGGTGGATTGGGCGGATGCCCGTTTGCGCAGGATGCGTTGGTGGGAAACATTCCGACGGAAAAAGTAATCGAAGCGTTAGCGCAGCGTGATGCAGATTTGCCGGCATTGAAACCACTGGACACGTTGTTGAGAGTAACGACCGAGATCGGAGCCAGGTATACGAGTTCTTCAGCGGCTGACTGAACGATAGTCTGTCAGGCTGAGTGAAACGTGAATCAGAACGGCGTAAGATTTCCGCGCATTCGAAAGCATTCCGGGTGCGAGCGACCGACAGCTATAGGAATCCTTCGACTGTGCGCATCGTGTCATGGACGAAACGATGCGCTTCGCTCAGGATGACAAATCTTAAGAGGAATGCATACTCAGAGAACACTGCCACAATAATGGAATACAAGACAATCCAACTTGGCCACGACTCCGGCGTTGCTATGATCACTCTCAACCGACCGGAAAAACGCAATGCCATCAGCTTTCAACTGGTCGAGGAATTATTCGCCGCTCTGGATGAAATCGCGCAGTCTGCCTCGCAAGTCGTTATCCTCACGGGCCAAGGCAAGGCATTCTGCGCAGGATTGGATCTGGACGAATTGAAGTCGCTCCTGGGCAAGACTCACGAAGAAAACGTCAAGGACTCGGCTCGCACGGCGCACTTGTTTCGCCGTCTTTATGATTTCCCGCGACCCACGATCGCAGCTGTGAACGGCGCAGCCATAGCCGGCGGTACGGGTCTGGCCACCATGTGCGATTTCACGCTAGCGGTCCCGGAAGCCAGGTTTGGCTATACCGAAGTCCGCATCGGATTTGTGCCGGCGATCGTGTCCTCAATCCTCGTCTGGCAAGTTGGACACAAGATCGCACGTGACTTGTTATTGACCGGCCGCCTATTCGATGCCGCTGAGGCCAGTCGCTACGGTTTGGTCAATGAAGTCGTTGCCCCTGAAAGTTTGATGGCCCGGGCGCACCAACTCGCGGCACAACTTATGGAAAACAGTCCCTCGTCAGTGCGGGCCACGAAGAAACTTGTGAACGGATTCATCGCTGCTCAACTCGACTCTCAGATTGCCACCGCGGTCGAGGACAACGCGCGCATCCGTACCACCGCTGACTTTCGCGAGGGGGTCTCGTCTTTTCTTGAAAAACGCAAACCACGTTGGAGTGGTACGTGAGGGCGGCGAAAGATCATCACCCAGTGATCAGCGAGACGCGAGTACGGGTGCGCTATGCCGAGACCGATCAGATGGGAGTGGTCTATCATTCCAACTACTTCATCTGGTTTGAAATCGGGCGTGTGGAATTGATGCGGCAGCTTGGATTTTCTTATCGCGATATGGAACGCAGCGACGGTTTGTTTATTGCGGTGGTCGACGCGCGCTGCCGCTACAAAGCTCCAGCCCGCTATGACGATGAAGTTATCGTGCAGACCCATCTGAAAAACGCTCGCGAGTCGGTGGTGCATTTCGGATATGAGTTGGTTCGGGCCGAGGATGGCCAACTCCTAGCTGAAGGTGAGACCACCCACATAGTGACCGACTCACAGATGAAGATGATGCCGCTGCCGGAGAAATACTTGGAGGCATTTCGGGCGGCTGCGGGAAAATAAGCGCCCGCGCGGGCCTCAGGTACCGCGTCTTGCCAATTCGGCTCCAGGCCTGAGACCTATGAACTGAGACCCAAGACTCGGCGATCGAGACTCCGGGTTATCGAGAATCAGACTGGAACGTATTTGAAGGCCCTCCACATCAACGGAAACGATCTGACTCTCGAAGCCGCGCGGGAGGTTGCGGTCGAGCGGCGTGCTGTCCTGCTTGCTCCCGACGCCCGAGATGCGGTGAACCGGGCGCGGGCTGTGGTCGATGCGCTGGTGGCGGAGAACAAACTCTCTTATGCCATCACTACCGGAGTGGGCAGGTTGAGCGACGTGCGCATTGCGGGCGATCAAATTCGTGAGCTGCAAGTTAATCTGGTGCGCTCACACGCCGCAGGAGTGGGCGAACCACTCTCCACGGCCGAGACCCGCGCCATGATGTTGCTGCGTGCCAACTTGCTATCCAAGGGCCACTCCGGAGTGCGGGCAATCGTTATCGATACGATTTGCGAGATGCTGAATCGAGGTGTCACCCCGATGGTGCCCTCGCAGGGCAGCGTAGGAGCGAGCGGTGATCTGGCTCCATTGGGACATTTGGCCCTGGTGTTGATCGGCGAAGGTGAATGTCTTGATGAAAATGGAGTTCGTGTTCCGGCCGCTGAAGCGATGCGCCGCGCCCAAGTCAAGCCACTGGTGCTTGAAGCGAAGGAAGCGGTCTCGCTAATCAACGGGACGCAGGGAATGCTCGCGGTTGGCATTCTCGCTCTACTCGCATCGGAGATCCTTGTAGACTCGGCGGACGTGATTGGGGCGCTCACCTTGGACGCGCTGCGAGGCACGGATGTCGCCTTTGACGAGCGCATTCATAAAGCGCGGCCCCATGCCGGCCAGCTTAAGACTGCGGCCAATCTGTGCAAGATGCTCGAAGGCAGCGAGCTTCGCGAGTCGCATCGCGATTGCGGCCGGGTCCAGGACGCGTACTCCTTGCGCTGCATGCCACAAGTGCATGGCGCCGTCCGGGATACGCTCGCCCATTGCCGCGAGGTCATGGAAATTGAGGTCAACTCCGCAGTGGACAATCCGCTGGTCTTTTTTAAGAGCGGCCCAGGCCATGTGGGGACGGGCGCCTCGCCCGTCCGGGCGGAGCGCAGCTCCGCTGAGTTGGAAGCCGATGTAATCTCTGGAGGAAATTTCCACGGACAGCCCGTGGCTTTCGTCTTGGATTTCCTCGGCATCGCTCTGAGCGCGCTGGCCGGCATCTCCGAACGCAGACTAGAACGGCTGGTGAATCCAGCGCTGAACGAAGGCTTGCCGCCGTTTTTGGCTGCCGGCGCAGGATTGAACTCCGGATTCATGATGCCGCAGGTCACAGCGGCGGCGCTCGCGAGCGAGAATAAAGTGCTGGCGCACCCCGCGTCGGTGGATTCGATTACCACCTCGGGCAACAAAGAAGATTACGTTTCCATGGGGATGACGGCGTCGCTCAAGCTAAAACGGATCGTGGAGAACACGCGCAACGCTATGGCGATTGAGGCTATGGCTGCCGCGCAGGCGTTGGATTTCTTGGCACCACTCAAACCCTCCAAGCACGGGCAGGCAGCGCATGCCGCGATCCGCTCAGTTTGTCCGACGATGGATAAAGATCGCGTGATGTACCAAGATTTCGCTCGGATCGCGGAGCTGATTGCAAATGCTAAGATCAGCGCGATTCTGGATTAGGTCTCCTCGCGGTTGCTGCGTCAGCTGGGCTTGTGCAATCAATGATTGCAATGCTATCATTGATTGCATGGCCAGCATTACAATTCGACAGCTTGAAGAATCCACAAAGCGAAAACTCAAGATTCGCGCCGCGCGGCACGGACGCTCGATGGAGCAGGAAGCTCGGGAAATCCTCAAATCTGCTCTGAGCCAACCGGCCCAGCAACCGAAGGATCTGGTCGCGGCAATTCGCCGGCGGTTTGCACCGCTAGGCAGAGTCGCATTGAAAATCCCACCTCGCGGCCCTATCCGCGATCCTGGTATCCGGTGAGAATTCGTGACCATTTTGGACACGAATGTTTTGTCCGAGGTGATGGCCGCGTCGCCATCAGAAGCTGCGCTGGCGTGGATCTCAAACCGGCGACTCGTTGACCCGCTGTTCATCACCACGATCACCGTAGCGGAAATTCTGTATGGAATTGAAATCCTTGCCCCGGGAAGACGCCGGGAGAAACTAAGAGCCGAAGCCGAGGCGATGTTCTCCGAAGATTTCGCCGGGCAAATTCTGGTCTTCGACGAGCAGGCAGCTCGGTCTTTCTCGCAGATTGCCGCTGAACGGCGTAGACGAGGAAGACCGATGGCGGAGCTCGATGCTCAAATCGCCGCCATTGCTCACGTCCATGGCGCAGCGCTAGCCACGCGGAACATTGGGGACTTCGAGGGCTGCGGAGTGAAGCTGATGAATCCCTGGCTGGATTAGGCTATTGCCGATCTCGATAGCGCGACTGACTCAGCAACCGGGTAGAGATAGGACAGCTGGCAGGACCTCCGAGGGCAGCTGTCCCCACGCGGTCCCTGGTCAAGCCGTTTTGGCCGCGCTCCCATCCAAACCCAGCTCACCCGCGATGCCCTTCATCGCCTCGATGCAGAAGGCTATGTGTTCTTCCAGGTCCACACTCAGGTCTGCAGCGCCCTTGACGATGTCGTCACGGTTTACGCTGCGGGCGAAGGCTTTGTCTTTCATCTTTCTGCGAACCGACTTGGCCTCGACTTCCGCCAAGGACTTTCCGGGCTTGACCAGTGCGCATGCGGTAATGAATCCGGCCAGCTCGTCGCAGGCAAAGAGCGCTTTCTTCATCGGAGTGTCGCGGGGAACGCCCGTGAAATCGGCGTGTGACATAATGGCTTCCCGAATTTCGTCGGAATAGCCACGCTCTTTCAGTATTTCGTTGCCTTTATAGGGATGGTCGTCGAGGCTAGGATATTTGTCGTAATCAAAGTCGTGGAGTAATCCGACTACGCCCCAGAGATCTTCGTCTCCGGAATGCTTGCGGGCGTAAGCTCGCATGCAGGCTTCGACGGCTAGCGCGTGCTTGCGCAAACTTTCCGATTGGGTGAACTCAGT
This sequence comes from Acidobacteriota bacterium, assembly GCA_013290025.1. Taxonomy (GTDB): domain Bacteria; phylum Acidobacteriota; class Terriglobia; order Terriglobales; family Acidobacteriaceae; genus JABCYV01. The sequence continues at coordinate 9,195 of JABCYV010000135.1, forward strand.
TAGTAACCCCCACGCGTGTTCGTGATCGCTCATGGTTTCTTACCTGTTTTCTCCGGTTTTTCGCCCGCTAATTTTTGTTTTCCAACAAGATACTTCGCTTTTAACACCAGAATCTACTTGACATCCACAGGTGTTGTACCGCAGATTACGCTGCAGGTTGGAACCAGGATGTTTCTGTGTTCCAGGAGAAGCCCGCTCTGGCAACTCCCACACCTTAATGGCTACCACCCTTGCTCCTGTAGATTCAAGGGAAGTTGTTCGTTGTGATCGCTGCCAACTGGTTCAATTCCGTACTTCCAACGATCTTTGCCGCCGCTGTCACGCCTCGCTAGACGAGGACGAGCCGGAAGTGGTCCTGGCGCCGCCCCCGCCGCAGATGATGCCAACAAATGGCAACGGACGCGGCCACCTGAACCTGGCGGCATCGATCCGTTCGCTGCGTTTGCGAAACGGGCTCAGCCAGCGCCAACTAGCCACGCGTATGTCCGTGCCGCGGACCTATGTCTCCAAGATCGAAAACGAGAAAGCCACGCCGACCCTTTCCTCACTGGAGCGGCTGGCACGGGCGCTGGAGGTTACTGTGCCGGACCTACTCTCGGGCGGCGAACGCAATCGCCAAGAGGAGATCGCGGAACTGATGAAAGATCAGTTTATCGCGGATTTGCTGCCCTTCATCTCGCAACTCAATGGATTGCAGATGTCGAGCGTGCTGGCGCAGGTCCGGGACTTGACTCTGCGGCCGCGAAGAAGTGCATAGTAAGGTTGATCGATGTAGGCGCGAGCGTCCCGCTCGTGCTGGCCGTCTGGACGAGCGATGACGCTCGTCCCCACATCGAATGACAAGGCTTATCCGGGCAACCTGCCAACTGCCAGCCGGGATCGAAAGATCCCGGCTTTTTTCCAGTGGCTTTCCTATAACACAAAGTTCGCTCCGCAGATGAACCGCATGACCGTTACATAGGGTAAAATCTCACTCCCTCAAGCGGAAAACTCTTCTTCCGGGGGCATTGGGACAGGCTGTGGCAGACGATCGGTGACTTCAGCAAGGCAAGCAAGCATTTCCGCCACTTTTTGCGTATACGCCCCGGGCGCGCAGCGCCAGCGATAGTTTCCCTCGTGAACGCTCGGCGTGTTCAAGCGGGCTTCGCTGCCCAGTCCAAGTACGTCCTGCAAGGGAACCACGGACAAGCTCGCAACTGAGCTCTGAGCCAGGCGGATCAGAGCCCAATTGACACCATCATCGCAATTCCCGACGTAGGAGGTAACGCTGCGGCGCTCGTATTCGGTCGCACCAGAATTCCACCAACCCAACGCGGTGTCGTTGTCGTGGGTCCCGGTATAGATGACGCGGTCGGGCGTGAGACGATGCGGCAGATAGGCGTGCGCGCCGGGGTTGCCAAAGCCAAATTGGAGCACGGCGAGACCTGGAATCTGGTGACGTTCGCGCAGAGCATGCACTTCTGGTGTGATGTAACCCAAGTCTTCAGCAAAGAACGGCAGCCCGCCGAGCTCTTCGCGAAGCTTGTCGAAGAGTTCGTCCTTGGGACCATCCACCCAGCGGCCATGAATCGCCGTTGGCTCCTGACCAGGAATCTCCCAGAACTGCTCGAAACCGCGGAAATGATCGAGGCGAATGTAATCGCAGGTCTGCGTGGCCCAGCGCAGCCGACGAATCCACCAGTCATAGCCTCTCGCGCGCATGGCATCCCAATTGTAGAGAGGATTGCCCCAGCGCTGGCCGGTCGCGCTGAAAGCATCTGGAGGCACGCCGGACACCACTTCAGGCTGAAGATCGTCCCTGAGTCGATAAAAATCCCGATGGATCCAAACATCGGCGCTATCGTAGTCGACAAAAATCGCGACGTCTCCCACTACGCGAATCGATCGCTGGGCACAGTATAGTCTCAAAGCATGCCACTGCTCCCAGAACGCAAACTGGATGACCCGGCGAATCGCCATCTCTGAGGCCAGTTCCTTGCGGGTAGCTGCAAGGGCGGTCGGTTCGCGACGAGCCAAGTCAGCGGGCCAATGATTCCAGGCTTGCCCGTTATAGCGATCGCGCAAGGAATCGAAAAGAACAAAATCTTCCAGCCACCACGAATTTTCGGCACAGAATCGGTCAAATTTGGCATGCGCACCGGAGGGCCCCTTGTTCAGAAAACTGCCGGCAGCCCGTTTGAGGAGTGGCAGCTTGTGAGCGCGAACTTCGTCGTAATCGATTGCAGCGACGGCGTCGCTCAGCCCAAGAACACGGGATGACTCAATCCAGCCACGTTCAGCTAACCGTTCCAAGCTAATCAGCAGTGGATTTCCAGCAAAAGCCGAGGTTGATGAGTAGGGAGAATTTCCATTCGCTGGCGGATTTAGCGGCAGCACCTGCCACAAACCTTGACGAGCGGAAGCAAGAAAATCGAGGAAACTGTAGGCGATTGGACCAAAATCGCCGATACCCCCACGCGACGGCAGCGACGTAGGGTGAAGAAGAATTCCGGTCAAGCGCGGAAATGGCATCTTTCTTGTCTAACGAGGGCTCGATCAGGAAACCGGTTTTCCTCAGGAACTAAATCCCGCTTGCAGCGAGAACAGCCGGGTTACTCGCCCTCTTCCCCGCCCTGGGCGCGAGTCAGTTTTTTCATCTCTTCCTGGTTGATCTTGATCTTTCCAGATTTCTCCATCTGGTCGTGCAGGTTCGCCACGAACAGACCAAAAATCTCCTGTTGCTTGTTCTGTAAGAGCGACTCACGAATCTCGTCTCGCTTAGCGGCAAAGTCTCCGGCAGGAGGCTCGTGTTTCTCAAGAATCGCCAATACGGCGCCGGTGTTGCCATTGTTGATCGGACCACTGATGTCTCCCGCCTTCAGGGTGAAGGCAACTGAGGCGCCACCGGCCATAGAGCCGAGATCCGGCGCCTGCCCGTCAGGGAGCACAAAATCATTCGTCTTTACCGTTGCCCCTAATTCCTTAGCAGCCTTCTTTAAATCGTGCTGTGCTTTGGCGCGATCGGCGAGCTCCTGGGTTTTTTGTGAAAGCAGGGCCGCCGAGCGTTCGTTCTTGAACTCGGTGTCGACGCGGGAGCGAATCTCTTCGAAGGTAGGCGTGGCGGGAGGCTTTATTGCCAATACTTCGAATATGGCATATCCGTGGGGCAATTGCGCCTGCTCCGCTGGGGCGTTCTCTTTCTGGCTGAATATGGAATCAAACAACTGGGGCGCGGGACCGACGCCAGGCAGAGAATCAGTGCGGCTGATGAAATCAGTTGTGACCACATTGAGCCCCTTGGCCGTGGCAGCTTTCTCGAGCCCCATAGCGCGCGCGTCCGCAAGCAACGCGTTCGCCTGGCTGTCAGCTGCGTTGTTAGCCTTTTGCTGCTTGATTAGAGGTTCGATCTGGCTCTTTACCTCGTCTAGCGTCTTCAAGTGCGCATCCTGCTTGTCATCGACGTGAATGATGTGAAAACCAAAACTGCTCTGCACCAGATCACTGGTGCCTCCTTTGGGCAAGGAAAAAGCTGCCTTTTCAAATTCAGGAACGGTGCGGCCTCGCCCGATCCCGCCCAACCCACCACCATTCTTGGCGCTGCCGGGATCTTCAGAGTATTTCTTGGCCAGATCTTCAAACTTCGCGCCCGCCTTCAACTGCTTCAGAACATCCTCGGCTTTCTTGCGCGCTTCTTCCACTCCCTTGGGATCGATTTTGCCGTCAGGGCCCACCGGAGGAGTCTTGATCAGAATATGACGAACATTGACCTGGTCAGGGACCCGATATTCATCGCGATGCTGATTGTAGTAAGCCTGCGAATCGGTCAGACTGACAGAAGTTTGAGCTTCAATTTTTGAGGTATCCAGCAGCGCGTATCGGACTTTGCGCTTCTCCGGAATGGAATTGTTATAGGTAGCCTTGTTGCGCTCGTAAAAAGCTTTCAGCTCGGCGTCGCTGGGATGGATTTCCTTGAGGATGTCTTCTTTCCGCAGCACAGCGTAATCGAACTTGACTTTAGTGTTGCGTTTCATGAACTCTTGCCGAACTTCGTCATCAGTGACCGCGGCGCCGCCAGTGACCAGATTTCGGAGCTTATCGAAGACGATCTCGTGTTTTACACCTTCCTCGAACTGGG
>JABCYV010000136.1 GCA_013290025.1 Acidobacteriota bacterium
GCGACGCCTGGCGAATGTTCATGACTTCTCGCGAGTCGGCCATAGTTCGTGTTCCTTCCACAGAATCAGGCCCTGACGCAGCCGGTATCTCCGGCCCGCAGAGCAAACTTGAGAGAAAATTCCTCGCTCCAAATCAGCGTTCGAGTGAATTTTGGTGGACTGAGCATATATCAACCCGGAAAGACATGAGGTCAAGCCATATCTCCGAGTTTTACTGGGTTTTATGCCTGTTTTCTGGAAAGTAACTTCGGCCAACTTGCGGATGGATGCTATATGCCGTAGAAGTGTGATGATTAGATACTATATGATGTGGTGTTTATACACTCGGTTCAAAGTTTGCTGTCGAGGCATAACTAAAGTACTAGAGACGTTACGAGGGTTCTTGAACGGGTGGGAAAGCCAAAAGAAATTGGCTGCGACCTAAGTCGTACGCTGATTTATCAGCAGGTAGCCAGGTTCTGCCGTACGAACCTTGCACTACGCACCAAAAACCCTGGGTGGTTTGCTGAAAAACGTGTATGACGCCCGAAGGATAACTGGCAATTGCAGCCGGTAATCCCAAACTCACCAGAATCGGGCTATCGGAAGCTGCCGTGCGACGTGTAACCGGTTCGGACTTCAGTGGAGGAAGCCTTGCGCTATTTCGATCGTCTGCAACCCCTGGCGCTGCTGGTTCTGCGCTTGGTATTAGGCGTCATCATGGTTGGCCACGGGTATCCCAAGATTTTTGGCGGGCTGTCGCACCACGTTCAGTTTGTCGGCAGCCTCGGATTGCCCGGATGGCTGGCGTATCTCTCTGCGGCCGCTGAATTCTTTGGAGGCATCCTGCTGATCGCCGGCCTCTTTACCAGCTGCGCGGCACTGGCAATTTTGATCGACCTGAGTGTGGCGATTGTGAAGGTGCACTGGAAAAATGGGTTGTTGGGGAACGGTGGCTATCAGTTTCCCCTTGCTCTTGCCGCCATTGCCTTCGCTCTCATCTTCTTCGGGGCAGGCCCAATCGCGCTGGAGAGTATTCGTCGCGGCGCCGGCGGAAGGTCTAAAGGGTCCTAAACTCTCCACCGTGAGAGCAGAACTCTCGCCCGTGATGCTCGGACTTGCAATTTGCCCAGCGCATAAACCAATGTGACAATAGCTTCATGCAAAAATACTTCGCCTTCACTGTACCCGCATCGGTTGGGATGCTGCTGCTATTTAGCATCTGGTCTCAGGCGCAGCAGACCCCGCCCACGAGCAATGCCACCAACCCTCCAGCAAAGAGTCGGCCAGCAACTGCAGCAAAAAGCTCGACTGTGCTGAGCCTCAAGACGCAAAAAGATAAATTCAGCTACGCCCTGGGGATGAATCTGGGGAAGAACCTGCACCAGCAGGCAGTCGCCGTCGATCCGAATATTTTGGCCCGTGGTTTGAAAGACGCCTTGACGGGTGGCAAGACGCTGCTGACCGACGACGAGGCCAGAGCCGCGCTTACGGCGGCGCAAGCCGAAGTCCGCGCGAAGCAACAGGAAAAGATGCAACAGGCCGGCGCCGAGAACAAGAAAGAAGGGGAAACATTTCTGGCCGCCAACAAAGCGAAAGATGGTGTGGTGACGTTGCCCAGCGGTCTGCAATATAAAATTTTGACGGCGGGCACTGGACCCAAACCCACCGCGAGCGATACCGTGGTTTGCAACTACCGGGGCACGCTGATCAATGGCACTGAGTTTGATAGCTCCTACAAGCGGGGCCAGCCCGCGACTTTCCCGGTGGGCGGCGTCATCAAGGGATGGACCGAAGCCCTTCAGCTCATGCCTGTCGGATCCAAGTGGCAGCTATTCATTCCGACGGACCTCGCCTACGGCGATCGCGGCGCGGGCGCGGACATCGGCCCTGGCGCCACCCTGATTTTTGAGGTGGAGTTGCTTTCGATTCAGGGTAAGGACCAGGACAAGACTCAAGAGAAGAAATAATCAAGAGACGCTGCCTGATTTAGATTGGATCGCCGACGAAGGGGACCATCCGGATGATGACAAAAGTTGTGGTGTGCTTGCTTTGGCTCGCTGGTTCTCTGGCCGCCCAGAATTCCACTGAGTCCCCACACGGGAACGAGGCTTTGCTGCTTGCCCTGGAGAATGCATGGAACAAGGCACAGTTGAACCACGATTCGAAGGCACTGGGAGGTTTGGTGGCTGATAGCTTCATCAGCACCGACAACGATGGCACGTTCATGACGAAGGCCCAGTTCCTGGCCGACAATATGGATCTCTCCTACGCTCCCAGCGTTATGGCAAACAAGGACGAGCGGGTTTTCATGTATCAGAACGCGGCCGTGGTCGCCGGAATCTACCACGCCAAGGGGCTCAACAAAGGTAAGCCCTTTGATCACTATGGACGATTCACAGACACTTGGGTCTATCTGAACGGCAAATGGCTGTGCGTCGCCACGCACACGAGCGCGCTCAAGAAGTAGGAACGGAAATTACCACGCCGCTGACGAATGTGATCTCTGCCTGGTTAGTTCCAAGGTCAATGACGTAGAACCATTTGCCTATTTCGAGCACCGCCAAGTCCTCTGCTCTCATTGACTTGCCCTCGCACCCCGCCTACCATGGTGCGACTTCATGATCGGCCAGACCATCTCGCACTACCGGATCGTCGAAAAGCTTGGCGGTGGCGGCATGGGTGTTGTCTACAAGGCCGAGGACATCAGCCTCCACCGATTTGTCGCCTTGAAGTTTTTACCTGATGACGTCGCCAAGGACGCTCAAGCCTTGGCGCGGTTTCAACGGGAGGCGCAGGCGGCATCGGCCCTCAATCATCCCAATATCTGCACTATCTATGAAGTCGGGCAGCAAGATGGCCACCCCTTCCTCGTCATGGAGTTTCTCGACGGGGTAACGCTGAAGCATCGCATCGCGGGCAGACCGATCGAGACGGACGTTCTGCTCGGGCTGGCAATCGAGATTGCCGACGCGCTCGATGCCGCTCACGCGGAAGGCATAGTCCACCGCGACATCAAACCGGCGAATATCTTTATCACCAAGCGCGGACACGCCAAGATTCTCGATTTCGGTCTGGCGAAAGTGATGCCAGCAGTCGGCAGGGGATTAGACGCAGCAGGACCAACGGCCCAGGAGACGCTAAACGAGGACCACCTGACCAGTCCCGGTTCCACCCTCGGCACGGTCGCTTACATGTCTCCTGAACAGGTGCGGGCGAAGGAACTGGATGCGCGCAGCGACCTATTTTCCTTCGGCGCGGTGCTGTACGAGATGGCTACCGGCACGCTGCCCTTCCGCGGCGAAACGTCGGGAGTGATCTCGCACGAAATTCTGGATCGTGATCCGGTTTCAGCGGTGCGTCTGAACCCTGACCTTCCGCCCAAACTGGAAGACGTCATCAACAAGGCGCTGGAAAAAGACCGTGAGCTGCGATACCAGCACGCCGCGGATATGCGGGCCGACCTAAAGCGGCTGAAACGGGAAACGGAGTCTCGGCCAGGCACACGAGCTAGTTCGGGGTCAGTGGCTGCCGTACAAAAAAGCGGGTCACAAGTTACTCCAAGCCCGTCGGGATCTGGCTCGTCCGGCGTGCAGGTCTCATCTCCCTCACAGTCATCGTCATCAGCGCCAGACGCTGTGCCTGTGGACAAAGTGCCAGCGGCTACGACGCAGAACAGGTCCTATAAGAAGATCGTCGGAGTACTTGCCGCGGTTGCGGTCATGATGCTGGCTGCTCTATTTTGGTTCGGCAAGCAACGCTCCGCGCCCGTTGCGATCACTGCCAGTCAGAAAACGGTCGCTGTTCTTCCTTTGCAGAACTTAGGCTCCGAGAAGGATGTGGACTTCTTGCGGCTGGCTCTGGCCGACGAAATCGCAACTTCGCTCAGTTACGTTCGCTCGCTTACGATCCGCCCATTCGCAACCACCAGCAAGTACGACTCTCCCAACGTCGACTTGCAGGAAGCCGGCAAGGCCATGCATGTGACGGACGTGGTCACTGGACATTACATGAAAGAAGGCGATCAGATTCAGATCACTCTCGAAGCCGTGGACATCGCCGAAAACCGCACGGTGTGGCGTGACACCATGACCGTTGCTGCTCCCGACATGATTGCCATGCGGAGCCAGATTACGGCGAAAGTTCGGCAGGGTTTGGTCCCCGCACTCGGTGGAGGAACCGATTCGGGGGAAGCTGGCACTCATCCCAAGAACGAAGAAGCCTACGATCTCTATCTGCGGAGTATTGCGTTGCCGCATGATCCGCTGCCGAACAAAGAGGCCATTGTCATGCTGGAGCGCGCGGTGGGGCTGGACCCCAGCTACGCGCCGGCGTGGGCCTATCTCGGACTTCGCTACCATTACGATGCGGCCTATTCAAACGGCGGCGAGGCGACGCGCAAGCGCTCAAACGCAGCTCTGGAACGGGCTATCTCCCTTGATCCTAACTACATTTTTGCAGCGGCGTGGCTGATCACCAATCGGGTGGAACAAGGTGAGTTGGTTAAGGCCTACCAGGACGGGAAGGCGCTGGTAACGCGGCATCCAGAGAATGCACAGGCCCACTTTGCGCTGGGATATGTCCTTCGCTACGGAGGAGCCATCGAGGAATCCGCGCACGAGTGCGACGCCGCCATGTCCCTGGATTCCGGGAACTTTATGTTGCGCGGGTGCGCGTTCACGTTCGACCAACTTGGTAACTACGCGCGGGCGATGGATTTTCTTCAGCTCGACGCTGGTTCGGAATGGGCATCAGACAACATTATGTGGCATTACATTCGCGATGGAAAATTTGCGCAGGCGAAGGAAATCGCGGAGAAATTCAAGGAATTCAAGGATGCCCCATTCGACTTCAGCATGATCGCGGCGTGCATCGACAATCCATCTTCCGCCGATGCGGTATCCCTCACCCGGAAAGAGGCCGCCACGCTACTCGCAGATCCAGACCCTGAACCACGTTACGTGGTCGCAGGCGACCTTCTTTTCTGCGGGCAGAAGGACGTAGCCGTGCAACTGATTAAGAGTTCGATCGCCGGACACTTTTGCCCCTACACGGGTTTGCAGAACGATTCCGCGTGGGCAAAGCTGCGAGGTACGCCTGAGTTTGCGGCATTACTCTCTGCCGCCAAACAGTGCCGTGACGATTTTCTTTCCCAGAGATCGCAGGCTGCACACTGAGTTGCTCTGAGCCGAGCTCTGATAATTCCGATCGCTGCGGGATTCCGAGGCCCAGTCATTGGAAAGCTTCAGCCGTTCATCAGTCCCCTTAGTACTCCGCCAGTTCCTTCATGGCTCGGAACAGGTCGTTGACCTGGGGCAGGATGGCATTTTCCAGAATCGGCTGATAGGCAACATAGGTGTCTTGGGCGGCGACGCGGCGTACTGGCGCGTCCAAGTGATCGAACATTTGATCGGCAATGCGGGCTGCAATTTCGGCTCCGTAGCCCCAGCTTAATGTGTCCTCATAGGCAACTACTGCGCGGTTGGTTTTGCGGACAGAAGCGGCAATCGTCTCCCAGTCGAAAGGATTCAGACAGCGCAGGTCAACCACTTCCACCTTGATGCCGTGCTCGCGCTCCAGCTTCTGTGCGGCCTGAAGAGCGCGCGGTACGACCGCTCCGTAGGTGATCATGGATAGATCGGTTCCCGCTTGCACGATTTTGGCTTTGCCGAATGGGACCATGTAATCCGGCCCCGGATAGGACGCGCGGCCATAAGTTTCACGGTACAGCCGCTTGTGCTCGAGGAAAAGAACAGGATCGTCACAGCGGATAGCGGTGCGCAGCAATCCGGCCGCATCCAACGCGTTCGAGGGAAATACGACACGCAATCCGGGGATATGCGTAAACACGCTCTCGCCGCACTGGGAGTGATAGATAGCGCCGCCAGTCAGATATCCGCCGATGGCCACGCGTATTACGCAGGGCGCGGAAAAGCCGTTGTTTGAGCGCCAGCGGATTAGCGGCAACTCATTGCGCAATTGCATCATGGCGGGCCAGATGTAGTCGAAGAACTGGATTTCGACCACCGGCTTTAGCCCTCGGGTCGCCATTCCAGTTGCACGCCCGACAATGTTGGCCTCGGCCAGCGGTGAGTTAAACACCCGATCCGAGCCGAAATCACTTTGCAGCCCCGCGGTCAGCTTGAAGACGCCGCCCTTGCCCTTGACCATCTTCTGCTGCAGGTATTGTTCCCGGCTGCAGTCGGCCACGTCTTCCCCGAAGATCAGGATGCGCTCGTCACGCCGCATCTCGTCGCGCAAGGTAGCGTTGATCAGATCGGCCATGGTCTTGGGCGCGGCCTTCTTGGCGTCGGCGGATGGCGCCTCCGCTTTGGCGGCTACCGGCTGAGTGTCAAACGCAGAGGACGTCGGATCAAGATCCGGTGAATAGACGAAGCGGGTGACCGTGTCCGGCGTGGGCGGAGGCGCTTTGAGTGCCTGGTCGACGGCCTCTTGCAAACCATCGTCCACCTGTTTTTCCAGGCGATTGATGCCCTTTTCATCGAGAATGCCTTCGCGGATGAGAAACATCTGCATGCGCGAGATGGGATCGCGGGCGGCATCGCGCTGGCGCTCGGCATCGGGACGGTAGAGTCGCTCGTCGTCGGAAAGTGAGTGCGAATATGGCCGGATTACGTGGGCGTGGATAAAAGCCGGACCATGCCCGGCGCGACAGTACGCGACCGAGCGGGTGAATACGGCATAACTCGCCACTGGGTCCGTCCCATCAACCTCTTCAAAATGGAAGTCGGGAAAACCCGCGACCAGGCGCGAGATGTTTCCGCCCGCAGTCTGTACTTCGACGGGCACCGAGATGGCGTATTCGTTGTCCTGCACCACGAATATCAGGGGCAGGCGAAGGTTGGACGCAGTATTCAGCGCCTCCCAGAACTCGCCTTCGCTGGTTGTGCCATCGCCGAGGGAAACGTAGGTGACCTCGTCCGGGTGGAAGACCGCTTCTTTGAACTGGCGATAATCGCCGTTGCTTTTCCTGCCAGCTTGGGGATGGGCAGTCAAGTAACGGCCCACTTCGGCGCAGCCCACGGCCTGCAGAATCTGCGTTCCGGTTGGCGATGATCCGGTGACGATATGAAGTCGCGGATAACTCCAGTGCGAGGGCATCTGCCTGCCACCGGAACTGGGATCGTCAGCCGCGCCCATGGCGTGCAAGAACATTTCGTAAGGAGTGGCACCCAGCGTGAGACAGAGCGCGCGGTCCCGATAGTAAGGATAGAACCAGTCGTAACCCGCCTTCAGGGCAAGCGCCGCGGCCACGCCCACCGCTTCATGCCCCGCGCCGGATATCTGGAAGAAGATCTTTTGCTGACGCTTGAGCATGATCTCCCGATCGTCGATGCGCCGGGAGGTGAACATGATGCGGTAGGCTTCAATCAGTTGCTGGGGGGAGAGGCCCTCATAGCTTTTGCTGGATTTCTTAATATCGCTGTCGGTCAGGCTGGCTGGTTTGGGATCTGTCTTTAGCGTCGCCATCCGTTCTCCTGCTGGCGAGTTTGAACCCGCAGATGCATTGTAAATCCAGACGAGGGGTCGCGAATATACTGGAATAACGGTAGATGAATGATCAAGTTCCACCGCCAATTCGATCCTCACAAGATCAAATTGATTATCTTTGATCTCGACGGGACGTTGATCGACTCGCGGTTGGACCTGGTTCATTCGGTTAACGCGACGCTCAGGCACTTCAAACGTCCCGAATTGCCGGGTGAGGTAATCGCTTCGTACGTGGGAGATGGCGCTCCGGTGCTGATCAGGCGGGCCCTGGGCGACCCAAAGGATGAAGCCTCAGTGAAAATGGCGCTGGAATACTTTCTCGGCTACTATCGCGTCCACAAGCTCGATCACACGCACCTCTACCCCGGAATCTCAGAGACTCTAGCCGTCGTCCGCAACTCCAATGGTCACCGCCAGATGGCCGTTCTCTCCAACAAGCCGGTGCATCCGTCGCGTGCCATCGTGGAGGCCCTAGGACTGGCCGAGTTCTTTGTCCACGTTTATGGCGGCAACAGCTTTTCCACCAAGAAGCCAGACCCATTGGGTGCGCGCACTTTGCTGGATCAAACTCGCACGCGTTCCGAAGAAGCCCTCATCGTCGGAGATTCCTCCGTTGATGTGATTACCGGTCGCAATGCCGGCATCTGGACGTGCGGTGTCACCTATGGTTTTGCTCCGCACACGCTGTGCGAAGCTCCGCCGGATGTGGTGGTGGACACGCCGAGGGAGCTGGCACAGATATTTGAATGAGTTAATTCAAGGAGCGATTGAAACACAGGCCTGACATCAAACGACGGATCGGTGTCCTCCGTGGTAACGCTTTTCTCCCTTTTCATCGTCTAAACTGCAGATGACGATGGCCGAGGCCAAAAACCGCTTCACGCCCGCCGAACTTCGCAAGCTGCGCAGCTTCAAAGACCCGTACGGCATTCAACGTTTCCTCGACGACACACCTTATCACCTCGAGGACACCGCCTGGTCGCCGCGCTTCGTGTTGCGCGAGGAGACTTCCCACTGTCTCGAGGGCGCCATCTTCGCTGCGGCCGCATTGCGTGCAAACGGCTTCCCGCCACTGATTTGGGACTTAGAAGCCGAGCATGATACCGACCATGTGCTTGCCATTTACCGCATCGATGGGCACTGGGGCGCAATTGCGAAATCGAATTATGCCGGTTGCCGTTACCGCGAACCCGTCTACCGTTCTTTGCGCGAGCTGGCCATGAGTTACTTCAACCTCTATTTCAACTTGCGCCGTGAGCGCACACTGCGTACGTATTCCCGTCCCGTAAACCTGGCCCGCTTCGATCATCTGGAATGGATGACTACCGAGAGACCGATCTGGTTCATTGTGGATTATTTGTTCGAGATCCCTCACACCAAGCTGCTTCGGCCGGGCGTGGAAAAGAGGCTGCACCGGATAGACGAAAGGCTATTCGAGGCGGAGTGCACCGGGAAGTCGCATAAGTCCGCAAAGTCGCCGTGAGTTCTGGCCGAAGAAACGAGACTTATTGGAACTTACTGGGTTCCAACCACGTAACTATGCAGGTGATGCGGATCGTCCTTTTTTTGCTCCTAGCCTTATTCGCCTGGACCTCATCGGGCCAGACGGGCGCCCCCGACACCGCATCGACCGAATTCAAACCCTCAAACCAAAACGTCACTACGCTTACCAACGACCAAATTAAGGAACTCATTCGCCGAGCGGCCGAAAACGACGTGGAAAACGACAAGAAGCAACGCGACTACACCTACGTTCAGCGCGAGGAAGAACACAAGCTGAACAGAAAGGGCGAGTTGCGGTCCATCGAATCCAAGACCTACGAAGTCATGATGCTCTACAACGAACAAGTGCAGCGTCTCATCGCCAAAGACGACAAGCCGCTTTCAGAGAAAGATGCGGCTAAGGAAGAAGAAAAAATCAAGAAGGTCATGGATAAGCGCAAGAACGAAACCGAAGATCAGCGCAGGAAGCGCCTCGAAATGGAAGAGAAAAACCGAGAGAAGGACCGGCAATTTGTGCGTGAGGTGACCGACGCCTACAACTTCCACCTCGCCAATATTGACGATCTCGAAGGACGGAAAACCTACGTGATCGATGCTGAGCCTCGCCCCGGCTTCGAGCCGCATAGCAAGGAGGCCAGGATCCTCCCCAAGTTCCGCTTCCGGGTATGGATCGATCAAGCCGAATCACAATGGGTGAAACTGGACGCGCAGTGCATCGACACGGTTTCGCTCGGCTGGTTTCTGGCACGAATCCACAAGGGCTCACGCGTGGTCGTCGAACAGACCCGGGTGAACGAGGAAGCCTGGCTGCCGAAGCACGTGGCCGTGAAAGTCGACGTGCGGCTGGCCCTCCTGAAGGACTACAACGTGGAAGAGGATGTGACCTATCGGGATTATAAGAAATTTCGTACGGGTACGAAGGTTGTTCCGCTGGGAGAAGTCGACCAGAGATAGTCGTAAGGCCTGCGTCGACTGTTGAGACTCACGCTGCGTCCGCAGCAGAGGAAATCCTCCCGTGACTTCCTCCGGCAAGGGACGCAGCCTGAGCTTTCCTCAACCATGCCATCGCTTGCGTACGTAGATTCGCATCCAGCTCTGCTGTCTTTTGAAAATCGCTGACCGCGCTCTGATAGCTTGCCAATTTGAGATAGCATTGCCCGCGGAGAAAATAGGCAGCGCCGTGGCTGGGCTCAAGCTGAATGTCGACGGTGAAGTCGTGGGCAGCTTCATTGTATTTGCCCATTTGAAAGTAGGTAAGCGCTCTCAGCAGTGTGGAAGGCGCGGAACTTGGGTCCAACCGCACAGCTTCATTAAGAGTCTCGAGAGCGTCCTGGTAGTTATGTTCGTCATACGATGCCTGCGCCGAAGCGTACATACGCTTCGCCGTCAGCGTGGCCTCAGTCTGATCGCTGTTCCTCAAACCTTGTTTCTTAGCGTGCTGGTCGCTTCCACGAGGGGCATCAGACCAAAAGGCTGCCAGACTGCCGCTGCCAATTAAAACTGTGATGACCAACAAGGCGAAGGGATGCGGTTTCATTTTGGCCTCCTTGCATACTTAGCAGCTTGCTAAGTTCGTCCTTCACTTACTAACGCGACAAGAGGTGCGCATCGGGGTCAAGCTCGATTGACCCCGGATCTTGCGCCCGGACTAGCCCTATTGCTAGGGGTTTGAGGGGTATAATGCTTTGCCGCGACATCAAGAGATAGACGCGACGTGATCTTTGCGGTCGAGGCGCCGGTAAGAACTACCGTTCCTACTTGCGGACGGCCGCGGATGACGCAGGGAACGCCTTGGAACTGACCTATCTAGAGGACTAACTTATGAACAACCTTACTCGTCGTGTGTTGAAGGAACTCCGCAAGGAGCAGAAACAATTGAAGCGCCTTCGAGAGGCCGTAGCCACTCTGACCAAAATCGTGGAGCCTGGGGCCAATGGGAACAAGGGAACTGCAAAGCGGTCACGCTTATCCGTTGCCGCCCGGAAGAAGATCGCGGCAGCGCAGCGGGCACGATGGGCAAGGGTAAGGCGCGAAAAGAAGGCAGCATAGTTAGGAGCTGCGTACCGACCTCATACCAGAGCGAGATTCGCAAACCAAAGATCCGTCCGATTGTTGCTCCTCCTATTGCGGGCCTCCGGGATTCGGGTTCGGTCCCACCTGGTTCCCGATTACATCACCGGAAACGATCATCTCCACGCGGCGGTTCAGTTTTCGCCCCGCGGCGGTGGAGTTCTCGGCTATCGGATTATTCTTGCCAAGGCCGCGCGCGATTACGCTGTTGATCGGTACCCCGGCATTGACCAGGTAGTCTCTCACCGTGGCGGCGCGTTTCTCAGAGAGCGACTGGTTGAACTGCTCGCTGCCGATGCTATCAGTATGGCCTTCGATTTCCAGTCTAAGATCCGGATAAGCAAGCACAATTCCTGAAATTCTGGCCAGCCGCTCCCGGGCTGCAGGCTTTAGTGTGTACTGACCGCTGTCGAAGAGCACGTCCGGCATGCTGACCACAAGGCCGCGGTCTGTGTCTTTGGTTTCCAAAACCTGGTTGAGCTGCTTTAGAAGACGCTCCCGCATTTCTTCCTTTTGACGAATCGCTTCTGCTGCGGCAGCTTGGGCTTTCTGCTGCTCCGCCAATGCTGCCGACCGGGCTGCGTCGGCCTTGGCTTGCTGCAGCTCGGCTTCGGTTCTGGCTTTTTCCGCCGTCGCCTGTTCGGCTTCGGCCTGAGCACGCCTGCGGGCGTCTTCTTCGGCCTGAGCCTTGGCTTGCGCTTCCGCTTCAGCCGACGCTTTCGCTTCTGCTTCAGCCTTCTCTTGGGCCTCCTGCATGGCGCGCTTTTCCGCCGCGATCCTTTCCTGCTCTTTCTTTTTCAGAGTCAGCACCCGCGCGTCTTCCGCGGTTTGAGTAGCCCCGCGGGCTACCGTGCCGATGGGAGTTCTACCCTGTTTCCGGCGCAGGTAGTCCTCAGCTTGGGCAAGAAGATTTTCGGCTTTTTGCAGCGTATCGGGCGCATATTGATCCGCTCCGGCTGCTTTGGCAATGGCCACGGCATTGCGCGCTTCCAGCAAGTCGAGCGGAGTCTTGGGATCAGCCATGGTTGCGGGAAGCTTGGTCGCCGGCAAATCCACGGTATATTGTCCGGATTCCAGCATCTCGAATCTCGCGTGTATCGGTTGTTCGAGGCCTTTGGTTTCCTGGCGGATGATGTTTTCCGCGACTACTTTATCGCTGGGCTGGATCACGGAGAAATAAGGCTCGGCGGTCACGATCAAGCCGAAGGCCTGAAGTTGGGTGGTGACGTTCAAGCTAACTTTTCCCGCGCTGTTGGGCACAACCTCGCCCAGGTTGACCGAGCGGCCCTCAGGTGTGATGGCCCAAAGCACATAGGTCAAGTATTCGGGACCAAATTTGGTTGCCGGCTGGAAGCGGGAAAATTCAGCGCTAATCTCCAGGCGTCCTGCCTTGCTGTCGACCTTGGCCCGGCCACTGGCTTCGGGCATGAGGTCAGTTCCCTTGAAATCCACGGTGGTCGAGCCGCCACGATGGCGATAGTTCACCGCGTTGGTGCTGCGCGAAGTCACCCTCACGTGGAACAGCGGAGTTTGATCCATTGGCTCGACGGGAGCGGCGTCTTGCTGCGCGAGCGAGCAAACCGTCAGTAGAAGCATGCAAATCAATGCTAAAGGTCGGTTCATATTGCTATTCTTCCTCATGGTCGGCGTTAGATGCTCAGAATCAGTGTATCGGTTTGATTTCTTGGACTTCCAAAGTCTCATTGCTGACGCGCGACGCGTAGTAAGCTGCCGCTTCCAGAATGCTGGACGGAAATTCGAGTTTGCAAGAAGACAAGAAAAGAAGAATAGCAAATGTTCGAATCGTATCGGGGATGGCTGGCTTGTCATCGGCTGAAGAATCGAATAGAGTAGGCAGTCCCAAAGCCGATGGTTTCAGACCGTAGTCGCGCATGATGGATCAGACCTGCCCAAAATCCGCCTCTGTTCTCATTATTATTCCTGACAATTTGGTTACAAATCACTGGCAAGCACGTCGAAGGGACGTGAAGGGCAGTTTTGTCCCCGTGCAATCTTTCAGAGGAGCTCTTGGCATGCGCCGTAATTCAATAGTCCTGCTGGCAATACTTTGTTGGAGTCTTTTGGGGATGTCCCAAACCACCGACGAACTGGTTAATAAGAACATTCAGGCTAAAGGTGGAATGGACAAGATGAAGGCGATCAAAACGGTGCGCATGACCGGCAAAATAGAGGGTCCAAGCCTCCCTCCCGGCAGGGTGAGCCAGGA
>JABCYV010000137.1 GCA_013290025.1 Acidobacteriota bacterium
GCTACGCCATGAATTTTCAGAGTGGCGTGAATTTCGATCTCGACGTGATCACGTCAGACTCCGTGACTGCAGCCACACTTTCATCCCTGGTAAAGGCCGGCGTACTCTACAAAAAGCTGAGTGCGACACCTGCGGAAAAAATCGCGTTGGACAATATGACCGTCAACTCGGACAGTTCCAACTTGCAGATGCACTTCAAGGCCGACGACAAGCAATTCCAGTCGTTAATGCATTCCGATCTCTTCGCGGCGGTATCGAAGTGATAAAAGTATTATTTTGAACGGCGAACGCTTTCGCTGATGATCACCGGTTCGGTGGAGCCGTCGTCTTTGACCCAGGCGAAAACCAGTGTGTGGGAGTTCGGCGTGACGTCCTGGAAGGTATCCCGAAACTTCATCGTTTTGCCGTGTACCACCTCTTCGTAATCGTTGACGAACTTGTCTCCGTCCCATTTCGCCGTGCCGCGTACTTTACAGCTGCTGCCAGAATCCTTGAAGCAAGTGAAAAAGCCGTAGCGATTCGCATTCTTATCCCACCACACCACGATGATGTAACTCAGCAGACCAGCCGAACCGTCCGAGTGGCCCTCCATTACCAGCGTCGATCCGGCGGCCGACAGGCGGACGTGCGACCTTCCTGTGCGCTCACCTCCGTTCGGAAAAAACTGCGTTCGCTCCCTCTTCTCGCTGGTGTCCCAGTCACCGCCAAGGGCTTCGAACAGACTCTTGATCTCTGGAGTGGGCTGTATGTCTGCTTCGCCGATTTCCTTCACTTGTGCGCTGAGCGCAGGAAAGGCGATCAGCCAGGCCAGGAAAAACATGCAGATATTCTTCATGTGCTCCTCCACATGCTGGCTCGTTGATCTCTCGGTCGCTTATTTTGACGGACGTGAGGAAGCAATGGTTAGCCACCTCGCATTCAGGGACGGAGGAACAGGCCGGAGACAGAGGGGATTAGAGATGATAAAGATGCGTGGTATCGTTTTGCTCACAAGCTTTTGCGGGGACTAGCAGGGCTCTTTAGACACTATTCCGATTTTTTCCGTGCTTCTCGCTTCCCTTTGGCCCAGCCTTCTTTCACAATTTGCCGGGCGCGCCCCACAGCCAAGGCATCTGCCGGCACGTCATCCGTAACGCAGGTGGCCGCTGCCACATACGCGCCTTTCCCCACTCGAACAGGGGCGACCAGAGTGGTATCGCTGCCGACGAAAACGCCATCCTCGATAATGGTTTTGTATTTGCTGACGCCATCGTAGTTGCAAGTGATGGTGCCGGCGCCGATGTTCACACCATCGCCTATTTCAGCGTCGCCCAGATAAGTCAGATGATTGGCTTTGGAGCCTTTGCCCAGGCGAATCTTCTTGGTCTCCACAAAATTTCCCAGGTGCGCGCCCTCGCCGATTTCACTCCCTGGCCGCAGGTGAGAGTAGGGACCCAGGATCGCGCCCGCTTTTACTCGCGAGTCAGTCAGTACGCAACCCGGGAGAATGGCAACGCCATCCCCAATCTCGGAGTTGCGGATGACGCTGTAGGAGCGGATGCGGCAGTCACTGCCGACCGTTGAGTTGCCCAGAATCTGCACGAATGGCTCGATCACCGTGTCAGCGCCAATTTCGACCGCACTGTCAATCACGCAGCTCTGGGGATAGAAGATCGTCACTCCGTCCGTCATGAGTTGCTGGCACTTGGCCATACGGATGCGCTGATCAATTTCCACCAGCTCGGCGCGAGTGTTACCTCCCAGAACTTCCAGGGGATCGTTCGCTTCGACCGCGACCACTCTCTCCTTGGCCTTCCCCAGAATGGCAGCCATGTCGGTCAGATAGAACTCGCGGTGAGGATTGTCGGTGCTGAGCTTGTCGATATGGCGGAACAGCGGCTCAACCCCAAAGGCGTAGAAACCAGCATTGACCTCGCGAATTTTATTCTGCGCGGGCGTCAGGTTCTTTTGCTCCAGGATGGCGTGCACGTTGTGGCTTCCAGATTTCTGGCGAATGATTCTTCCGTAACCAGTAGGGTTCTCCAATTTTGCTGTGAGCAGAGTCATGGCCGCTGCTTTTGCACCATGAAACTCACGCAGCTTCTCGATGGTCTGCGCGCTAATGAGGGGAGCGTCTCCGGAAAGCACAATTACGACGTCATAGGGAGTGAGAGCTTCGCGCGCCACCATCACTGCATGACCGGTGCCACGCTGCTCGTTCTGCAGCACAAACCCAATGCCGGTATCGGCCACGGCTCCGCGTACTCGATCGGCTTCGTGGCCTATGATGGCGTAGACATCTTTGGCTGGAACCACCTGAGTCGCGGCAGCGATCACATGCGCCAGCAGCGGCTTGCCGCCTACTTCATGCAGTACTTTGGGATGTTTGGACTTGAGGCGAGTGCCCTTGCCGGCGGCCATAATCGCGATGGCAACACGCGGCATGCGGGAAGAACTGCTGCCCTTGGGTTTAGACATTCGACTCAATATACAGCGTCGGTAACGCGGCCGTCCCCTTTGGGGGAATTGGTAGGTCGAATCTCTCACCAGTAAGACTTGGTCATCGCGAATTCCGCGCTGTGGCGCGTTCCGGCGGCGTCTGGGAGGCCAGTTCCAGCAAATCACGGGCCACAGAATCGGTGTTGTGCCGGGCTACCATGCCTTCGTCGAGGTAATCGCCCTGCACCGGACATACTCCTAATTCTTCGATGGCATCCAAGTCGGCGACGATCTGGCTCGCGCCTTCCAGCGCATATTTGGCTTTCAATTCCGATGAGGCCGGTTTGCGGTTGATCAGCGCATAGTCAAAGATGCGAGTAGTTTGCGCGTGGCGATTCAGAGCGCGGATGTGATCGGAAGCAGTCAGGCCAAGGCTTTCGTTGGCCTGGGTCATCAGGTTGCAGATGTAAACTTTGGTGGCAGCCGAGTTCACGATGGCTTGGGCGATGCCCCGCACCAGCAAATTGGGAATCAGACTGGTAAAAAGTGATCCAGGGCCGATGGTGATCAGGTCGGCGCGGGCGATGGCTTCCAGTGTCTTGGACAGGGGCTCTACATCTGGTGGGTCCAGAAATAACTCTTTGATCCGGCCTTTGCTGGCAGTGATATTGGTTTCGCCTCTAACTCGAGTTCCGTCTTCCATTAAAGCTTCAAGTTCGACGTTGGAAGTCGTTGCCGGGAAAATGTGTCCGCGTGTGAGCAGAATCTCGGACGACAAGCGCACCGCTTCGCTGAAATCGCTGGTGATGGACGTGAGCGCCGCCAGAAAAAGATTGCCAAAACTGTGGCCTTCCAGGCCCGAGCCCTTCACAAAACGATGCTGAAAGAGGCGTGAGAGCAAGGCCTCATCTTCAGAGAGCGCCACAATACAATTGCGGATGTCTCCCGGCGGGAGCATGTTGAGCTCCTTGCGCAGGCGGCCGCTGGAACCACCATCGTCACTGACTGTGACCACGGCGCAGAGTTCGCCGATCTCCGCCCCGACCGACGTGGTGAGGGAGCGATCGGCTGGAGCTGCAGCGTAGCGCTTTAGACCCTTGAGCAGCGTGGAAAGCCCGGTACCACCCCCGATTGCGACCACCCGCAGACTACGCCCCGCTCGGAGCGAAGGCTCCGGGCGCTGTTGATAATCTGGGACGGGCACGGGCTAGCTATCATCCTCGGGGGAGTTTGACGCCGCGGACAACTCCGCGCCGGGGTCGGGATACAACAACTCTGTAAAGCGGGGATCTTCCGCCAGGTTTTGGAAGTCGGAATCGTTCCGGGCCTGAAACCGGAGGGCCGTGTTGATGCGAATAGCGTCATTCAGGTGGCGCAGTGAATCCTCCAGATGGCCGGTTAGACAATCGAGTGCTGCCAACCCATAGGCAACATAGTCGGCTTTCGGCGCTTGCTTGGTAAGTTTCTCCAGGTGCTCGCGCGCGCCCACATAGTCTCCAACATTCATGAGAGAAACTGCGTAGTCGTAGTGTTCCTCGGAACTCTGGAATTGAGTGGTAACCCGTTCCAGGTGCTGATTGCAGGTATTCAGGTGGACGGCGGCGCGGTCCGCGAGCTCTTTGCTGGGTCCCGGGATTACCTTCTGCAGTGAGGCGCGGGCTTTGTCGAATTTGTGCTCCTGCATGGCACGCAGCCCGGTCTCATAGTTTTGCACAGCCTGTGCAAAACGTGGGTCGTCACCAACTGACTTCTTCTGGTTCTGGGAGTTCTTTTGTGCCATTTGCAAAACTCTTCCGTGACTCTTCGTAAGTGCTCCTTTTTGTAAGGCTTGAGAAGAACGGCGCTTTATAAGGGCCACGACTCTGCACGCATCAGCCGACCAGAATGACGTCGGCTGTGGAAAAACCTCGAAAGACGAACGCTGAATAAGGTTATACGCGGCTTTGGGTGCCAGTCAACCCGACTCGTTAAAGGCTGCCGGTAACTAATCTCCGTTAGCTTCAGGCCCAGGGGAGAACGCCCGTGCCGACTTGGTTAGTTGATCGCCGTCGCCGTCTGCAAGTCGACCTGCTTCCACTCGCCCTGAATGATCCCCTTACGAATTTGGGCCGACGTCTTGCCCTTCCGGTGCATTGAGTACGAATAGTACAACTCCTTCAAGCAGGTAGCGCATTCTGCGCCGTGGGTGGTCTCAAAGCAGCTATGCAGGCTGTTATGACCCATCCGGTCGCAGTAGCAGTAACACGGCTGTTGGTGCAGGACTATCGGGATCTTGGCCGCCAACTGATAAGCATGGGTCTGAAAAGGATACTGGGCGTTCGACCCCCAAAGCTGTTCTTTGCCGAGAATATCCGGCAGCTTTACGCCTTTCGCCGGCGGGGAAGCGTTGTAGGCAGGCACAGAGGCCTGCTCAGTGGCTGCTGACTGACTCGCGGCTGGCTCCGATGTGGCCCCAGGAACCGATGTGATCAGCGTGATTACAAAGAGAAAGGCCAATGTTAGCCCGCGTTTCAACATAGATCTGCCGTCCTTCAAGAGGCTTATTGTAACTCCATTCTCTCGGCAGCACCGGCCTGGAGGCGGATTGGTCAACGAGGCAAACAATAGCGTAAGTAACCTTCAAGAACCTGGCACTGATCCGTATAATCCAAAGACAAGATGATAAAAGGGGAGAACCCTATCGAGCCGCGCGAGGCCCTAAGACAGGGAAGTTCTCCGGTTGCTGCTTCGCGGACGCTGCCCGTTCTTTCTATATGGTTGCGGGATCTGATCATTTCGCTGGCGATTTCCGCCTTCATCATCATTTTTCTCTACCAGCCGGTGAAGGTCGAAGGCACAAGCATGATGCCCTCTCTCGACGACCAGGAACGCATCTTCGTAAACAAGTTCGTCTACCGGCTCGAGCCAATCCAGCGGGGTGACATCGTGGTCTTCCGCTATCCCCGCGACCCCTCCAAGAGTTTTATCAAACGCGTAATCGGGGTGGCGGGTGATCATATCCGCATTGAGGACGGTCAGGTATTTCTGAACGGAAACCTGCTGGATGAAGATTACGTCCCCCGCGCCTACGAGGATGAGCGTTCATATCCCGAGGTTGTGGTCCCATCGAATAGCTACTTCGTGCTTGGAGATCACCGCACAATGTCGAACGACAGCCGCGATTTCGGCCCGGTCCAGGCAAGCTTTATCTATGGAAAGGCAGTCTTCGGCTATTGGCCCATGGATAAAATGGGAAGGCTGCGTTAGGTTTTCCGGCGGCATGAAGCGCTAGCTTGGGGCGCTATCGTCTCGGATGAATACGCCAATCCAACCTTTGGCTTTCACTTCGCCTTATGCCTGGGTGTTCTGGGCTGTATTTCTGCTTGTGTACGTGCCTGAATTCCGACTGATTGCGCGTGCCCGGCCGGTGCCGGGACAGACCTCTGACCGATCCATGATCTTCATCATGCTTTTGGGGTGGATTGGCTTTCCCGTGGCGTTTGCAGTCGCGGCCTGGTCCAACTTTGTTCTAGTCAGACATCAGAAAATGTGGTTCTGGCTAGGCATCGGACTTTTGCTGCTCGGCTCTGCACTGCGCCGCCATTGTTTCAAGATGCTGGGATCGTATTTCACTGCGAACGTCAAAGTTGCGGATGACCAGACCGTAATTAAGGAAGGGGCTTACCGTTGGGTGCGGCATCCCTCCTACACCGGGGGAATGCTGATGTACCTGGGCACTGGCCTGGCTCTTACCAACTGGCTGAGCGTTCTCGTGATGGTGATCTTGGGCGGCCTTGGTTATGCCTATCGCGTGCGGGTGGAAGAGCGGGCGCTAGCATCTGCCCTGGGACAAAGTTATCGGGAGTACATGCAACGCACAAAGCGATTCGTTCCTTTCATTTTTTGATTTTGACTGCCGTTTATGTTGGCCGAATCCAACATCCTTGTTACAATTCATAAAATCCACTCCCTGGAGTATGAATGCAGGCCATCCTTGCGCTGGAAGACGGCCGGGTCTTCCGCGGCAAAGGCTACGGCGCCAAAGGCGAATGTCACGGGGAAGTCGTTTTTAATACTTCCATCACTGGCTATCAGGAAATTTTCACTGATCCTTCCTATTGCGGGCAAATCGTAGTTCTCACCAATCCCGAAATCGGTAACTACGGCACCAACGCCGAAGACAACGAGGCCACTCGACCGTATATCGAGGGCCTGATCGTCCGCGAGTTTTCCCGTGTGAGCTCCAATTGGCGCTCGCAGCAGGTTGCCGAGGAATATCTCGAGCAGTTCAAGATTCCGGTGCTGGCGGATATTGACACGCGGGCACTGGTCCGCCATTTGCGCGACCATGGCGTCATGCGCGGCGTAATTTCCACTTTGGAGTCCGATGCTGAGAAATTGGTGGCGAAGGCCAATTCAATCCCGAAGATGGATGGTCAGGATTTGGCCAAGGTCGTGAGTACGAAGAACACCTACGTTTGGGAAACAGGCGAGCGCTCGCACCTCCCGGATGAAGTAGTCGGAGTAAAGGATGAGCCGCCGCGGTTTCACGTGGTTGCCTACGACTACGGCATCAAGCAGAACATTTTGCGCAAGCTCCGTGGCGAGGGATGCAAAGTCACGGTGGTGCCGGCGCAAACTCCCGCGGAAGACGTACTCGCGCTCAAGCCCGACGGCGTGTTTCTTTCAAACGGCCCTGGCGATCCCGAACCTTGTACGTATGCGGTGGATAACATCCGCCGATTGATGGGACGGCAACCCATCTTCGGAATTTGTTTGGGACATCAGCTCACAGGAATTGCGTTGGGCGGGAAAACTTTCAAGCTGAAATTTGGCCACCACGGAGGAAATCATCCAGTGAAACAGCTGCACACGGGAAAAATCGAAATCACTGCCCACAACCATAACTTCGCTGTCGATCCGGATTCGTTGCCGCAAAGCGAAGTCGAGCTGACACATATGGATTTGAACGACTCGACTCTGGAAGGCTTGCGTCACCGGAATTTGCCGCTATTCAGTGTGCAGTATCACCCCGAAGCTTCGCCCGGCCCGCACGACTCGCATTATCTGTTCAAGGATTTCGTGAAGATGATGGAGGAGTGGAAGGGGTGAAGCGCCTATCTGAGGTAGGGCAACCGCCGCACCATCAGGTACGCCCCATACGGCACGCCTGGAAGGCGTGCCCTTTCAAAACAAAATCTCGACTAACGTGGCTGAATCCGGACCGATTCAAGCAAAGACCAGAATTGCTTAAATGCCCAAACGCACTGACATCTCGAAAGTCCTGATTATCGGTTCGGGTCCGATCATCATCGGTCAGTCAGCGGAGTTTGATTACTCCGGCACGCAGGCTTGCAAGGCGCTCAAATCCGAGGGATACGAAGTGGTGCTGGCCAACTCCAATCCGGCCACCATCATGACCGATCCGGACGTTGCGGACCGCACCTACATTGAGCCACTCACGCGCGAGTATCTGGAAGAAATTATTCGCGTGGAACGCGAGATGTCACCCGCCAAGGGATTTGCCGTCCTACCCACGGTGGGCGGCCAGACCGCGCTCAATCTGGCGGTGGAACTTTCCGACAGCGGGGTTCTGGACAAATACGGCGTGCAATTGATCGGCGCCAACATCGCGGCCATCAAAAAAGCTGAAGACCGTCTCTACTTCAAGGACGCGATGCAGAAGATCGGTCTCGACGTCCCGAAATCTGCCCTGGTCAACAACCTGAAAGATGGTTTGGAGTTCGCAGGTAAGATCGGCTTCCCGGTGATCGTCCGGCCTTCGTTCACCTTGGGCGGAAGCGGCGGCGGAATGGCCTACAACCGCGAAGAGCTGCTGGAAGTTCTGGCCCGTGGACTCGATTTTTCTCCCGTGCACGAAGCGCTGATCGAGGAATCAGTGTTGGGCTGGAAGGAATACGAGCTGGAAGTGATGCGCGATCTTAAAGACAACGTCATCATCATCTGCTCGATCGAGAACTTCGATGCCATGGGCGTCCACACCGGCGACTCTATCACTGTAGCCCCGATCCAAACCTTGACGGATCGGGAGTATCAGTCCATGCGGGACGCAGCCATCGCGGTGATTCGGGAGATTGGAGTGGAGACCGGCGGGTCGAACATTCAGTTCGGCGTGCATCCCAATACCGGGCGCATGGTGGTGATCGAGATGAATCCTCGCGTGTCGCGGTCTTCGGCGCTGGCCTCGAAAGCCACGGGTTTTCCGATTGCGAAGATTGCGGCAAAACTCGCAGTCGGCTACACGCTGGACGAAATTCCCAATGACATCACGCGGAAGACGCCGGCTTGCTTTGAGCCGACGCTAGATTACGTTGTAGTAAAGATTCCCAAGTGGCAGTTTGAGAAATTTCCAGGCGCTGACGAAAACCTGGGGCCGCAGATGAAATCGGTCGGCGAGGTCATGGCGATCGGGCGAACTTTCAAGGAAGCGTTGCTCAAAGGCGTGCGCGCCCTGGATACGGGGAAGAAAGTCGGATCAGAAAAAATCGAGCCGAAAATTCTGACGCAACGGCTGGTCACGCCACATCCCGAGCGACTTTCCTATGTCCGCTACGCTCTCCGCCAGGGCCACACCGTAAAGCAATTGGCCAAGATGACTTCCATCGATCCATGGTTTCTTTACCAACTCAAAGAGATTAATGACATGCAGCTTGAGTTGGAGAAGCACCCGATGGAATCGATTCCGACGGTGGTACTGCGAGAGGCCAAGCGGATGGGTTTCTCCGACGGCCGGCTAGCGGGGGTGTGGCGGCTCGATGGCAAAGGAGCGCAGGAGAAGGTTCGCCATTTGCGCAAAAAGCACGGTGTCATGCCCGTCTACAAGCGCGTAGACACCTGCGCCGCGGAATTCGAAAGTTACACTCCGTATCTCTATTCAACATATGAGGACGAGGATGAAGCCGCACCAAGCCAGAAAAAGAAAGTCATCATTTTAGGTAGCGGGCCCAACCGCATCGGGCAGGGAATTGAGTTCGATTATTGCTGCTGCCACGCCGCGTTCGCGTTGCACGACGACGGTTACGAGTCGATCATGATCAATTGCAATCCGGAGACGGTCTCGACTGACTACGACACCAGCGATCGTCTGTATTTCGAACCGTTGACGCTCGAAGATGTGTTTGCGATTTACGAGCACGAAGCCGCTTCAGGTGCGTCCGTTGGTGTGATCGTCCAATTCGGCGGCCAGACTCCGCTCAACCTGGCGCTTCCACTCAAAGCCGCAGGCGTGAACATTATCGGGACATCGCCGGAGTGCATCGACCTCGCAGAAGATCGCAAACGTTTCGCCAAGCTGCTCGACGATCTCGAGATTCCGCAGGCTCCCGGGGCCATGGCGGCTTCGATCGAAGAAGCCGTCGCGGGAGCGCAGCGAGCGGGATATCCCGTGCTGGTGCGACCGTCTTACGTGCTGGGCGGGCGCGCCATGGTGATCGCCTACGATGAGGAAACCGTCGTCCGCTACATGAAGGAAGCAGTGGAATATTCGCAGGACCGCCCGGTACTGATCGATCATTTCCTCGAGGACGCGATCGAGGTCGACGTTGATGCACTCTCCGATGGCGAGGATGTAGTGATCGGCGGCATCATGCAACACATCGAGGAGGCTGGCATCCACTCTGGCGACTCTTCCTGTGTGCTGCCCGCGGTGGACATCCCCGATCATTTGCTGGCTCGCATGCGCGACTACACTTTCCGCCTGGCGCGGGCGCTCAGGGTTATCGGGCTGATGAATATCCAATTCGCCATTCCACGCAGCAATGACGGATCCAAGGGCAACGGAGCAGAGGGCGGCAAGGTTTACGTTCTGGAAGTGAACCCGCGGGCATCGCGGACAGTGCCCTACGTCTCGAAGGCGACTGGTGTGCCGATGGCGAAAATTGCGGCCCGCCTGATGACCGGGCGCAAGCTGCGCGAGTTTCTCCCCGAATATATTGACCGCGGTGTTGACCTTGACACCGGCCGCTGCTATTACGTGAAGTCGCCCGTCTTTCCCTGGAACAAGTTTCCTGGCGTCGATACAGTGCTTGGTCCGGAAATGAAATCTACCGGCGAAGTGATGGGCGTGGCGGACAACTTCGGTGAAGCCTTCGCTAAGGCACAGGTGGCAGCGGGACAGAAACTGCCTACGCAGGGAACGGTCTTCATCAGCGTCACCGATCACGACAAAGCGCAGGTGGGCGACCTCGCCCGCAAATTTGTGGATATGGGCTTCAAGCTGGTGGCGACTGCCGGCACTGCCGATGTGCTGGAAAACGCCGGGATGAGCGTGGAGCGGGTTTACAAAGTAAAAGAAGGCCGTCCCAACGTGGTGGACTTAATCAAGGGCGAACGCATTCAGCTCATCGTTAATACGCCAACTGGCCTGGAGCCGTGGTTCGACGAGAAAGCTATCCGGCGCGCGGCTGTGACCGCACGCATTCCAACCATTACGACGCTTTCCGCGGCCCGCGCGGCTGCCGAGGGGATTGCCGCGCTGCAAAGGGGAGAAATTAAGGTACAGGCATTACAATATCTGCACGCGGAGCGGGTTGCCAAGGCGCATCGCTAAGCGAAATGCGAGGTTCTTATGCAGCAAAAGCAAGATAACGCTGAATTCATTCGTCACTGGTTCGAAGAGGTATGGAACAAGGGACACATGGATGCAATTGACGAAATGGCCTCGGCTGATGCTGTAGGCCATGGCCAGGCAGAACATTCGGTTGATCTCGGATTGGTGGAATTCAAGCAATTTGCGCGGAGCTTGCGGAGTGCGTTTCCGGACATTCATGTCACTATTCATGACACGCTTGCTGAAGGCGATTGAGTACTGGCGCGCTGGAGCGCCACTATGACGCAAACTGGCCCATTCCTGGGAATTGCCGCAACCGGTCGGAAAGCGACGGTTACGGGGATGAGCATCCAACGGATTGTGGATGGGAAAATCGTGGAAGGCTGGGACAATTGGGATCAACTGGGCCTGTTAGTACAGATCGGTGCAGTTCCCGCCGTGCAGTTTGCTTCGGAAAAGACCATCGCCAAGGCGAGTTGATTAAGTAGCCGCAGCCAGGAGCTAAAAGCTTCCATGCTTCTTTCCGGCATTTTTTCTCCCATCACGACGCCGTTTTATCCTGACGGCAACGTCTACTTCAAGAAGCTCGAAAGCAATGTTGAGCGCTACTCGAAGACTCCGGTGGCTGGCATTGTTGCGCTGGGATCGACGGGCGAGGCCATTCTGCTCTCGGATGAAGAGAGGCGGCAAGTGTTCAAGACTGTGCGCGACGCAGCCAGCGCGAACAAAGTCTTGATAGCCGGCACTGGGGTCGAATCCGCGGTCGAGACGCTGCGTCTCACCGAATACGCCGCTGAACTGGGGTACGATGTGGCTCTGGTGCGGACGCCCCACTACTACAAGAAGCAGATGCAACCGACGAATATGCTGGCGTTCTATCGCACGGTGGCGGATCGCTCGCCGCTACCCGTGATGATCTACAACTTCCCCCAGGCTACTGGATACGACATCCCGGCTGAAGTCGTTATCGAACTGGCCGATCATTCCAACCTGATCGGTATCAAGGAATCGAGCGGAGATGTGGAGAAAGTCCGCAAAATGGTCGAGGGCGCGCGTCATGTGAAACGCGCGGCCTCCGTGACAGAAACTTTCGAAGCAGTTACGCCGCGAATGTTGAAAGCTGAGAGCGCAGGCAATGGAAGCGGAGAACTGGTTTCGGTGGCGTCGTTGTCGGGTGCTTCCAAGCCATCGTCTTCGGCGGTGAGTGTGATCGGAGGACTGAAGACCCGGCAGAAAGAGGTCGGCTTCCAGGTGCTGGTAGGTGCGGCACAAAGGCTGGAACCATCCTTGCAATCCGGTGCGGTCGGCGGCATTCTTGCGTTCGCGGATCCCGCTCCAACTGCTTGCTACGAGATCTACGCCGCATGGAAAGAAGGCGACGCCGAGCTAGCTCGACTGAAGCAGGATCGGATCGCCAAAGCCGCTCAGCGGCTGGTGGGTGAGTTGAGTATCCCGGGCGTGAAATACGCGATGGACTTCAACGGATATTATGGTGGCCCGGTGCGCTTGCCTTTATTGCCGCTTACCGCCGATCTCAAGATTGAGATCGAGCATCTGATGGCCGACATCAGGAACTGATAACGATCCTGCCCGTCCAGTGCTAAGCAGATCTCTAATTGAACTGCAGATCCCTCTCTAGCTCACCGCACCAGGGTACGGCTCGAGCGGCGCTCGGGATGACAAGATCCTATCCTTGAAAAATGCGCTTAACAGCATTATCATTAGAACGAACGTTCGAACAAAGTGGCTTCTTCCTCTGCAGTTACGTCCGCTTTCCCCCTGCGTCGGGCGTCGGTTGCCCCGCGTTCGGAGACTCGTTTTGATCGCCGGTTAGCTAAGATTATCGTCCACGCTACCAATGTTTTCTATGAGAAAGGATACGAAGGGGCGTCGATGCGGGACCTTGCGCGCTCGAGCGGCATGTCGCTGGCGGGTCTCTATTATTACTTCGAATCCAAGGAGAAGCTGCTCTACCTGATCCAGAAACATACGTTTACAACTATCGTCGAACAGCTGCGGGAGCGTCTGGACAACGTTTCTGAGGCCGAGCAGCGCATCCGGATATTCATCCTCAACCACCTGGAATATTTTCTTAGCAACCAAAAGGCGATGACGGTGCTCTCCCATGAGGACGACGTCCTGAGAAACAGTTTCGGCGCGGAGATTGCCGCGATCAAGCGCGAGTATTACCGGATTTGCATTGGGCTGCTCGATGACTTCAAGCGGGAAAAGAGACTAGAATTTTCCGGTCGGATTGCGGTGCTTAGTCTTTTTGGGATGA
>JABCYV010000138.1 GCA_013290025.1 Acidobacteriota bacterium
CTCGTTTCTTTCGCAGGTGTCAACATGACCACATCTTCGGCACACGGAAGGGGCCCGGGCCAAGCTCTCGGCCGAATTGCTGGAGAAAACTGCGCAAGGCGAGGCCCAAATTGGAGGACACATTCGCCGCAAAGCGAACGATGATAAGGCCACCCACTGACGTCGCAGCGCAATCGCATTCCAGAGAAGAAGCAATCTCGCGGACGGACTCCAGCCGGGTGTCGAGATCAGGTCCGAAATAGATTAGCGTTGCAATTGCTCTGCGATTTGAAAGCAGAGCCCTCCTGTGAAGATGTGGAAACGTCTCATCCGTCGCGCGGAAAGTGTCCGTCCAGATCAGCCGACCGTCTTTCTTGACGCGCCAGCTGTCGGTTATGTGTCCGCCGACCATGTTCTCGCCGTGTGCGGCACGACCGAGCACTAGCCACTCAAGGGCAAGCAGCTCAGCTCCAGAAGAAAGGTCGATTTCTGTCTCCCGACTCAGACGCGCCCAATTGAAGACGATCGTTTCCTGCGGAAGCCACGCGAGTTTTGCGGCCTCACACACTTTCAGCTTTGTCGCAATGCGCGCAGGTTCGTTTAACGCCCGGTAGACCTTTTCAGCGGCTTGCGACGTCACTGCTATAGAAGCATCGGCGAGCGCTGTCACACTACATTCAAGCCGGTCGCCCCCCGCAATACCGCCGGCGGTATTTATCAGAACAGCCTCTTCCACAGCACCTCCGCCTGTTCTTGGGAACATGATCCGAATGGGAGACCGTTGGAAGACGTCCATGATGCGGGTCCCTTTTTCAGAGCCGCTCAGTACGATCCGTCCAGAGCCGTCCGCACGCTGTAGATCCTTATCGGACAGATTCGCCGCAAGCACTTTCGGAGAATCGAAAAGGTTTGAATAGCCCGTGAGATCGGGCTCTGCTGCAACGTCGAACATGGACTTGCACAAATTCATCGGCTTGTTCTGAAAAAATCGTTCGGCCCGTTTCCACGACATGATTGTCGTTGTTGATATGGCGATGCCCGGACCGCTGGTGCCGAGCATCGCCTGTCCGCGGTTAGAGTCCCCGCGGTCCCTGTGGTTCCTCCTTGGGTTACGCTTACAGCACGCCAGCCCAGTCGTTCTGCGAAAGTATCTGCAGCATGTCCGTTGCGACATGTTACCGTTGAGCCGGGTTAGATTCCTCAGCTGGATCATCGCACCCCCTTGAGCGGAATCAGAATCCCGCCAAACCCTCCGGGCTGTTGTAGGGGATGGCGACACTGGTAACCTCCTCGAGCGAGCCGTCTGGCTTGGTGGCGTACCCGACCAGCTTCGAGGCGTTCCCGTAGATCTGGTATAGAAATTCACCATCTGGAGAGACCCAGTTGTCGCTCGGGCCGCTGCTGACGTCTCCACAAAGCCCCCTGAAGGTGCCATCGCCCTCGACAATCGAACATGCAGGATCCTTCGCGACTCTGATCTCGAGGCCGTCGATATGGAAGGTGGTAACGTGGCTGTACCCGAAAACCGTACCGTACAAGAACCGGTCATCGGGGGAGACGGATGCCCAGCAAAGTTCAGCGATCTTGCCTCGCCTTGTGTCGATCGGTACGATCTTGCCGACGCCAATTCTGCCATCTTCGTCGATTCGGCCCAAGGCCACTCCATCACCGACGGCATAGGCGATGATGAACGTATCCGGCCGATTGTGCAGGAACGCGATGTAGAAGGGAGAGCCGCCTCCTCCATCCTGAAAGCGGGCTTCGCCGAGCGTGCCGTCCGCGTTCACGCGGTGGATCACGATGCCATCGGGATCCGGAGCATTCGAAGCGACGGACTTTGTTTCGCCGTCTGGACCAGTCACCCAGAGTATGGGGGAACCGTCCGGATAGGTGCCGGAGATTGCAATGGGCACGTCGAACGTTGTGCCGACAAGCATGAATTTCTCGTCTGGTGAGAGCACGGCTTGAGTCGGCACACGGTGCGGCTTATCCGGCGTGTTGCAGGTGTACTTTTCCATGCGTGGAGTAAGCTTGCCATCACTGGAGACCGACATGATCCGGATGTGATCGGGTCCGAACGAGTGCACAACATAGAGCATGTCCTTCGAGGGTGAGTATGCCAGCGATTTGGCAGTACCGCTCTTTCCTTCCACAGCGTTCCCGGTCGGCTTAGTGTCAATTAGTGTCAGCTTGCCCTGGTCGCCCACGGCGAAGCTGGACACCGAATTGTTTCCGCCATTTGTGGCAAACAGAAGCTTGCGATCTGGGGAAAGTATGACGCTACCCGCGCCTTCAAAGGAGTTGGGCGCGCTCTCCTGGCCGCTGATCGGCTTGAAAGTCCCCGAACCTGCACCGCCGGTGGCTACACGTTCCACCTCTGTGAGCGTGCCGTTGGCGGAGCGATGGTAGTGAATGATCGCGTTCTTGACTTCATTTGTTTGCATATAGAGATGGCCCCCGTGACCATTCAACCCCATCTCTTTCAACATGCCCATCTCTTTCTTGTTCATCTCGTTTGGCATTTCCCTTTCTCCTTCTTGTTGCGTCAAAATTCGTTTTGATTTCTTTCGTGCCTTGCTCACATTGAGAGGAATCTTGCTAGGCTCCACTCAATCATTTCGGATCCTTGTCGCGAAGCAACGGATAGAATTGCACCCAAGTCATGTCAGTTTTGGCTACATACGCTTGGTGACAAAAGGCGCACTCGGTTGAAGGAGCCTCCGCCGCTGACTCGGCGTACGGCAACGGATGATGCCCGAAGGTAAAGAACCCCCAGCCGTTCGTCTTAGCGAACCGCTTACTATCCTTTACCGTAAGGTCAATTCCGTTGTACTGGCCGTTGAAATATCCCCGGCCGGATGGTTCTGTACGCGAGCCGTCTGGAAAAGTCGGATTGAGAACGCGCGTCAGTTCCTTTACGATGACCGTCCCTTCGGGAAACGCCCCAGTCTTCAGATATGCGTCAACGTTTTTCTGTTCAATGTAGACGTGATGATATTCGGGAAAGTTCGCCTTTCCGTCATTGAGAGCATTGGGGGTTAGAGGAGCGCCTACAAAGACCCACCTGCGAAAAACATGTGGATCAGGCAACTTCATGTTCCCCTGAGAGTCAAACACGGCGCTTGACTGTTGAGACTGAGCGGCCGCAACAGGTCTTGTGTCGAGTAGGAACGGGATCGCCACAACTAGGTAGATTCCAACGATGACTGCAAAGATATACTTTTGCATTCCAATCTCCTTGTGAAGAGTCTTTAGAAGCGATTTTCTGTAGAGCCTTCTGCTTACTTCGATTTGAGGACTGGATAACCTTGTACGTATATCCAGTCCGTTGACCGCGCTGGAATATGACAACTCAGGCAATCTTTCTTGTAGTCGGTTGCGACTTGCTTGTCGGGTGCGTCAGATTTGAAGAGTGCCCATCCCCATCCATCACCCCACAGCGGATTGCCGGGATAGCGTCCCTTGTCATCTTTGATCAAGACGAACCACACTTTCGTTCCCGTAGCCCAATGTGCGTCCCCGGTCGTCATTTGAGCGTGATCCGTTGCAAAGACCTCTTTCACCAATACGGTTCCGTCCGCGAACTTTCCAGTCTTGCGGTAATACTCCGCTGTCCCCGGCGATGCAGAGGTATAGTGCATCTCGGTGTTGTTGTTGAGATCGACCGGTGTATACACTCCAAGCGCCTGATAGAGATCTCTAAAATCGGCCGGCTTGCGAATGTTTCCGGCCTTATCGACCAGATCGAATCCGTGGAAGGTACGGTCGTTTTGTGAACTGTTGCTTTGTGACTTGACTGGCTGATAGCCAGTCAAAATCACGAACGTGAAAGCTGCAATTAGGACGCGAGAACTCATAATTATTCCTCCTGCCAATCGATTTGTATGGCTGTAGCGGGAATGGTGACCGGTAGGTCATCGATCTTGTGCTTGAGTGCTCCACCGTTCAGCAGGTTTCGAGTGATGTTGTCGAACCAGAGGCTCCTGCGTAGATCGTGAAGATGTCTTGTCGCTTTCATCTCGCTTCGGTTCATTGCACACGTCGTGCCAAACTCGAAAACCTACTCTTTTCTTGCCAATTCCATCTGCGACAAAAGGTCTAGCCGGCAAATCGGGTTGATCTGCGTTCGAAGATGTGTCGAGCAGAAGTCTCTGTGTTGCAATGACGTATCCGTGGCGCTATATCGTCACGACAATTGATCCCAGATCGCAACTGATCTCGCGCCGCTTTACTAGACCCCGAGGAAACAAGCCCTATTTTCGCGGCCGGCATTCCTTTTCCTTTTGGTCATTGTCGTGCTTCTATAATGCGGGCAACGATAATTCACTAGATAAGGAGAAGTGCGGATGGGTATCATCTCACGAGGCTTTTCAGGTCGGCACGGCGCGACAGATCTAAAGCTGCCGCCAGGACAACACCTCACTACTGACTTCCCCGTCTTATCCGCAGGACCTACGCCACACGTGTCGCTCGACCGGTGGGAATTTAGGATTGACGACGGCACTGACGTTTTGCGGCGATGGGACTGGAAGTCGTTTCGCGAATTGCCTACCGAAAACATCACAATTGATTTGCACTGCGTTACGCGATGGTCGAAACTGGGCACATCTTGGGAAGGCGTTTCCCTTGATACGATGCTTGCAGACGTGAAAACCGATGCTTCCTATGCCCTCGTGCGTTCGTACGGCGACTACACCACAAATCTGCCTCTGAACGATCTCATGAACAAGCAGGCGTGGATCGCGTTCCAATTTGACGGCAAAGATCTTGCGCCCGAACACGGTGGCCCTGCACGATTTCTTGTCCCTCATCTTTATTTGTGGAAGAGCGCCAAATGGGTACGGGGCATTACGTTGATGCATCACGATAGACCTGGCTTTTGGGAAAGCCTCGGCTACCACAATTGTGGTGACCCATGGCGGGAGCAGCGTTATTCGGGGGACGAGTGATGTGGCGCGTAGGAACGGTTGTTGCTCTTCACGACGAAACTGCAACCGCACGCACGATCACGTTGAAGGTTTCAGATTGGACGGGTCACCTCGCTGGCCAGCACGTTGACGTGCGTCTGACGGCCTCCGATGGATACTCGGCAGTTAGGTCATATTCGATCGCCTCTGCCCCGAACTCCGAAACGCGCATTGAACTAACCGTCGAACGACTGCGTGATGGCGAAGTCTCACCCTATCTGACGCAAGAACTCGCAGTCGGCGATCGTCTGGAGTTGCGAGGTCCGATCGGCGGCTGGTTCGTGTGGCGCACCCAACAAACTGAGCCGATCCAGCTAGTAGCGGGGGGTTCCGGCATCGTTCCACTCATGGCTATGATTCGATCGCGTGTGTCCGCGTGTAGCGCTGCGTCGTTTCGATTGTTGTATTCCGTGCGTGAACCGGGAGCGGTTTTGTACCGCGATGAACTGGAAGCGCTTTCAGATCACGACCATTCTGTGAGCGTTACCTACGCGTATACACGAGTCGCTCCCAAAGACTGGCCGCGGCCGCCAGGCCGCATCGACGCCGCCCTCATCGCGAATACGACCTGGCCCTCAAATCTCGCACCGACTTGCTACGTTTGCGGCCCCACATCGTTCGTTGAAACTGCTACTGGCCTCCTTAGCGCCTCCGGCAACAGCTCTGACAAGATCAGGACGGAGCGTTTCGGCCCCACGGGAGATCGGCAATGAGTTCACATACCTACGACTACCTCGACGGCAATGCTGCCGCCGGTGAATTGAGCAAAATATTCGCCATGGATGTTACAGCTGCAAAGGGACAGTGCGCCCACTGCGGCGCAACAAAGCGCTTTGCCGAGGCGCATCTATACATGTTGGGTCCCGGCGTCGTGGCGCGGTGCGCAGTTTGCGAGCACGTACTCCTTCGTCTTGTAAATGTTCGCCAGCGCGTGTTCCTTGACGTGCGTGGCATGACATACTTGAGCCTCGACGCAGCACAACTCGAGGCGTCCAGCGACTTGGATGCGTAGCTGTTTGTATTCGGACTGCGTACCGGAACCCGCCTGAGGTGATCGGCTCACTGATCTTTTTCGTGCCTGCCATCATCGTTACTTTCGTGCTTCTGCAACCGAGGGACCGGCATCTGATGTAGTTCGCAGGTTTTAGAGTTTTACTCAGGATTGACGCATGCAAAGCAGTATTCAAGCACTGTTCAACGACGTAGCTGGCCACACGCGCCGGAAGATTGGGGGAGTCTATGCCGTGTTACTTGTTTTCAATCTGTCGGCGTGGGTGTGGGCCTTCGTTGCGTTTCGTCACTATCCCGCTTTGGTGGGCACCGCCTTTCTTGCCTACAGCCTTGGGCTTCGGCATGCAGTAGATGCGGACCATATCGCGGCGATCGATAATGTGACACGAAAGCTGATGCAGGAGGGCAAACGGCCCGTGACAGTCGGCTTCATGTTCTCGCTCGGTCACTCGACCGTTGTTGTTCTGGGCTCTGCGGCGATTGCGGCCACGGCACTTTCGCTGCAACACCGGATGGACGCGGTGAGACATATTGGCGGCCTGGTCGGCACCTTAACGTCAACCTTTTTTCTGTTTGGCATCGCGATTGTGAATCTGGTCGTGCTGCGTTCCGTCTATCTGGCTTTCCGGCGGGTGCGTCGCGGCGAACGCTACATCGAGGAGGACTTTGATCTGCTGCTTGGCAGTCGCGGTTTTCTCTCTCGACTCTTCCGGCCGATGTTTGCGGTCATCAGCCGAAGCTGGCACATGTATCCGCTTGGTCTGCTGTTCGGCCTTGGGTTCGACACTGCGACGGAGATCGGACTTCTGGGAATCTCGGCCGCTGAAGCTTCGAAAGGATTGTCACTGTGGTCCATTTTGGTGTTTCCCACACTGTTTGCGGCGGGTATGTCGCTCGTCGACACGACGGATAACATTCTTATGCTTGGGGCGTACGGGTGGGCCTTCGTCAAGCCGATTCGGAAGCTTTACTACAACATGACCATCACCCTTGTTTCCGCTCTTGTCGCCCTGGTGGTGGGTGGAATCGAAGCGCTTGGCCTGTTGGCCGGACAGTTCCATCGTCAAGGAATGTTCTGGGACATGGTCGGCAAGCTCAACAAGAACTTCGGGACGTTTGGATATTGCATCATTGCTCTCTTCGCGCTGTGCTGGTGCATCTCTATCTGGATATACAAGTGGCGACGATTTGATGATCTCGAGTTGGAGGCTTGAGGTGTTGAGCCGTTTGCCACTTCATTCGCTTTGATCGCCGATCATCTTCCTCGTGTGAAACGCTCAGAAACTAAGTGGAATTAGAGGGTATTTTAGTGTTCACCAGACCGCCTTGCGACGAAGCCGTAATCCAGTCGGGAGACGTCGGAGTTCTTTGTGCGGCAAAAACAAGACCATGGATACTCGCCGCGACCATTATCGGTTCCAGCATGGCCTTCATCGACGGCACCGTCGTCAATATCGCTTTGCCTGCGCTCCAAACCAGCTTTCATGCAACGGTAGTTGATGTGCAATGGGTGGTCGAGTCCTACGGACTCTTCCTGGGAGCGTTGATTCTCGTCGGGGGTTCGCTTGGTGATTTGTTTGGCCGCCGCTTGATGTTCGTCCTGGGTGTAGCGATCTTCGCCCTGGCTTCTGTGGGTGGCGGGATTGCCTCGAACGTACATCAACTAATCATTGCGAGAAGCATTCAAGGTGTGGGGGCTGCACTCCTCGTGCCTGGCAGCCTGGCGATTATCAGTACATCCTTCGATGAGAAGAGCCGCGGTCAGGCGATTGGCACATGGTCCGGCTTCACGGCAATCACTACCGCGGTAGGGCCCGTTCTCGGCGGCTGGCTGGTGGAGTATGCTTCCTGGCGCTGGGTGTTTTTCATCAATATCCCGCTTGCAGCCGCGGTTATAGTCATTTTGCTTTGGCATATCCCCGAAAGCCGGAGCGCGGCTGAAGGCCGCGTCGATTGGCTTGGAGCCCTTGTCATCACTCTCGGATTAGGGAGCTTGGTTTACGGGCTGATCGAATCGGAGAACATGGGTTGGGAACATCCTCTGGTGCTAGCCAGCTTGATTGTGGGCTGCGGCTGTCTAATTTTGTTCCCGCTTGTCGAAGCTAGCGTGACTTCACCTATGGTTCCGCTGGCGCTATTCGCATCATCCAGCTTTAGTGGTACCAACCTGCTTACGCTGCTCCTCTACGCTGCTATCGGTGTTTTCTTCTTCTTGTTTCCTTTGAATCTGATCCAAGTCCAAGGGTATTCCGCAACTGCAGCGGGTGCCGCTGTGCTGCCAATGATTGTCCTGATCTTCATTCTTTCCAACTGGGCCGGAGGTCTCGTGACGCATTACGGCCCAAGGATTCCATTGATCGTCGGCCCACTCGTTGGCGCCTTAGGATTTGTTCTGTTCGCTATACCCACCGTAGGCGGGAGTTACTGGACTTCGTTTTTTCCTGCGGTAATTGCTCTCGGTCTTGGTATGGCGATTACCATCGCTCCCCTCACCACTGTCGTCATAAATTCAGTGGGCCAGGATCGTGTCGGGGCGGCCTCCGGAATCAACAATGCAATTGCGCGCGTCGCGGGGGTACTTGCGATTGCAGTCGTGGGGATAGTGATGGTAAACGCCTTTGGTTCTCGCTTAAATCACGGCTTGGTTCATCTCTTGTTGCCGTCGGGCGTTCTGGAGACGGTGCAGTCGGGCGAAATTATGCTAGCCGGCCTGCCGGTGCCAGATGACCTTAGTCCCGCTACGAAAGCCGCCATTAAGGAATTGATTGCGGACGCATTTGTGTTTGGATTTCGAATAGTGATGTTGATTTGCGCAGGCCTGTCTGTAGTGAGTTCGGCGGTTGCGTGGGTTATGGTTCCGAATGGCGCACTAGATACACGTGAAATACAACTCCTTCATTTCACCGAGTGAACCAGCGATTTCTCATCAACTGACCGGAGCTGGTCGATACCACTCAAGAACGCCTCCCCGGAGACTCTGCAAAAACCTCCAAAGGAATAGCGGTCTGCCTGCGCGCTTGTTCTAAGGTATCTTCCGCAAGTGAGTTCTGTCTTATAACTCGACAATGCAGTCCTGCGCTCCCCGCCAAAGCAATAGGCGACCGAGTTCGAGCGAGTGGGCAGCGGCCGCACGCACAGCATCAAGATCCGTCTGGTGGCGGCGACCCATCGCGATCTCACCAAGATGGTGGCGCGGAACGAATTCCGCAGTGTGATCCCGGTCTTGCGACAAAGATTGCGGCGCGCGGAGTGGAAGCACCGTTTTCGGGAAGCTTTTCATAAACCTGTGGACGATTGCAACAGTGCCGTTCGAAAATTGCCCCAGGTTTGCTTTTGGCTTATCGACTGTGAGGTGCAGATCGTCTGTGAATGCCGATTCCGAATCAAATGAACTGCCCAAAAATCGCCAGTCAGACCTATAGCGGGATCACTGTAGACGGCTCCGAAGAAATTTTTGGTCTAAAATAGATGCGCAAGTTCGTCCTTAGAAAAGCGAAGAGACTCGCGATATGGCGAATCGTATGAAAAGCTCCATTAACAAGATCGACGGTAGCGTTGCGGATATTACTGATCGTAAACAAGAAGAGTCCGAGCTCCGCTACAGTGAAGAGAGGCATCGCCTTGTGGTCGAAACGGCCACTGATGCCGTGATCAGCATCGACGACAGCGGTGCAATTCTGTTTGCCAATCATGCCGCCATGAGAATCTTTGGTTATGATCCGACGGAGTTGATCGGGAAGCCGTTGACCATACTAATGCCGGAATACATGCGGAAGTTGCACGAGAATGGGTTCGGACGCTACTTGGCTACCGGCCAGCGGCACATCAACTGGCAAGGCACCGAACTGACCGCACTGCGCAAGAATGGCCAGGAATTCCCCGTGGAAATCTCGTTTGGAGAACTAATCAGAGGTGGGCATAAAGTATTTACCGGCTTTATCCGCGATACCAGTGAAAGAAAGCAGGCAGAGAATAAGCTTCGCGCGAGCGAGCGCACTCTGCGTGAATTAACTGAGACCATTCCGCAGATGCTTTGGAGTGCTGCGGCAGATGGCGCGATTGATTATTGTAACCAGCGAGTACTCGATTACACAGGGCTATCCGCGGAACAGGTGCAAGGCGCAGGATGGATGAAGACCGTTCATCAAGACGACGTTGACAAAATGGCAAGGGCATGGTCGGCAACAGTTTCAAGCGGCCAGCCGTTTCAACACGAATTTCGCTGCCTCAGAGCAGAGGACCGCACCTATCGTTGGTGCATTTCGAGGGCTCTACCGCTGCGAGATGAAAGCGGTAGAATTATCAAGTGGTTCGGGACCGTCGTGGATCTGCATGATTGGAAAGAGGCTCAACAAGCTTTGCAGATGACCCAGGCAGAACTTGCGCGTGTTTCCAGGCTGACAACGATGGGCGAATTGGCAGCGTCCATTGCCCATGAAGTCAATCAGCCTTTAACTGCCGTTACCAATAATGGCAGTGCATGCTTAAGACTGCTCGCCAATCATAATCTCGACCCCGAAGTTCTCCGGCGGGCTCTCGAAGAAATTGTTGCCGACGGCACTCGTGCGAGTGCTGTCATAGCTCGGATTCGCGCGTTTATAAAGAAAGCACCTGCAGAGAGGACCGAACTGGACATAAACGAGGTCATTCAGGAGGTGCTGACTCTAGCCGGCCATGAGCTTCACAAGAATCAAATCTTGGTCGAGTGTCAATTCACAAGGACATTACCGCTCGTACGGGCCGATCGCGTTCAGCTGCAGCAAGTCCTTCTGAACTTGATCATCAATGGCATAGAGGCCATGATCGGGGTTGCCGTTCGACCGCGCGCACTCTCTTTGGAGTCCCGGGTCGACGAATCTGGCAATGTGTTGGTTGCTATACGCGACTCAGGCACGGGCCTCGGTCCAGAGGCAGATCGTTTATTCACTACTTTCTTTACGACAAAGGCACATGGTATGGGAATGGGCTTGGCCATTAGCCGCTCACTCATTGAAGGCCAAGGCGGACGACTCTGGGCCACAGCCAATTCTCCCAACGGCGCCGTGTTTTGGTTCACATTACCGGCGGCCGGGGAGAATCCTTCATGAGTGTAGCCCCAGTGATCTTTGTTATAGACGATGATCCATCGGTACGTTCTTCGCTCAAGTTCCTCTTAAGTACGGTGGGCCTGCAGGCCGAAACCTTTGATTCAGCTGATAGTTTCCTGCACAAAAAGCCTCCTGATGTTCCCAGCTGTCTTGTGCTGGACGTGAGGCTACCGGGATTGAGTGGACTCGATTTCCAACGCGAGCTTGCGACGAGAAATATCCGTATCCCGATA
This sequence comes from Acidobacteriota bacterium, assembly GCA_013290025.1. Classification (GTDB taxonomy): domain Bacteria; phylum Acidobacteriota; class Terriglobia; order Terriglobales; family Acidobacteriaceae; genus JABCYV01. The sequence continues at coordinate 11,278 of JABCYV010000138.1, forward strand.
GTCTTTCTCACCGGGCACGGCGACATTCCGATGAGCGTTCGTGCTATGAAAGCTGGAGCGGTCGAGTTTCTTACCAAACCATTCCGTGACCAGGATCTTCTGGATGCTGTTCGCGTCGCACTTGATCGGGACCGCGCGAGGCGCGAACAGGAGAACGAAATGTGGGATCTTCGGCGGCGCTTCGACTGTCTGACTTCTCGCGAGCAGGAGGTAGTTTCCATGGTCGTTGCGGGAATGCTCAACAAACAAATTGCTGCTGAACTCGGAACCGCGGAAAGCACCGTAAAGGTTCAGCGCAGCCGGGCGATGGAAAAGATGCAAGCGTCATCGCTTGCCGAATTGATAAAAATGATCGAGAAGGTCAAACCCTCGAAAGATGCCTCGTAAGCCAAAGTTTACGTGCATCCGCCTTTTTGCCAATCCTGAAGTACCAACACCCAATAGCATTCTTTCCCCCCCAGGAATAACGTCAGTTCAGTTGGAGTTGAGAGTGTTAAAGAATCTAATCTCGGTTGTTGAAGACGATGCGTCCGTGCTCCGGACCACAACGCTGCTCATCGAATCTTTTGGGTTTCGAGCGGCAGGGTTCGAATCTGCGGAAGTTTTTCTGAAGTCTGACCAGTTGCACGAGACATCCTGTCTCATCGTTGACGTCCGAATGCCTGGTATGAGTGGGCTACAACTTCAAAGCCATCTCGCAACAATGGGCTGCAAGATCCCAATCATTTTTATCACCGCTTACGACGATAAAGCATCCCGTCTGCGGGCATTGCAAGCTGGTGCCGCTGCATTCCTCGGCAAGCCGTTTGCTGACGAGATTTTACTTCAAACAATTCGTTCAGCTTTACAGGGACAATTGGGAGTACGAAAGAATCTCATATCGCTAGTTGACGACGACGAGTCCATTCGCAGGACCACAACACTGCTTATTGAGTCTTTTGGCTTTCGCGCAGCGGCCTTTGAATCTGCCGAAAGTTTCCTGAGGTCTGACCAGTTGCACGAGACATCCTGTCTGATCATTGACATTCAGATGCCGGGCATGAATGGGCTACAACTCCAAAGCCATCTTGCCGCCGCGGGCTACAAGGTTCCTATCATTTTCATCACCGCTTACGACAAGGAAGAATCGCGTCAGCAAGCATTGCAAGCCGGCGCCGTCGCATTCCTAAGCAAGCCGTTTAATGACGAACTCTTGCTCGAAACTATTCGCGCAACCTCGCGAGATGATGAAGGCAGTGCGAAAACGACGTGACTAGGAATGGAATCGGGGACCTGCCGCTTGCCCTACAGCCGAAACTTGCGGGAATGCTGAACAAACACATTGCTGCTCAACTCTGAACGGCGGAAATCGTCGTAAGCGTTTAGCGCAGCCGCGCAATGGAGACAAGCAAGCGAAATCGCCTTGCCGAATTGATAAGAATGATCCGAAAGGTCCACCCGCCCTAGTAATCCAAAGCTTACACGCATCGTCCTTTTGAGAAGTTCGAAGTACGAACGCTCAATAGATTTTTTTCCTTTCCAGGACTAACTTGACTCTTATGAAGCTGAAGAGTCCTCAAAGACGTAAACGGTCTTCTAAGACGCGACGGCGGAAGCGCTCGACCTGCAAACCGAGGCTGCGGTAAGAGATTTGACTCTCATCACCGCTTACCGACAACAAGGAATCGCATCAGCAGGCAATGCAAGCCGGTGCCGAGGCATTCTGAGCAAGCCGAATAGTAACAAGCTCTCGCTCGAGACCAGTTGCGCAGCCTTGGGGCAGGACGAAGGCTTTAATTCGTGGTTTACGGGAGTTCGTGTCGGGTGAGTTATTGAAGGGAGGTAACTTATGGCATACAGAGTTCCTCAAAATGAACGGAATCGTCTTGAGTGTACGTTTGAAGAGATCATCGGCGATAGTCCTGCTCTGAAGTCGGTGCTGGTGGATGTCGAACGTGTAGCACCGACCGATTCCACTGTGCTT
>JABCYV010000139.1 GCA_013290025.1 Acidobacteriota bacterium
TTACTAGATAATAATCTTGCTACAGGAAATTCCGCATTGACACCCCGCTTTCTCACCCGATAGCATCGTTGAATCCTGGCGAACTCGTGGGGGGGTAACTTAGAGATGCGGGGTGACTGAATGCGACGACGTATTGCTGGACTGACGATTCTTCTTTGGGTCGTCAGCCTAGGGGCGACTCAGCGACCGACCAACTCAGAGTCTCGTGACATCCAAAGCACGGTTCGGCCGGGGTTTCGGACCGGGGTGAACCGACCCAAGGCGTATCAAATTGGGACGGCATCATGGTACGGCAGCGACTTCCAGGACAAACCGACCGCCAGTGGTGAGCCCTACAACATGTACGACCTGACCGCGGCGCATCCAACTCTCCCGCTTGGGAGCTACGTACGGGTCACGAACCTTCGCAACGGGCGGGCGGTAGTGGTACGTATCAACGACCGCGGACCGGTTGTTCCCGGAAGGATCATCGACGTTTCCTACAACACTGCACGAGTGCTTCAATTCAAGAGCCAAGGCCTGCAGCGCGTCCGCTTGGATCTGGTTCATCCCCAAACCGTGGCCATGCTCCGGCCATTGGCGTATTAGCGCCAAGCCCTTTAAACTAGAACTAGATGCAAGATCCGCGCCAGCGTCTGATCGTTGCTCTGGATGTCTCGTCCGCAGCCGCAGCCCAGAAGATTGTGGCGGCTGTGGGCGACTCCGCCCTGACTTACAAGATTGGTATGCAACTGTTCACCGCCGTCGGCCCGCAGGTGGTGAGAGATCTGGTGGCTTCGGGACGGCGCGTCTTTCTTGACCTGAAATACCACGACATTCCCAATACTGTAGCGTCGGCAGTGCGAGAGGCTGCCGATCTCGGCGTCACTATGCTAACCGTGCACGCTTCAGGCGGCGCGAAGATGCTACGAGCAGCCACGGAAGCTGCAGCCAGGGTCAATCCTGTTCCGACGGTGCTGGCGGTCACGGTCTTAACTAGCATGGATGACAACGATCTCAGCAACCTGGGTGTGCGCGGACGAGTCGTGGACCAGGTTTTGCGGCTTTCCGTCCTCGCCATCTCGAACGGATGTAAAGGGGTGGTGGCGTCGGCCCTGGAAGCTTCTGCTCTACGCACGGAACTGGGGAATGAGCTTGTCATCGTGACCCCAGGAGTGCGTCCCTCCGGCACCGATCACGGCGATCAGGCCAGAGTGGTGACTCCAGCGGAAGCGATTGCGGCCGGCGCCACGCACATCGTTGTGGGACGTCCGATCACCGCGGCAGCGGATCCCGCCGCCGAAGCGAGAGCGATCCTGGGGCAGATGAGTTTCTAAGTCTAGACCAAGGCAACGATCATCACACCCATAACGGATTTCATAGCCCCTCCTTCGGGAGACTGCACTTCGTCTCCCAGACTTCATCGGGAACGAGACCGAAGCGGCCCCAGCCCTCGCAATGGCTTGCGAGAGGCCGGGGCTGCAGATTTTAAACGGGACGTCGCCTTTGAAGCCTCGAGAATCTACCTAATTCATAAAGCATCTCCCAACTCGGCCACCGCTGCAGAATGACGTGTCGCTAGCGCCAGGAAAATCGAGTGTGGTTACAACGCCTTTCCTCACGAGGAATCCGTGAAAGAACCCGTCATTCCCGAAGAGTTCCCCGACTGCGTCGCCCAGATCATTTGATTTGAAAGCCTCGCTGGCATTTGAGCCCAAGATAGTGGTCGGTGCGAGCGGAATGAACTGCCCCCTCCTGATGAGCAGGGCGTGACGGGGCGCCACGGTACGGTACGCACCAACAATATCGCCGCGATCGTTGATGCCGCGGGCCGCGGTTAATGTGCCTCCCGGATAGTCAAGGGACGTGAAGTTCAGCTGCGCGTAGGTCGAGGCGGCGAAGGTAAACAGGGTGATTGTGAGGAGAACTAGTCCCTTCATAGCAGTCTTCCATCTTCGGAAAATTAATATGGCTATCCCCGATCTTTGCACCCAAGTGCCCTCATTAGGTTTCATGAAAAATTTCCTTTCATAAGTAAGCGCGTGTGCGGGTGTGTTTGCACTGCGCCTTGAGCGCATAACTCTGTACTTAGTCGGCTGGGGTGTCAATGGCGTGCGCATGACATGCGCGTGACATTTTTGTTCCCTGCGCGAAGTACTGACTGCTCAACTACTTATTGAGAGACTTGTTGCCCTGGAGATTTGGGAGTCGTGCGGCAACAACGGAGAAGCAAAAGGCATTGGAGCAAAATCGCGAGGCAATGCCTCGGAACGCCGATTTGAGCCTCGAACGGTTGGGCCTTATCTCGAGGCAGGTCAAGCCGCCGCCTACAGCTTCTCGTAGAACTCGCAGGCCGAGCAAGAGATAAAAATCCCGCCGGGGATATTGCGTTCGCGATCCTTTACGCGCTTCACGATGCGCGTAGGCTTACCGCACTTGGGGCAGTCGGTGCTCTTGGAAGTGTCCATCACTTTTTTGCGATCCGCGGTCTTTGCAATCTTGGCCATCGTTTATCTCCTGACGCCGTCTCCTGGCGGAAACCTTCCGCGGGTCGCCGTCTCTTTGTCTTTTGTAATAGGAATTCTGGATCAGACACCGTCTGGTAACAGGCAGCGCCAGCACGCCTAGCAACATCGAGCCATCCACATTCGGTGTGAACGATTTTATCTGAAGATCGCGGCTGCTGTCTTGGCGCTGAGTGCAAGCAGTCGTGGAGATCGGCTTAGGAAAAATTGACCGGCCGAGGTGGTCGCCCCTGGCCGGCTGGTTGCAGTTCTCACTTAAACAGGTTGCTCAGATCATTGGTTTCGGGATCCGCAGCAGCTCCAAGCAGCGGCCCCACCTGGAAGATTTCCTGCAACGTTTTCAGGGTGGAGCTATGGTCGTAGTGAATGTTATTGCTGTAAGCCGTTTTCCCCCCGCCCTTCGCAAACGGCGAAAGCAGGAACATTCCGATGGGACCATCGCTGAAGTCGGCGCTGTCTTCGGCTTCATCCCAAATGATGCACAGGGCGCCCCCCTGCTTGTACTCGTCTGACTCGAGAATGAGCGGCACATTCTGCTTCAGCCAGGTATCCGATCGCAAGGTATTGTTCTTGCTTTCCAGTGCATCGCAAGGAGAAATGCCCTCGTGCCCGTCATGACACAGGTTTGGAGTGATGAAGTTGTACTGCGCCGAGGTGTGGTCGGCCAGATCAGTCGCCAGCTGGTAATACGGCCGGACGTGCTTGATACATTCGGCTGACTTCGGGTTCAACCCATGGTTGACATCGTTGAAGTACACAAACGCGAGATGCTCAACATCGAGGAAGGTAAAATCCAGCGGGCAGACGTCGAACACGGGGCTGCCGAAGTCGGGCTCCGCGTAGGCCGTCCAGGAAATACCCGCATCTTCAAGAAGTCTTACCAAATGGTGGTGTGTGAATAGTTGGGGCTGACCGGGCTGGGTATCCGCGAGGACGCCGAAGTTAGTCCCGGCTTCCAGCCACAAATAATTCGGCTGGCTGGGATGGTTGCCCGGAGGATTGAAATACTCCTCCGCGTGCGCCGATGTATCCAGCAGCTGCCCGTTGATGTACGGAGCCGACAGGTTGTCCTTGAGATCCGGAGCGCCGAACGCCGCGCCGGCGTTGTTGCCCGTCCAGTTGTGATTCTCCATGAGGATGACCCAAACCGTCTTCACTTTACTCATTTGTGCGTTCGCAGCCAGTGGCATCATGGCAAGCAGCGACAGCATAGTTGTCCTAAACATCAGAGTCTTCCGCCAATGTTTCACAGCGCTCCTCCATGAGTTGTTCTTAACCACGGCCTGAGCCCCGTTGGATTCAATCCGTGGTCGCGGATGCTTGCAGCTTGACCCTCTTTTATTACTCCGGCATGAATCGCGAATTAATGTTTGTTGAAAAAATCTGCACAGCCCGGTGGAGAGTGTGTTGGCCGCCAGCCTGCTGATCTGTCAAACTGTTCGGACTTTGGGGGGTGGGACATAGTGAGTGATTCCGAACGTTATGCGCCGGGAGCGCCTGGGATACCGCCGCGCTGGACTTCGAGCGCTAAAAGCGGGATCGGCACAGCGCTAAACCTGCACAGCCGGGTCTGGTTTACCTTGAGCCACGGCATCCTGAACGAAGTCTACTTCCCGCGCGTGGACCAGGCGTGCACGCGCGATCAAGGGTTCATCGTCACCGATGGCGCCGGTTTTTTCTCTGAAGAGAAGCGGCATTGCAGGTTTGAGAATGTCCCCATGGAGCCGGGTATACCGGTATATCAGCTGCGCAACACAGAAATGCAGGGGCGGTATCGGATCGAAAAAGAAGTTCTGACGGATCCTTACCGTAACGTGGTGCTGCAGAAGGTCCGCTTTGTACCGCTGAAGGGCAGCCTCGCCGACTATCGTCTCTATGCCCTTCTGGCTCCGCATCTGGCCAACTGGGGAAACGACAACACAGGCTGGGTAGGAGAGTACAAGGGCGTTCCCATGTTATTTGCGGAGCGAAATAGCATCGCTCTGGCCTTTGCCTGTTCGGCGCCCTGGCTGAAGATGTCTGCCGGTTTCGTGGGATTCTCCGATGGCTGGCAGGATCTTTCGCAGCACTACCAAATGGCGTGGAATTACACTCGAGCCGAACATGGCAACATCGCGCTCACCGGAGAGATCGATCTGGTGGCGTGCGGAGGAGAATTTGTCCTGGCATTGGGCTTCGGAGAAATCTGGTCAGAAGCCGGTCAGCACACGCGTGCCAGCCTGCTTGAGTCCTATGAGGACTTGCGCGATCACTACGTCAGGCACTGGAAAAGCTGGCAGAAAAGTTTGCTGAAATTGGACGAGCCTGAGCGGGAATACGACCTCTTTCGCGCCAGCGCGGCGGTGATGCGCTGCCATGAGTCGAAGAACTTCCTGGGAGGAGTGATCGCGAGCCTTTCCATTCCCTGGGGGTTCAACAAGGGTGATGAAGACCTGGGCGGATATCACTTGGTCTGGCCACGCGACTTGGTGGAAACCGCAGTCGGCCTATTGGCAGCGGGGGCGGAGTCCGATGCGCTACGGGTACTGCGCTATCTCGAAGCCACGCAGGAGTCGGATGGCCGCTGGGCGCAGAACCTGTGGCTGGATGGGCGTCCCTATTGGGGAGGAGTGCAAATGGACGAGGCGGCGCTCCCGATTCTGCTCGTGGATATCGTCGTGCGCCACTCCCGAGTCCCTCTGGGAAATTTGCGACGCAGGTGGGCCGTTGTGCAACGTGCTGCGGGTTTTATTGTCCGCAATGGCCCCGTCACTCAGCAGGACCGCTGGGAAGAAGATGCAGGTTATTCGCCATTCACGCTGGCGGTAGAGATTGCGGCCCTCCTCGTCGCAGCCGATCTTGCCGACGCGGTCGAGGAACAAACGACGGCAAGCCACCTCCGCGAAACCGCGGACTGCTGGAATGACAACATTGAACGGTGGATCTACGCAAAAGACAGTGATCTGGCACGGCAGGTCGGAGTGGAAGGTTATTACGTCCGGATTGCACCTCCGGAGGCCGACTGCGCGCCGTCTCCGCTGGAGGGATTTGTGCCGATCAAGAACCGGCCTCCTGGCCAGAGCGCTGAGGCAGCCGTGCATCTCATCAGTCCGGACGCGTTGGCACTGGTGCGGTTCGGACTGCGCGCGCCGGACGATCCCCGAATTGTGAACACAGTAAAAGTGATTGACGCCCTGCTGCGGATCAAGCTGCCGCAAGGCCCTTGCTGGTATCGGTACAACGGCGACGGCTACGGTGAGCACGAAGACGGATCGCCCTTTGATGGCAGGGGAATTGGCCGGCCCTGGCCTTTGTTGGCAGGTGAACGCGCTCACTACGAACTGGCCGCAGGACGCCCGGAAGAAGCGGAAAAACTGCTGCAAGTGATCGAGCTTTCGACGCAAGGGGGGCGCTTGATTCCCGAGCAGGTTTGGGATGCGCCCGATATTCCTGAGCTTGAACTGTTCTTGGGCAAGCCAACAGGGTCGGCATGTCCGTTGGTCTGGGCACACGCTGAGTACATCAAGCTGCGGCGATCACTACGCGATGGCAAGATTTTCGACCAGCCACCGCAGACAGTGCAGCGTTATGTAGTCGAAAAACGCAAGGCCGAGTATTTCGAATGGCGCCTGAATAACAAATGCCGAACCATGCCCGGTGGAAAGAAATTGCGGATCGTGCTGCCCGCGCCGGCGCTTGTGCATTGGAGTTTCGATGGCTGGAATACCACGCATGACACCACCACCCGCGACCCGCTGGGTGTTTACGTTGCGGATCTACCCAGCAATGCGTTAGCAGAGGGGCGTGAGATTGTTTTTACGTTTTATTGGCTGCAGGAGCAGCGCTGGGAGGGGATGGACTATACAGTGGGGGTAGAGCCGTCATCTTGAGCGATTGGCCGCTTTCGCTTCAAACTTGGTTTCGTGATGTAGAGATCCTTCGACTCCGCTGAGCCATCGCGAGAGAATGGCTCAGCTGCGCTCAGGATGACAATCGGATCTAGTGTGCTGCGGATCCAACAACGCTTGTCTTTGGGACATTTGATTCCGCTTCCCCGCCCGTGCGGGAGATGTTTGAGTAAAGGACGCCCGCACATATAGAGGACAGAAGCAAGAGCAGCAATCCCTCCCACATAGGACCGAGCAGTACATGTCCCAAGCCAAACAGCGCCAGGTACACCATGGCGCAGCCCAGAACCCAGCACAGAAGATTGCGTCCCAGATCGCGCGAGGGTGGGACTTCGGGAGCAAGGCGGGCGATTGCCTGCCATCCGGTAATTTGTGGTCGCACGCTGCGATAAAACTTGAGCAGGATCTGCTCGGGCTCCGGCTTGGTGGCGAAGGTGACGATTAGCCAAACGAAAGTCGTAACCATGGTAGTCGTTAAAGCGCTCTTGGCGAAGACCACCGGGTTCGTACCGGAGAATGGAGCGATCCATCGCAGTGAGACGGTCATGACCAAAGCCGTCGCCATGGCTGAGATTTCACTCCAGGCATTGATCCGCCACCAATACCAGCGCAGTAGATAGACACCACCCGTTCCGGCACCCACTTCCAGGACGGCTTGCCATCCGGAGCGGATATCGGCCAGCAGGACCGAAATTCCGGCGGAGGCAATCACAAGCAGAACTGTAGCCAAACGGGAAATCTGCACATAGTGTTGGTCGGTAGCATCGCGGTTGATGAAACGGCGATAGAAGTCCGACACGAGATACGAAGCTCCCCAGTTCAGCTGGGTGGCGATGGTAGACATGAACGCCGCCATGAAGCCAGCGATCACGATGCCGCGTAGCGCTGGCGGCACGTGTTGGCTGACGATCAGCATGTATCCTTTTTCCGGGTGCTCGAGATTGGGATAGAGGACGACCGCGGCCAGTGCGGTCAGAATCCAGGGCCAGGGTCGCAGCGCGTAGTGTGCAATGTTGAACCAGAGGACTGAGAGCAAACCGTTGCGTTCGTCCTTCGCGCTGAAGATGCGTTGCGCAATGTAGCCGCCGCCGCCGGGCTCAGCACCGGGATACCAGAATGCCCACCACTGCAATCCGATATTGACCAGGAATATCATCACCGGAAGCAACCACAGTCCTTCCTGGTCAATGGGACGGGAAAAATCCGGAAAGAACGAAGTTGCATCACCGGCGGCTGGTCCAGCGGCAACGCGCATCTCTGCCAGGCGATTGAGCAGAGCGCTCATGCCTCCGCAAGCAGACACTGCATACCATGCGACTCCGATCACGATTGCCATCTTCAGAGCGAACTGGAACAGATCAGTCCACAGGACACCCCACAATCCGCCCAGGGCTACATACAGCCCGGTAAAAGGAATCAGGAACAGGACGCAGATCGCGAGTGCTTTGCTGTCGCTCACTCCCAGAGTTACAGCAACGATGCTGGTCATCGCCTTGGTGACCCAGCCGAGGATCAGACAATTCATCAGCAGACCGAGATAGACAGCGCGGAATCCACGCAGAAAGGCGGCCGGCTTGCCGGCGTAACGCATTTCTGCAAACTGCACATCGGTGAGCAAGCCCGAGCGTCGCCACAAGCGAGCGAACAAGAATACCGTCATCATGCCGGAGAGCAGGAACGACCACCACAACCAGTTTCCGGCGATACCTTGCGTATACACCAGACCGGTAACGACCAGCGGCGTGTCAGCGGCGAAAGTCGTGGCCACCATTGACGTCCCTGCCAGCCACCAGGAGACGTTGCGTCCGGAGACGAAGTAGTCGTCGACGCTCTTCCCTGAGCGACTGCGGAAGTAGAGTCCCAGGAACAGGGTGACACCCAGATAGGCGACGATTGCCGACCAATCGAGGAGCGTGAAGTTCATGGTTGGAAAGAATACACCGGCAGTGGAGAGGCGCTTAAGAGAATAATGACGAGATCCTAGCCTGTATATACCAACTCGACCACAGTGCAATCGTCATTCAGGGGAGTGCCACCACAGAAGTTAGCCACGGCGGAAAAAATATCTTCGAGGGTCTCACTCTTCGCCGCCACCGCTTCCAAACGATGATCTTCGAAGAAGTCGCCACGAGCGTTCTCGGCTTCGGTTACGCCATCTGTAACCAGAACTACGCGATCGCCCGGATGCAAATTGCAACGATCACTCTCGTAGGTGGCATCCGCAAGCAAACCCACAGGCAGGTTACCGTGCCGGGGCCGAATTACCTCGTGATTGCAAACCAGCAATGGCGGGACGTGCCCGCAGTTGACATATTCCAGTTCGCCATCGCGGCGAATGCGAGCGACGATCAGGGTCGCGTATTTCTCTCCGATATGCTTGTCGGTGAAGAAGCGGTTGGCGGCAGCTACGATTTCGGTTAGGGGCATGCGGGCCGTGAGCTGAGAATAGATCATGCCTTGGAGCGTCGAGGCCAGCAGCGCCGCCGAGACTCCCTTGCCGCTGACATCAGCCAGAACGATCGCTAGGCCGTCCTCGGTATTGACAGCATCGAAAAAGTCACCACCAATTTCTTTACAGGAAAGATTCCTGCCCGCCAGCCGCGCAAATGGAACTTCAGGAATAGTCACAGCCATGAGCCCCTGCTGGATGGAGGCAGCAATGGAAAGCTCCTGCTGATAGCGCCGGGACGCTTCTTCGGCTTGCACCAGGCGCGCGTTCTCGATCAGCGAAGCGGCTTCCCTTGCGATGGCCTGGAGAATGTCATTGCTTACGCTCGAGATATCGCGCGAGGCAAAACGTGAATCCACGTACAACGCGCCCATCACTTCCGCCGAGGTATCGGCCGGGGTTACAGCCTGGATGTCGCGAGTGGCCTGTACTTGCGGTTTGCGCAAGGGAATGCAAATCACGGTGCGGAGATCGTAGGCAACAATGCTCTGCCGGCCCTTCAACTCAAGCGACTGGCTGGTGTCCGTTACCACAAATTCGGAGTTAGATTTCAGCGCGTCATCCAGGATGGAGTGCGAAATCGTTTTGTCATCCAGCAGCGGCTCGCCCTTGGAATTACGGCCAGCTGCCAGACGCATGCCTTCATCAGTCTTCAGGAAAACATAACCTCGCTCAGCGCGGGTGAGTTTCAGGGTGGCTTCGAGCAAGGTCACCAGAATTTCGTCCAGAACGCCAGTGGTATTGAGCTTGCGCGCGGCTTCGAGGAAGAGAGTGAGCTTCTCCAGATCGGTGCTCTCGCTGGAAATGTGAATGCCGGAGATCTGGCTGAGGAACTCGCGGGCTGTGTTCGATGTGGCGTGATGGGGGTGGAAGACTACGTAGGAGACATCGCGCACGCCGAATTCCAGCCGGTCATTGCGTTCCAGGGTCTTGCGCTGGATACGCTCGCCGTTGACAAACGTCCCGTGCTTGCTGCCCTGATCGACGACCTCAAACTGTCCGTTCTCCGAAGTAATGATGGCGTGGTCGCGTGAAACCCGTGGGTCGGCGATCACCAGGTCTTTGTCCACTTTTCGTCCCACGGAAAAGGGACTGTGGTCGAGCGTAATGGTGCGCTGCTCATTGCCCTGCACAAAGACAAGCGTAGGGAAAATTCCCGAACCTGGTGACGACGTCGGGCCAGTTATGGGCTGAAGGGCCATAGCCGCTTGCGGAGGCTCCTTGGACTAACAGAATAATGACAGGATTAGGCCCCGACGGGAAGGGGTCACGGGTCTTCTTCTGCCCAGGGTACCCGCGAAATTATGGTCTCCCCGATGCATGAGCCGGAGCTCATGCTGCCCCACGATGAAAGGCGGCAATGGCTTGCTGCTCGTTATCGTAAACTTCGAACACCGTGACCAGTTTCGTAATCTGCAGTAAGTCTCGCAGGCGCTGACCAAGCCCCGCCAACTTGATGTCGGCGCCAGCGGAGCGCGCCGAAGAGTAGACGGCTATCAAAGTTCCCAGGCCGCTACTGTCAATGTAATTCACGCCGGAAAGATTGAGCACAACTTCTCGACTGGAGGTTAACACCTGCTTGAGAGAGTCGCGTAACGCCGCTGAATCCTCTCCCAGAACGATGCGACCATGACAAGAGACGACAGTGATTCCATCTGTGACATGCGTCTCTAGTTTCAGGTCCATCCCATCCTCCAAGTTCGCTCGTGCGGAAGTGTTGAGAAGATACCGCTTGCCCTGCGACATTGCAAGCCGGGACGGGGTTTTGTCCTGAATCGACGCTAACGATCACTTGGCTAACCTGCCTGGTAATTCACGACGGGGCGTCCCTTACCTCGATCATGAAAAGTGATGGCAACAATCAGCCCTAGCAGCAGCAACACCGTGAACGGAACGTACAGAATGGTCCATAGAGGCATAACCCAGGCCTGTTTGACCGACTGCCCGGGCAGAACAAAAGACGCAACAGTTAGAGCAAGAGCCGCGAGCCAAGGCCAGAAAAACACCGGGGCTGCGATCACACAAGCGGCACGCGTGAGAACGCTCCGGTTCCACAATGTTGTCCGATTGGAAATAACCGATAAGATTCCTGGTAACAAAAGCAACTGATTGTAAGACCCAAAAGTGGGGATCACCACAACCGTCGCCGCCAGCACCAACGCTGAGACGACCCCGATGGCAGAGGTGTTGGCTGGTTCGCGCCGCGCCAACCAGCAGACACTAACCAGGGCAAACGCGATCAAGGTGGTAAGAATTCCGGCCCAAACCGGCGTGATGAGCACATCCAGCACAGACGGCGCGCCATCCGTATATTGCCGGTAAGCCGAAACGGCTCCCCAAAAGCGTCCCATCCATCCTGGCAGCACATATTGCGCCCCCGCGAGAAGAATCGCCATAGTCAGACTGAATCCCCAGAGCAAACCGGCGCGCTTGCGCAAATCGCTGAAGGCCCACAGAATCCACCATGCCAACATGGGCAAAGCAAGTTGAGGCTTGATGGTCGCAAGAGCGAGCACAACTCCTGCGAGCACCAGATGATCGCCGGCGAGCAGGAAGGCGCACCCCGCAATCATTCCGCTCACGACTAAACTCAGCTGTTGGAGTTCGATTCCCTGCACCGTGGGAAAACTGCCGAGGGTCAGGACTATCAGGATCGCCGTGGTCGCCGCTGAAGGCCGCCAGTTCAGGGCGCGCAGCCATAGCAGGACCGAAGCCGCGGTGAGAACGACCAAGAGGCAACGGAAGCCTGTCTGTACAACCGGAAAAGGCAAGTGAATGAGCGGCCCGAGAAGAAATACAACATATACCGGATACACAAATCCCTGCTGGTCTCTGGGATCGCCGGGGCGATCGGGATCAAGCTCCCGGCCATAGTATCCCGCTTGAATTTCGCGCGTCAGTTCGGGGCTATAGGGATCGCGATGGTTTAGCAGCAACTCGCGCGCGCCCAGCCAGCGCGGATAAAGATCGGACAGATTCCCGCGGGGACGGTTGTGCGTAGCAGCATCAGCGCGCTGGTACGGGACCAGCACTTGTCGAACGTAGAACCACATGCTGCCGGCTAAAAGCAGCGCCAACACCAAACCGAATCTGGAGTTCCTGAGCAATAGTCCAGTCGCAACAAAATCGCCCTATGTTACAACTTATGCGGACGAAGCTTGCCAGTGCGCCTGCGAATCTTTATTTCCGGTGCAATCGGGTTGGCCAGCGGTGCTTTCTGCTGGTTTCTGATGGTGCACTTTCACCAGGACGCGGCGGATTTTCGTTGGGCAATTCGCGCCGCCCAGGATCTGCTCGCGCACCGCAACCCGTATGCGACGTTCCAACTTTACCCACTGACTGCGGCCCTGTTCGGTCTGCCCTTCGTCTGGGTGCGCCCAGAAATCGCAGCCGGCGTGTTTTACGGCATGAGTTCAGCGCTGTTGGCTTTTGGTCTTAGTCGCGACGGTTACCATCGACTGCTTGTTTTTCTGGCTTATCCGTACTGGGCCGGAATCCTGTCGGCGCAGTGGACGCCATTGATCACGGCCAGCGCGTTCTTTCCTCTCCTGCTGCCGACGACTTTAGCAAAACCTCAAATTGGTCTCCCGGTCGCACTCACTCACTTGAGCCGCCGGGGCATTCTTGCTTGTGTGGTGATCGCGGTGCTGAGTCTGGCTGTGATGCCACGCTGGCCGCTGCTCTGGCTTCAGCAGATCGGCCACTATGACCATTTCATTCCGCTGCTTGTATTACCTGGACCGTTGCTTGCGGCGGTCTTGCTGCGCTATAGGGACCGCGATGCGCTTTTGCTCATGATCATGGCCATCATGCCGCAACGCTGGTTCTACGACACGCTGGTTCTGTGGCTGATTCCGAAGTCGCGGAAAGAAATAGTGGCAACCGTAGGCTTTAGTTGGGGCGCTGGAATCTGGCGCTGGTATCATGTCGTGCACAGCTTTACTGAAGTGGGGAGGTGGACGGTCGTGTTCATCTATCTGCCGATGCTGGGCATCGTGCTGGCGCGCGGGCTGTGGGAAAAGCAACGTCTCTCAGTCGCGAAGTTGGAGTGATGCCTCCTCTGAAATCGCATACATCCAAGGAAGCAGAACGAGACCCATCAAAGCAAATTCTTTGAAGTTCAAGGAAAGAAACAGCTGCAGTGGAGCGCAGAACAGCACGGCTATTCCTGAAGCAATGAGGACCGAGGACCACCGGCCGAGATTCCCCTCCTTGAAGAGATAGTTCGCGAGTAGAAAGACGGGAATCAAGAGCACGCTC
>JABCYV010000140.1 GCA_013290025.1 Acidobacteriota bacterium
CCCATTGCGCACCAGCTCATAGAGACACACTGCCACTGCTTGCCCCAGGTTCATCGAGATGTTTGCTTCACGAGTCGGAATGCGCAGCAACAAGTGGCAGTGGCTGAGGTCCTGGTTTGAGAGCCCGGCTCTCTCCGATCCAAACAAGAGCGCGACACGGCTCGAACCGAGTTGCTTGCGCACAATGCGCGCTCCGTATTCCAGTCGTCTGAGCGGATGTTGCAAGTCGCGTTGACCAACTGCAGTCGTTCCGACTACCAGCGTGCAGTCCGCCACCGCCTCGGCCACACTCGTGTATTCCTCTGCGCTCGACAGCAGCGCCGCCGCACCGACAGCGGAGCGCGCCTCACGAAAAGCAACTTCATATGGGGATACCACTCGTAGGTGGCGGAAACCGAAGTTGCTCATGGCGCGAGCGGCTGCGCCAATGTTGAGAGGGTTGCGCGCAGCCACCAGGATGACGCGTAAGCGGTCGAATTCAGCCCAAACAGACAAGAATGCTGATTTTACGACACGCACAGGAAAGGCGCTCTTTCGAATGGCTATTGAGCAAATCGCCTTCTCGTTCCTTTGGTCAATGAGTGCAAACGCTGGTTTCGCCAATTAATCGAGTAGAGGAATAATGCGAGGGTTCCGCACACCTGCGGTGTCTAATGTTTCATGAGCACACGGCTGAGAATCGTCCTCCCAGCAGTGATAGGCGGCCTGAGCATTCCGCTGATACTTTGGGACATCCATAATGCTCGTGTGATATTTGGCCGTATCAAACTTCTGACATTCTGCTGCGACTACTTAATGGCCCTGCGTACTTGATTGCAATGCCAGTTGCGAATGTGCTGAGACTGCCCGCCCCAATGCACTTCATCTTGGTCGTTCCTGCCATTCTGATTTGGTGGTGGTTCTTAGGTTCGACCTTTGCAATTTGCAAACTACTGATTTACAACTTGTTTCGTGATTTTGTAATTTTTTCTTTTCTCTTTTTTCCCAAATCGAAAGGGCGAAAATGAGTCCACGCTCCCGCGCACCCCGACCACCCGGACAACTAAAAACCCTCCATCGCAAGCGTCAGCTTCATCAGTTGCGCCGAAATCAGAGCGAAGCGAATCCGAATTTCCGCGCTGGAAGGCGCGTTTGACGGGTCCATGCTCCGAGGTCCTGCAGGGAGAAAGTGCGGAGAAAATACCGATCACGGCCCGACAGTGGACTGAACCCCAACAGGCTGTGCCCAAAATTGTGCCCAGTGGCGGCTTGGATGCGTTGAGTTGAGAGGTGGGGCGAAGTGCTTGAAACCCGCATTTTTACTATCGCATCCGAACGCATCCAAACTGCGCTAAAGTCTTAATTCTTTGTGAAACCAATCTTCGGGACCAGGGGGTCGGAGGTTCAAATCCTCTCTCCCCGACCAATTCTTTCAATTACTTGGGACAGCGGCTGAGTCCGGGGACTCCAATTGGGGCTCCAATTGGCAGAAAACGGCATCGACTGTACGTGTGACCGCCTCGACTCGTTCCTCCCACCAACTACGACCGTAGACGTTTTGCGTCACGTCGATATTGGCATGCCCCATATTGTCTCGCGTGACTTCTGGACGAGCGCCGGTTCGCAGCATCAGACTGCAATGCATTGTCCGGAAGCTCCGGAAGTCAATTGTTTTGGGCAAACCCAGCTTCACTGCAGCCACCTTGATTTGCCGATTTAACAGATTGTGCCGGTCGATGGGCTTGCCTGCACGGTTGGCAAAAACCAAATCTTCCGGTCCAAGAAACTTGCTTCTTGCGCGGCATCGTTTCAGAACTTCCGCAATCACTCCGCGTTGATCGAATGGAACCTCGCGGTGACCCGCGTCAGTTTTGACATCGTCGAACTCTCCGTCGTAAACCCGCTCGACGATGAGCAGCCGGTCGCTTTTTACTCGCTTCCATCGAAGTCCCAGAACTTCTCCTACCCGCAATGACGCAAAGACAATTAGCGTCACCAGGGATTTGGACGGTTCTGGAACAGCCTCAATCATTCGCCGAATGTCGGGAAGCGAAAGGACCAATGGCGGTTTTCGCGCCTTTCTGCGCGGCAGCTTCACACCCACGGCCGGGTTCTTTGGAATCAGCTCCCAGACCACAGCTTGGCTCAAAGCGGTCCGCAAACTGCCGTGCATCAGACGAATGGTTTTCGGTGAGAGCCGGGGATCAAACGAGTTGAAGAATTTCTGAAGCTCCATCGTCCTCAAATCCTTCAATCTCACCTCACCCCACTCTGGCAAAATGTACGTCGTAAACAAGAACTCGTACTGCCCTTGCGTTGAGTTCTTAAGATGTTTCCACGTGAGCTGCCGGCACGAGTCGTAAAGTGTTTTGACCGTATCTCGCGCCGGAATCAGCGCTTCAGGTTGATTGTTTCGGGAATTCACCTCAAACATGAAGTGATCTGCCAAGCTCTGTGCTTCCCACTGCGAGCGAACCACAGTCTTGCTCCAGACCTTTGTGCGTCTCCGTGCTTCGCCTGAGGTGTAATCCCAGTATGTGATCCTCCACTTCGCCCCTATGGAACTGACTTTGGGCCTTTGGTGACGCCGTTTGTGCACCACATAGCTCCTTCTTGTGGTGCTCCAATCGTGACTCTGATTTAGCAACATCCCGGGATCATTGGCAAGAGGTTTTCGCGTGTAGGAATTCATCAATGGCGACGCGGCGAAATCGCACGTAACGCCCGAGCCGGACGAAGCCAGGGATCTCCTGCTGATGGGCATAGACCCAGCTCAGATGAACTCTGAGAGCCTTGGCCACTTCATCTGGTGTCAGGAGAGGGGAATTGTTGGCGGTGGCGGTTGAAACTTCATCCGATTCGGGTCTGGTTTGCATACGCAATGCGACTCCCGTTCATTGACCGAATCTAACCTCTCCCCATCTGCACGTAAAAGACTTTGCCATCACGAATTGATAGCGCGCGGCTATTACTAGCAATGACAAACAGGAAAGAGATGGTGGTTGGATCTTCAATGACCGTGGGAGATCACAAAGTCTGAATGATCAGACTTCGGCGAGGGCAACGGTTTGCTAATTCTACTGCCCTGCTCGTGCTCACCGTTGTTCAAGCACTTTGTTTGATCTAGCAAGTCGTGAGCTGCACTGAAATACCTCATTTGCAGCCTAGAGTCCAGCAGTTCCGGCCAAATCCTCTTGTCTCTCGGCTGCCGCATCCAACCCGAGTCCAGAAACAAGAGTAGTGCCTTCTCGGCACACAGCTAGCGCACAACCGCTCTACAACATCTAAGAATCTCCCTGAGAGCGCGCCTGCCGATACTCAGTCGACTTCGGTTTTGAGGCTGCGTCCCTGTGATCTCAGAGTCAGGCAACCAAATATGAAATTGAGTTTGGGAGGGAGCGTACACCCGAAGAACGGGACTTGTGGCAAGACGCGCGCGCGACGAATATGGCGTAGAGGTGGAATGTGGAGAAGTTTTGGAACTCGAAGCCGATGCATTTCGGCGCGCGCGCGCGCGGCAACGTGGTTGGGACTGTTTTGTGGTGTTGCTGTGGGTTGGAGGGTGGTGATTGTGTTCGCTACGGCGATGGTGATGATGGTGATCGCGGTGGCGTAGGGGTTGGTCATTGTTATCCTGCCGGTGATCCTATTTATGGTGGTTCGTGATGTGGCCTCTCAGCATAGCGAGGGTCGAGATGACGACGGCGACGGCCATGGCCGCGACGGCGCCGGTAGCGGATGTGGCAGAGGCGGATGAGGTGGTGGTGGCGGCGCTGGGGCGGGTGCGATGGTAGCCGCCGCTTCTGGCCGGAAAGGTCTGTGAGCAAGACGCGGAGACCTCCCCGGGGTCTCACGTGGAGCGCATGGCTATAAGTTATTGATATACATACAAATACACTTGCAGCGCAATATTTACTGTTGCTGTAAATATGCGGACTGGAGTAAATTTACCCCTGTGAAGCTAACCATCAACGTCTCCCCAACCGAGTGGGTATCGCGCATGTTGCAGGGTATCGAAGGCCTTGAGGCCCATCCGGGCTCGGAACCCGATTCTCTCTGTGTCAGTGTCAAAGCTGGTCATCGGACGAATTTTGAGGTCGTCTCTATCCCAGTTCTAAGCCAAGAGAAGGCCGACGAACTCGTTCGTTCATGGCAGGATTCCGCCCGCACTGGTAGTCGCCAGAACAAACTGATTGCCACTCGGTACTTGTCTTCTGCGACTCGAGAGTTGCTTCGCGGAAACGGAATTTCCTGGATAGAAGAACGGACAGGAATTTGCCGTTTATTTGCTTCAGGTCTGTTGGTCGATGTCAAACTCGAAGGAGTCGGGCAGAAAGAGTCCGCGATTCGCGCTCGACTCCGAGATCGGTCAGGTCTTGTAGCAGAGACTTTGCTGCTGAAGTTACTTCATAAGGAAATCCGCCTCACAAATGTCGCGAAGCAGGCACACGTGTCCACTGCATTAGCGAGCCGAGTCCTAACGCGCCTTTCAAAGCTCAAGTTGCTCGATACGCATGGCGCAGGTCCGCAAAGGTTCTGGAAAGTTTCGAACGCCGGGGGACTATTGGACCTGTGGGCTTCAGAAGAACAATCTGGAGGGCAGATTACCGGTCTGTACGTCTGGAGCCGATCACCGCAAGAACTATTAAAGAAACTCCCCCAGCTAAATCAACTTGACGGGCATTGGGCATTGGCAGGCACGGCCGCAGCGAACCTATATGCTCCGACCCTCACAACATACCCGGACCCAAGTGTTTGGATCGAGTCTCATTTTGCGGCGCGACAAGTGGCAACAGTTCTGGGCGGTGAGGTCGTGGATAAGGGAGCAAATTTGCAGATTCTCCAATCTAAGAGCAATCTAGTGTTCGAAAACGCGACGTTTTGGGCTCCTAGCCACAGTGTAGACAATCTTCCGATTCAGGACCTTCGGATCATTTCTCGACCACGAGCGTATATCGAAACAGTCAATGCAGGAGGCAGGGGACCCGAAGTGGCTCAAAATCTCCGCCAAAGGATAGTTTCCAATGGCGTCTCCTGAACCCACGGATCCCCGATTGGTCTATACGCCAGAAGCTCTGGCTGCCTGCGAGAAGGCGCTCCGCACGATCCTCACAAACATTGGTCCGTGGGGTACTCGACTGTTCCTGATTGGTGGCATGACTCCCCGGTATCTCGTCGGCACAATACCGCAAGAGATGAGGGAACACATCGGCAGCACCGATCTGGACATTGTAGTCGGCGTGAACCTTGAAACCGAAGAAGCGGAAGCCTATCGAACCCTTCAGCAGAATCTCAGGGGTGCTCAGTTCGCTCCAGCAAGAAACCCGGATACAGGTCAGGAAGAAACTTTTCGCTGGGAACGCAACGTGGATGGCGTCAGGGTTCTGTTGGAGTTTTTTTGTCCGGTAGGTACTGGTCAGCCCGGTCAGCTCCTGAGAAATCCTGGTGAGAATGTAGGATCGAAAATCAGCGCGGTGCGGACCCGCGGCGCCGAGCTGGCAGGGTTAGACCATTTTGAGGTCACTCTGCAAGGAGAGTTATTGGACCACGGTGGCATTCAGGAGGCGGTAATCGCCCGAGTGGGAAATCTTCTCCCGTTTGTCGTATTGAAGGCGTTTGCCATTGACGAAAGGAACAAAAGCAAGGATTCGTATGACATTGTCTGGACGTTGAACGCCTACAGAGAAGGACCTCGATCGTGCGTTGAACGAATTGCTGAGAGCCCGGTTATCAATCATCCGGACGTGCCCGTCGCCATCAACCATCTGCGAACCCATTTCCGGACTCCTGAACACCGCGGCCCGTCGCAGTATGCGATTTTCGAGATGACTACAACTGACGAAGACGAACGGACACGATTACGCCGATTTGCCCAGGGGACATTAGCGGAATTCCTCGGATATTGGGACGAAATGAAGCTTCCGCAGTGAAAAATGTAGTTGCGAAGATCCCGTTGCGAGAGGGCGATACGACCGAGAGCTCAGTCAACAAGAAGGACCTTAGCGAACGCGACATCTGCTCCAAGTTTATCGGCCCCGCCGTCAAACGTGCGGGCTGGGACGGGATGATGCAGATCCGCGAGGAAGTCGCTTTTACCAAAGGGCGCATCATCGTCCGCGGAAAACTGGTCACGCGCGGGAAGCCGAAGCGCGCCGATTACATCCTTTATTACAAGCCCAATATCCCGATCGCCGTGATCGAGGCCAAGGACAACAACCACAGCGTCGGTGACGGCATGCAGCAGGCCCTGGATTATGCCGTAACCCTCAATATTCCATTCGTATTTTCGTCCAATGGCGACGGGTTTGTCTTTCACGACCGCACGGGCTTAAGCGCCGAAACGGAAGCTTCCCTCACGCTTGACCAGTTCCCTACTCCCAAGCAGCTCTGGTCCAAATACTGCAAGTGGAAAGGCATCACCCCTGACGAAGAAGAAATCATCCTGCAAGATTACTTCGATGACGGCAGTGGCAAGGCACCGCGCTACTACCAGACCAACGCCATCAATGCCGCGATAGAAGCCATCGCCAAAGGCCAGAACCGCGTGCTGCTCGTGATGGCCACCGGCACGGGCAAGACCTACACGGCGTTTCAGATTATCTGGAAGCTGTGGAAGGCCGGCCGCAAGAAACGCATCCTATTCCTCGCCGACCGCAACGTCCTGGTCGATCAGACGATGGTGAACGATTTCCGTCCCTTTGGCCCTGCAATGGCGAAGCTGAGCACGGGGGCGAAGACCATCGAGCGGCAGGACGGCACGGAGGTCGAACTTACAACGGCGCTCGACAAAAAACGCCGCATCGACACCGCCTACGAGGTTTATCTGGGACTTTATCAGGCCATCACCGGGCCGGAGGAGCGTCAAAAGCTGTTCCGGGAATTCTCGCCTGGCTTCTTCGACCTTATCGTCATTGACGAGTGCCACCGCGGCAGCGCCGCCGACGATGCGGCCTGGCGCGAGATCCTCGAATATTTCTCGGCCGCCACCCAGATCGGACTTACGGCGACCCCGAAGGAAACCAAGTACGTCTCCAATATTCATTATTTCGGGAAGCCGGTCTATACCTACTCCCTCAAGCAAGGCATCGAGGACGGCTTCCTGGCCCCGTATAAGGTCATCAAGGTCCATATTGACCTGGATGTGCAGGGCTACCGGCCGGAGAGGGGCGATACGGACCGCGATGGCAATGAAATCGAAGACCGCATTTACAACACCAAGGACTTCGACCGCAATATCGTCATTGACGACCGCACCAAGCTCGTGGCCAAAAAGGTCTCCGATTTTCTCAAGGAGAGCAAGGACCGCTTCCAGAAAACGATTATCTTTTGCGTCGATGAAGAACATGCCGCGCGGATGCGCCAGGCTTTGATTAACGAAAACAAAGACCTGTGCAATGAAAATCACCGCTACGTTATGCGAATCACAGGCAGCGATGCAGAGGGGCAGGCGCAGCTCGGTAACTTCATCGACCCGGAAGCCACATATCCCGTTCTGATAACCACATCGCGCCTGCTTTCCACGGGAGTGGACGCCCAGAGCTGTCGTCTCATCGTGCTCGACCGTTCCGTGGGCTCGATGACGGAGTTTAAGCAGATCGTCGGGCGCGGTACGCGCGTTCACGAGGACGCCAAGAAGTTCTATTTCACATTGCTTGATTTCCGGGGCGCCACCAACCACTTCGCCGACCCGGATTTTGACGGCGAGCCGGTTCAGATCTATGAGCCCGGCGAGAATGACCCGATCGTTCCACCCGATGACGTGCCCCCGACCGATGAAAACGGCAATCCCGTTGCGCCTCAGCCGGAAGCGGATGAGGTGATAGTCGATCAACCACCCGACATCAACATCAACATGGAGGTAGAGCCGCCCAGGAAGATTTATGTCGATGGGGTAGGGGCCACCATCGTCGCCGAGCGCGTGGAATACCTCGATGAGAACGGCAAGCTCATTACCGAAAGCCTGAAAGACTTCACGAAGCGGGCTTTAAAGAAGCGCTTCGCCAGCCTGGATGATTTCCTCAAACGCTGGAAAGATGCAGAGCGCAAACAAGCCGTAATCGAGGAACTCGAAAACGAAGCCCTTTCTCTCGAACCGCTGGCCGATGAAGTAGGCAAGGATCTCGACCCGTTTGACCTTATCTGCCATGTGGCATTTGACCAACCCGCACTCACGCGCCGCGAGCGTGCAGACAACGTACGCAAGCGGGATGTCTTCACGAAATACGGTCCCCAGGCCCGCGCCGTGCTTGAAGCATTGCTGCAAAAATACCAGGACGAGGGCGTGATCGACTTTTGCGACCCGAGAATCCTACAGATCCCGCCGCTTGATACGATGGGGACACCCATGCAGCTGATAAAGGAATTCGGGACCCGCGCGGATTTCATGTTCGCTGTACAGAACCTACAGTCCGCGCTCTACCAGAAGGAAGCTTAAGCAATGTCCGTTCGCAACACCGTCAAATCGATACAAGATATCATGCGCCAAGATTCAGGCGTCGATGGAGATGCCCAGCGCATCTCGCAGCTCTGCTGGATGTTCTTCCTCAAAATCATCGACGATCAGGACCAACAGCTGGAACTGATGCAGGACGGATATCGGTCACCCATCCCGAAGGAGCTTCGGTGGCAGGCCTGGGCGGCTGATCCCGAGGGCATCACGGGCGAGGCACTCCTCACCTTTGTTAACGTTCAGCTTTTCCCAGAGCTCAAGAAACTGACCATAGCGGGCAAGCAGGGTGACCGCCGCAAAGTCGTGCGGGATGTGTTTGAGGATGCCTACAACTAGTTGAAGTCCGGCCAGCTAATGCGGCAGGTCGTTAACAAAATTAACGAGGTAGACTTCAACAACCTCGCCGAACGGCAGAACTTTGGCGACATCTACGAGCAAATTCTCAATGACTTGCAGAGCGCCGGCAACGCGGGCGAATACTACACTCCCCGTGCCGTTACGGCATTCATGGTGGACCGCATCGACCCTCGTCCCGGCGAGATTCTGCTGGACCCTGCGTGCGGCACAGGTGGTTTTCTCACTTGCGCCCTTCAACACATGCGCGATCGGTACGTGAAAAAGGTAAAGGATGCACAGCGAATGCAGGAGGCATTACGGGCCGTTGAAAAGAAGCAACTCCCTCACATGCTTTGTGTCACCAATATGTTGCTGCACGGCATTGAGAACCCCAGCTTCGTCCGCCACGACAATACCCTGGCGCGTCCGTACGTCAGCTATACCGCCAGTGAACACAGAAGAAGCTATTGCAGTCCTGCGGGAGGTGGTGGAGTCAGCCGTGAACCACATCGACACGAGCGACTACTACGGTCCGCACGTCACCAATCAGATCATTAAGCAGGCGCTTCATCCTTATCCGAAAGGTCTAGTTATCGTTACCAAGCTCGGCGCTCGACGAGGCGCGGACGCATCCTGGATTCCCGCTCTATCCCGACAGGAGCTGATTGACGGCGCTCACGACAACCTGAAGAACCTCGGCCTTGACGCTCTGGACGTGGTCAATCTTCGGGTCGGCGGATTTACAGAACCATCTGAGGGATCGATTGAGCAACCGCTAACCGTCCTCGCTGAGCTCAAGAGTCAGGGACTCATCCGTCATATCGGTCTGAGCAACGTAACAGCGAAGCAGGTGGCTGAGGCGCAGGCGATCACCGAGGTCGTTTGCGTGCAGAACTTCTACAACGTGGCGCAACGGAAGGATGACGCCTTCATCGACGACCTCGCCGCTCAGGGGATCGCTTATGTTCCGTTTTTCCCGTTGGGCGGGTTTACTCCATTGCAATCTTCAGCACTCGACACAGCCGCAGCATCACTCAAAGTAACGCCGATGCAGCTCGCGCTTGCGTGGCTTCTCCATCGCTCGCCCAACATCCTGCTGATTCCGGGGACATCTTCCCGCAAGCATCTCCGCGAGAATTTGAAGGCTGCGTCGCTGCAGATTCCCGCTGAATTGGTTGCCGATCTTGATTCAATTGGCGCTCCAGGGTAGTCAGGGCCGCTGATGCGATGGTTCTGAATCGGAGCCGTTCCAGCAGCTCGCGCCAAAACCGCGCCGCATTTCAGTTTGACGCTCCAATCGACTCGTGGCTAGAGTTAGGAAAATCCGCTCCCGAGGCCCCTGCCCTCTTCGGGCAGTTGACAAACTCTACGGATTCGCCAGCAGGAGAGAGCATGGCCAACGTTCCAGCATCCGGAATAGAACCCGGTCAACGCCGACTGAACGGCCCGCAGAGCACCGGCCGCGAATATCGCAATTTGTCGCGGCCGACCCACGCGATGGCACAGGATGACGACGTTGCGGTGCCAATGCGTGACGGAGTTACGTTGCTTGCGGACGTGCATCGTCCGGCCGAACCCGGAGGCTATCCCGTGCTGGTGGCCGCCTCTCCCTATCCACGGCAGATTCAGAACGTTACCCACAACCCAACCCCACGAGAGCTGATGTCTCGTACGACTTGCAGCTATTTTGGCAGTTCCCGCATTGTTGTAAGTTCCTGTTGTAGAACCTATTCACGAATTGCCGGCGCACGGCAAATGCCGGTTGCCTTAGTCCTGCCATTCCGCTTCCCGATGATTCGTGTAGCGGCGTAGGGATGCAAAGGGGACCTCTGAAGACTGTTCGGAGAAGAACGGTTATGATTTTCAAGGGAGAGGAAGCCCGTGATTACAGATAAGAGAGCCGTCCCAGCGTTAGATGACATCAAGATCCACGTAAAATTCAAGCTCTTTGCCTTATGGTCTTCGGTAATGTTTTTTTACATCTACGGAGACTATTTCGAGCTTTACCAGCCCGGGAAATTGCAAGAAATGATCGGTGGAAGGATGGCTCTCGGTGCGATCACGCAGGGTGTCCTATTGGGAATGTCTGCGCTGCTGGCAATTCCGAGCCTTATGGTGTTCCTGTCACTCGTTTTGCCTCCACAAGTAAATCGATGGATGAACATCATTTTGGGCATCGTGTACACGTTGGTCATGATCTTGGCGATAAAGGGCGCTTGGCACTTCTACATTTTTTTTGGACTAATTGAGATTACACTCACAGCACTCATCGTCTGGTACGCATGGAGCTGGCCGAGGAGCCAAACCGGACAGAATCTAAACTGACCATATGAAACCCAAACGCTCTGCTTGACTTGCTCGATACCGGGACCCACGCCTATGCGGCTGTACGAAGCATTGGAAAGCAGAAAGGCAGGACTAGCAAATTCGGATGGTTGCAGGCCCCTGCAACCTAAAAATCTTTCCGTTCAACAACTTCTGCCAACCTGCAACGATCCGAATTGACAATTTCGATTTCCAATCCGGCAGACGATCAAAAAGGATCTAGTTCCGTATTGCTCGTGATCCAGGAGCTACGGATTCCTTTCCACAAGCCAACCTCACAGAACTAATACCGGCCCGGAAGCCGAGAGCTCGCGGTTGGCCGACGATTCTCCCACAAATTATCGTCCTTACGTTGGACGTTCCCCCCTTTTTATTGGAGGAATTATCTGATCCGTTCTTGCAAAGATATCGTTACTGATGGCGAAACCGCCGCAAGGGAGGTTGATCGAGCTTGTAGGGCGTGTCGATGCCAAGCGGCTCAAGCACCTTCTTGGCGATAAAGCACGTAGGTCAAATCTGGGTCACCTTATCCTGAACGCACAGTACTCATGCGTCTTCGTGGGTTGTCATCTGCGCCGCAAAGTATTTGAGTTTGCAGTTTCCCACGATGCTCATAAACCAAAGGTCGGTCGCTCACGTTCGATACCCACCGCGAACCTCCGCTGCTGATCCCTTGGTTTGGGGCACCCCCTCCGGGGCACCCATGAGAAAGTGAATGGAAGCGCCGAGTTCTTGTTGAGATCGTGAGTATAAAACGAGCGTTCTGCTGGTGCACGGCACCGCCCATTTTTCCAGCGCGCGTCGAAAGCCTGGCATCGGTCGCGGGCGTTGCCGAAGGATAGACGCATTACCACGCTCGGATGGTCAGGCCCAGGTCCGCACCCCAATAATCCCCCAATAGGCGAAATACGCCGCTGCGATCACCAGGGCAAGCGATACGATCCGCGAGAACCTGCGCACGCCTGGACGCACTCCCGCGCTTGAGCCTCGTAGAGCAACCAGAAGGCTCACGAGCGACGCCAATCCGAACAGAAGAGACACCATCCACAACGCAGCCGACCACACGGTGAAATTTCCCAGCCGTTCCATCAGGTCTTCGCTGCACAGGATAAAAATCACAACGAAGGCAACTAGACTCAAAACCGCAATTAGTGGCCACCAGCGCATGGCGCGCTCGGCGGGACGGCGTCGGTTACGCATTAGGCCGCCGATCATCCAGAACGGCGCGTAGAGAACGATCGAGAAGATTGAGAGCACGACGAACCCAGCAACAAGAATTTCTCCGATCGCGAACCACCCCGGAATCCTCCTCATCGTAGTTTGCGAATCGGTTTGGATGAATCGACCCTCTGTGTTGGGGGTCAGCAACTCAAGAGTTGCGACCGGGTCCGGCGGGGCTTCCTTATCCTCGAAACGAAACTGTGCCCCTTCGAGCGGTATGTGGACCTGGTGCCAACTTCCTAGCGCGGAGGAGATCATCTTGCCGTCTTCGAACCGAACCCGGCTCAGACGCACGAGGCGTCCAATAAAATGTGAGAGTTCAGTGCGAGGGGAATCGGGCTCATACCATCCAGCGTAGTCCGCTGCATTGACGGGTAACTGGGCAACTGGCGGCACCACCGGTTTCTGCAGGCTGTGCGTAATGTAAGCCCGGACCGCTTTGCCCACTTTTTCGAAGGCATCACCACTTTCGCTGTTGATGCTGAAAAAATATCCGACGCCGTAGTCAGGCATGTAGGACATGTCGGTGAGGCCTCCATCGACTCCGCCGTCGTGGCCGTGGTAGACGAAGCCATCTTCAACACTCCAGAAATTGCTGAGGCCGTATCCGGCTTTTAAACCCTCTTTGGCGGCCCAGGTGCTCTTGGGACTCTCCATACGATCGATGTCGGGGGAGGGGACCACCTGCTTTCCATTCGCCGCGCC
>JABCYV010000141.1 GCA_013290025.1 Acidobacteriota bacterium
CTTCGGCTCTCCGGAGCAGCGGAATTCACTGTCCGGCTGAATGCTACCAGTGATGCCAATGAACTGCCGCGGTGCGATTACGGCATCGTCGCGACCAAGGCCATCCACACGCAAACTGCAATCGCGCAAACCGCGCATGTCTTCGACGAGAATAGCCCGGTTTGTTCGGTGCAGAATGGCGTCGGCAATGAAGAGATCATTGCCGAGCATGTGAAGTATGTGATTCGCGGCACCACGTTTCCTGCTGGTCACCCCATTGCGCCAGGACATGTCGGCTACGACATCAGGGGCGACACCTGGATAGGCCCGTTCGAACCAACCAACACTCCGATGCACAAAGTGGAAGAGCTAGCAGGACTAATCACACGGTCTGGCATGAATACTGTCGCGCTGAAGGATGCGCGGGGCGCGCAATGGACCAAGCTGATTTTTAATGCGTCCACAAACCCTACGGGTGCGCTTACGCAGTTACATCACGGCGCGGCCACCCGCTTTGAGCCAACCGCTCAACTCTTCAATGACCTCATTGCCGAAGGCGAAGCGGTCGCGAAGAAGCTCGGAATTGAACTGCACGGCGATGCGCGGAAACTGGTGCAGAAGGGTGCCAATGCCCCCGGCAAGCATCGCGCCAGCATGCTGCAGGATGTCCTTGCCAAGCGGCAGACGGAAGTGGATTTCATGAACGGAGCGATCGTGCAGTGGGGCGAGAAGATGGGCGTGGCAACTCCGTTGAACAAAGCCATGTGGGAGTTGATCAAGGGGATCGAGCATTCGTGGAATGATCCGGACTAGCCGGGAACGCCTCCGAGCCGTCGCAAGTTATGACCATCCCATTCAACATTGGCGTTCTGCAACTCAGCATGGAGCCGGTGCAGGAAACCGTGACCATGGCCAAGGCCTGCGAGGACGCGGGCTTTGGCACGTTCTGGATTGCCGAGGCCTATCCGTGGTGGCGCAAGCATTCATTCGAGGCACGGTCCTCCACCGCAATTCTCGCCGTCATCGCCTCGCAAACCCGCCGGATTCAGTTGGGCTGGGGAATCATTTCGCCGTACACTCGGCATCCGGTGCAGATTGCGATGGAGGCGCGGGTCATGCAGGACCTGGCCGGCGACCGTTTCCTACTCGGCCTGGGCGCGTCAAAGATCTTCATGAAGGAAATCGGCGAGGGCGAAGGCGAAAAAGTCGGTCCCGCGACCGTCATGCGAGAGAGCATTGACATCGTCAGAGGCGTGCTCCAAGGTGACGCCTTCCAATACCGCGGCAAGGTGTTCGCGGCAGATCTGCCGCCGCTGAAGCCGGACGCGCACACGCCGCGTAGCATTCCACCGATCTATGTTGCGGGCACGGGGCCGGTGATGCAGAAGATGTCCGGAGCAATCGCCGACGGACTGCTAACTGCCAGCATCACCACGCCCGCCTTTGTGCGCTATTCGCGCAAAAACATGGAGGAAGGTGCGCACAAAGCGGGAAAGGATCCTGCGAAACTTGTGCTCGGTTCCGTGATTGTCGGAAGCATCGGACGCGACTCCGCCAGAGGCAAAGAAGGCGCGCGGGAACAGGCAGCGATGTACCTGGCCAACAAAGTTCAGAACATCAAAGGGTCCGCAGATGTACTGCTGGAATCTGCTGGCCTTACGTTTGGTGAATTGCGTCCTGTCGCTGAAGCCATGGAAAAGGGAGGTCGCAAGGCGGCGGCGAAAGCGGTCAGCGATGAAATCTTACGCAAAGTTTGTCCGATCGCAGGAACGCCTGACGAATGTATCCAGCGCATCGAAGAATATCGCGCCGCCGGATGTACTCACATCATGCTGGAAATCTGGGGTGACGATCGCACCGGACAGGCAAAGCTCTTTGGCGATGCCGTATTGCCTCACTTCAAACCCTAGACTAGTGGCGCCACGAAAACTGCGAATGGCTCATCAAACTACAGTGGCGTCATCCCGAGCTTTGCGAGGGATCGGGCGTGCAGAACGGCAACCCGTCCGGATGAGTTCCCACGCGAAAATCCTTCCACAACGCTCGGGGCGGGCTCTCTCATCCAACTGAACTGCACTGAGTGTTCGGCATGACGCCAGCGTGGGTCAACCGATCCATCGCAAGAATCCGAACTTGCGTGAAATCTGTGAACTTGTGGCGTATGCTGAGCGTACCTCTGGGTAGCTGCCTCGCGAGGTATTGAGATGAAACCTGCTGTTGTTTCGTTCTGCATGTTTTTCCTGATCACAGGCTTCGGCTTCGCAGAGAAGACGGTTGCCCCGCCGGAACTCACCAAAGAGAGCGTTGAGGCCGACTTCCCTTCTGGCGGTTTGATCCGGATGCACATCCGTTCCGGCGAGCTGAGAATCGTCGGCAGCGATGAAAGCAAAATCCGGGTTCACTATTCGGGCAAGAATGTCTACAAGAGCGGCGATGTGAAGGTGAGCCTCAAGACTACCGGCAGTGCGGCGGAGTTGAAGGTCGATGGTGGTCCGCGCAACGATTTCCAGATTGAGGTTCGGGTGCCACGCAATTCCAATCTCTACCTGCGTATGCCCTTCGGGGAGGTTGTGATAGACCGCCTTGTTGGCGATAAAGACGTGGAACTGCACGCGGGCGAATTGACTTTAGGAATTGGCCAGCCCGAAGACTACTTCCGCGTGGACACCTCGGTCTACACCGGCGATCTCGATACCGGTCCCTTCGGAGTGGAGAAAGGCGGCCTGTTCCGTTCTTTTGAAGAAAGAGGGAACGGGAAGTACCGGCTCCATGCCCACGTCGGGGCTGGAGAATTGACGCTACGAAAATAGCCGTTCAAATCAGAATCAGCTCACCTCGAAAGGGAGCCCGACCAGCTATTGGAGCAATGGCGATTCTTCGCCGACTAATGGGCCGCCGTAGCTGGCCCCGCAACTTATTTCTCTGGAAACTGGTCAACACCCCAGATATCGCTATCGGAGGCGACGCCCTTGCTGCGCAGATCATGGTTCCAAGCAATGCGTTCTAAGATGAACCAGAAGAAAAGGGTGGGAATCAATACTGCGAACGAGGTCAGGTAGTATTGGCCCCGCGTCCAACCATGGCGTGCGACCCCATACCACAAGGCGGCGACCACGCCAGCAATCATTATCAGGAAGCGCGTAAGGAAGGTGGCGACGGAGAGAACAGGCCAGATCCCGGTGGCTCTTCTGAACTGACGCCAGTTCGCGACGTGAGCACGAATGTCTGGAATGAGGGTCGGTGTCGAGGCGACGTATCTGTTCTGTCTGTAGTCAAAATAGACCATATATCTGTAACATCTAACTAATTCGATATAAACATCCGGGTAAGCCAATCGTCCTTATATGGTGTGACTTAGCCTTACTTTCAGCTCGCAACCGCAACTACCTCTTCGACAATCCGTCGGAACTCCTGGTCAGTCAGCAGGCCGCGTTTGGCGATGGCGCGCTTCTTGACTGCCGCGAGAATAGGCGCACGTTGTTCCGGAGTAATCGCAAGTCCAAGCTCTTTCCCCTTTAGGTCGACGCTATCCAGTCCACTCTTTTTTCCCAGCACTATGCTGCGCCGGGCGTGGACCAGTTCGGAAGAGTAGGGCTCGATGGCCTCAGGAATATGAAACTGGCTGGCGACTGCTCCGCTCTCCCGAACGAACAGATTCTCGCCGACCAACGGCTTCCAAGCGTCCAGCGTGTAGCCTGAGGCTTTACAGACGACTTCGGAAACCTCCCGCACTTTTGTCAGATCCAGGGCGACCGGCACATCGTAAAGACAGCGCAAAGCAAGTGCGATCTCAGCGATGTCGGCGTTGCCGGCGCGCTCTCCCATGCCGTTGATGGTGCCCTGTATCCACGTGGCTCCGGCGCGCACCGCAGCAACGGCGCAGGCAGTCGCCATACCGAAATCGTTGTGACCGTGATAGTGCACGGGTACTTTTGGACCAACCCAGACGCACACTTCACGAACCAGAAATTCGACGGCCTCGGGTCCACAAGCGCCGATCGTATCCACGACCACAACTTCGCTGGCGCCTGCTTCCAGCACGGCAAGATACATCTTCTTGAGGAAGTCGAGTGCCGCCCGCGTACCGTCCACAGGAAAAAACGCGACAGTAATGTCATTCTGTTTGGCGAAAGCGACCGCATCCACCACCCGTCGCAAAACTTCGTCACGCGTCATGCCGTAGGCTTTTAGCTTGAGGTCGCTGACTGGAGCTTCAATCACGGATGCGCGCAGGCCCAGCCGCACCAATTCTTCGACATCGCCTTTCACTGCCCGGGAGAAGCCCCAGAGCTCGGCTTTCAGCTTGGCCTGTTGCATTAACTGGATTGCTTCGGCGTCTTCGGGAGAGACTCTAGGGAAGCCCGCCTCGATCCGGCTCACCCCCAACTCGTCGAGTTTGTGGGCAATTTCCAGCTTTTGCTGCGGCGAAAGGACAACGCCGACGGTCTGCTCCCCGTCGCGCAGAGTGGTGTCGTAGAAGCGCACGGTGGTGCGCGGAAAAGCAGAGCGGATTTCTGGCCGGGCGTTGAGTTCGCTCACCCAGACCTTGGTCGAGTTTTCACTCTTCATGTTCCGGGACCTACTGCGATGTTTCCTGCGCAGCTAGTGCTGCCGGCTTATGCCCGTATGCTTCTTCCCATGAGATGACGCGGTTGCGGAGGATTCCAATCTTCTCGATCTCGCACTCCATCACATCCCCGACCTTCAAATACCACGCTTTGGGATCGCCGCTGAACGCGGCCACGCCTGAAACCGTGCCCGTAGAAACCACATCGCCGGCACTGTAGCCCATCGGTGAATAGTGCGAAAGAATTTCTGGGATTTTCACCGACATCTTGCTGGAATGCGACGTTTGACGCGGTTCCCCGTTCACCCGCAGTTCCATCGCCAGATTGTGTGGATTGGGGATCTCATCGGCGGTTACAATCCACGGTCCCAACGGACAGAAGGTATCGATTCCCTTGCAGAAGCTGAACACGCCGGACTTCATCTCCCGTCGCTGAATATCGCGCGCGGTAATGTCGTTAAAGATGACATAGCCACCGACAAAGTCCTTCCCTTCCTCCGGGGTGAAGTTCTTACCGCTTTTTTTCAGTACAACCGCCAGTTCCAGTTCGTAATCGAGCTCCTGCGTCAGGTGCTCGGGATAGATGACCGGCTCTTCATGACCAACGATCGCGTCCACATTCTGGAAGAACACAATCCACGGAAGCACGGGGTGGGAAAACCCCGCCTTTGTGGCCTCTTCATGGTGTTCACGGAAGTTACCCGCGGTGTGAAAGAATTTCTTGGGGATGATCGGTGCCTTGAGCGTTACCCCGCCCGAAGAATAGAAGATATTTTCCCCGCGCGCTCCGGTCACACCATCATCATGGTGAATGGCGTAATCGAATGCTTTGTGGGCAGCTTCCAAACTGGTGTCGCCGCCGCGAAAAAGTGCTCGCATGTTGGGGGGCACCAGCGCGTCGGCCAAGCGATAGAACGCGCTCTCGCTTTCCACATCGCGCAGATAGAGAGCGCAGGCCGAGTGCAGATCAACGATGCGGCCATCAGCGGTCATGGCCCCGATGCGGGACTGGCGTACGGGATCTTCAAAAGTAACGAGTCGCATAGAGACGGCGTCACATCGCCAGAAACGGTACTAGAAGTGTATTTATAGGCAAGATCGTTTGTCCACCCGTGTGCCGCGGACAGCACCAATGAGCTAAGATAGTGCGCTTCGATTCCTACTTTGTTTTTGGAGGTTGTTTCATGGCGGATCGGCGGCAGTTTCTGCGCACGCTTGCGGGTGCGGCGGCGGTTGGCATCACAACAGATGTTAGCAGTTTCGGGAAGGCGCGCCGGGTGCGAATGGCAATGGCCATGGCCGATGCGAGCGCACACGATCGCCTGCCGCCGGACTGGTATCGGCGCAAGATTGGGCAAGTGCAGGAGCAGATGAAACAGCGCAAGCTGAACGCGCTGGTCCTGCTGACGGCAACCAACGTCATCTACACCACTGGATATTTCCACCTCTCCACCGAGCGTCCGCTCGCGGTGCTGATTCCAGAATCGGGCGATCCGGTGCTGTTCGTTCCTGAGTTGGAATCCGACCAGGTGAAATTGTGGTGGATAAAGGATCACGAAGCGTACTTCGATTTTCCCGGTCCCGTGAACCGCGTGCGCTGGATTTTCGAACGCGTCGCTAAGCGCGGCCTCGGCGCGGGGCAGATCGGAGTGGAGGAGCCTACGCCCGGCCGTATGCAGCAGATGAAACTCGGTGCTCCCAAGGCCACGATTGTGGATGCGGGGGACCTCGTCGAAAACATGCGCTGGGTGAAGGATGAAGACGAATTACGCGTCATGCGGCGGGCAATGTATTTTGCCGATTTCACGGTACAAGCCGGCCGCGACTTTGTGCAGCGCAGCGGCAGTGTGACCGAAGACCAAATCCTGAAAGCGACCGCCGACGCAGTCGCCGACAAAATGTCAAAAGAACTGATCGATGTAGTGGGCGTGGGTATAGAACCGCCTTTCGGCGGCCTAGTCCCGTTCGGTAAGCGCTCTGCATTTCC
Source organism: Acidobacteriota bacterium (assembly GCA_013290025.1). Classification (GTDB taxonomy): domain Bacteria; phylum Acidobacteriota; class Terriglobia; order Terriglobales; family Acidobacteriaceae; genus JABCYV01. The sequence goes on from JABCYV010000141.1 coordinate 6,534, forward strand.
CCATGCCGTCCCCAGCAAAGACCGGCTAAAGTCCGGCGATGCGCTGATCTTGAGCTTCGGAGCGCAGGTTGGCGGATACAACGTGGAGTGTGAGCGCTCTTTCTCTGTGGGCAAGCCGAGCGATCACGCCAAGCGACTGTATGACGCCATGCTGGCGGCGCATGATACTGGCGTGGAAAACATGAAGGAAGGAGCGGTAGCGGAAGAGGTCGACAAAAAGAGTCTAGACCAGATTCGCAAAGCCGGTTTCGAGAGGTTCCTGAAACATCGTACCGGTCACGGCATTGGACTCGATGGACATGAGGCGCCGTGGATTGCCGAGGGCGACAAGACCGTCCTGAAAGGGGGCATGACCTTCAGTTGCGAGCCGGGCGTTTATGATCCTGATTGGGGCGGCTTCCGCCACTCCGACACGGTGATCGTCCGCAAGGATAAAGGCGAGGTCATGAACAGTTATCCCACGCGGTTGGAAGAAATGATTATTGAAATCTGAGAGATCAAAGTGCCAGCTGTTGTTACTTTCTGGTCGAATCAGCATCCAAACACACAAGGGAATCTTATGACACTGAAGGATACTGAGCTTTCCGTAAAAGAAAAAACCACAAAACCTGACGTCGCAAAGAGCGACGAGGAATGGCGCAAGCAGTTGTCACCTGAGCAATACCAGGTGACCCGCAAAGCGGGAACGGAGCCGGCATTCACCGGCAAATACTGGAAGACGAAAGACGACGGCACCTATGCCTGCGTGTGTTGTGGGAAGCCGCTGTTCAGTTCAGAAACTAAGTTTGACTCTGGGACGGGCTGGCCGAGCTTCTGGCAGCCATTGGACCAAGCCGCCGTAGCCACTCACGAAGACAGCACTTACGGGATGGTTCGGACGGAGGCACGTTGCGCAAGTTGCAACGCCCATCTGGGACATGTCTTCGAGGACGGCCCAGAGCCAACCGGTCTGCGCTACTGCATGAACTCGGCCGCGCTGGATTTAAAGCCGGAAGAAAAGAAATAAGGCACGGCCGAAGCCGTGCCTTTGGTGCTGGCTCGAATGTATTAGGCGTTGCCCGCAGTTGCTGCCGCTACCTTGGGCTGTTCTGTGGTAGTTGACTTCGCTGGTTCGGCCGGCGCGGCTTTAGCCTGAGCCGGGTGTTGCGCCTTTTCGTTCTTATGGTCGGCGGCCCGGACTTGCACGCTGCCCTTCAGCACGGCTCCGTCCTCGACGCTGATGCGCTGGGTGACGACATCCCCGGTCAGCGAACCCTCGCTGCGGATGTCCAGGCGATCAGTGCACTGAATGTTGCCGTGCACCTTGCCCATAATCACAACTTCGCGGGCGCTAATGTTGGCCGTGACGCTGCCGTTACGTCCAACGGTTACGCGATTGTCGGCAAGACTAATGGTGCCCTCGATCCGGCCGTCGACGTAAAGCGATTCCGCGCCGCTGACTTCGCCCTTGATGACCAGCGAACGGCCGATCGTGGCCTGCTCCACGGGAGCACTTGTCGTCTTGGCCGGGGTGAAATTGGGATTCGAGGAGAACTGCGGTTTCGGAGAGTGATGGTCTGTTGGCTGCAACATCGGTTTTCCGGCCTTTCTTAGCTTCCGTGCGGCGGGCAGTGCTGATGTTGCCGCATGCGGCGGGTCTTCTATCTAGTCGTTGACTACTGGCCAAGCTGAATATCGCACGGCATTGAGGAATGGAGGAGGTTACGGAAGAACGAGTCCATCTGACTGCTACCATTGAACGAACGCGTTTTTGTCAATACGCCGGTCACCACTGACTCAACCGAGGAGAATCAATGAAATACCGCAAGCTTGGCCGCGCCGGATTTGAGGTAAGCGATATCGCCCACGGACTCTGGGGCATGAGTGGCTGGGGTGGTTCTGATGACCGCGAATCTCTGGCAGCCTTGCAAATGGCGGTGGATCTTGGCTGCAACTTCTTCGATACCGCCTGGGCGTACGGTGACGGCAAGAGTGATGGTTTGCTAGGCAAAATATTGTCCCGGAACCGCGGCAAGCGCTTGTACGCCGCTTCCAAGATTCCGCCGCTGAATCAGAAGTGGCCGGCGTCCCCGCGGGACAAGTATCGCGATGTCTTTCCTTCGGCCCACGTTTTCAGACATGCGGACCTCATCCGCGGCAAGCTCGGCATGGAGTCCATTGACGTCCTGCAATTTCATGTCTGGGATGACAGTTGGACCGAGGAACCTGAGTTCCGCCAGACTGTCGAAAAGCTCAAAAAGGACGGGATGATCCGCTCCTTCGGCCTAAGCCTCAATCGCTGGCAGCCGGAAAATGGTCTTAGAGCCCTGCGGACCGGGCTCGTCGATGTGGTACAAGTGATTTACAACATCTTTGATCAAGCGCCGGAGGACAAACTCTTCCCGCTTTGCCGGGAGTTGAATATCGGGATCATCGCCCGTGTGCCGCTCGATGAGGGCAGCCTGGGCGGAAAAATGACGCTAGAAACAAGTTTCCCCGCTGACGACTGGCGCTCCAGATACTTTGGCCCTGCGAACCTCGCCAAGACTCTGGCTCGTGTGGAGAAGCTGAAGAGCGTGCTTCCCCCCTCGATCACGCTCCCGCAGATGGCGCTGCGTTTTGTGCTCTCGAATCCTACCGTCAGCACTACCATTATCGGCATGAGAAAGCCGGATCATGTGCGGCAGAATATTGCGGTGAGCGACGCCGGTCCGTTGGATGTGGCCCTGCTGCAGGAGTTGAGAAATCACCGCTGGGATCGTGAGCCCAAACGCTGGTCCGATTGAAGGCTAAGTCTGCAATGCCTGCCCGAGTCCTTCCCACTCTGCCAGCCGGCTCTGCAGTTCAACTTTGCGCGCCGCTAACTCCTGTGTAATGCGCTGAGTCTCCTCAGCGCTGACGAATGTTTGCAGCGAAGCTTCGCAGCCAGCGATGGCGCCTTCCAGCCGATTGATTTCTGCTTCGAGCTCGCGGACCCGCTCCTCCATCTGTTTGCGCTTGATGGGGTTCAAGCGCTTGGCCTTTGAGTCTTCCGATTCCACGGCGACGGCCGCAGCGTTGCCATTTGCCGGCTGCGTTTTTGCCGAGAAAGCAACTGCTTCCTGCAATCGGGCCGCGCCACCCTCCTTCCTCCAGCGATAGTCCTCGTAATTACCGGGATAGACCTCAACGCGCCCGTCCCCGACCTCGAAGACGCGCGTGGCCAGCTTGTCGATGAAGTAGCGATCGTGAGAGACGAAAACCACAGTCCCGGTGTAGTCGGTCAGCGCTTTTAACAGGACGTCCTTGGCGCGCATATCGAGATGGTTCGTAGGCTCGTCCAGCAGTAGAAAATTTGCAGGACGTAGCAGCATGCGCAGCAAGGCATATCGATTGCGCTCACCTCCAGAGAGCACGCCAATTCGCTTGAAGACGTCGTCCGCCGAGAACAGAAAGCAACCCAGCAGGCTGCGCAGCTCAGTTTGCGTGGAGCGCGGAGAGAGCCCGCCCAAATCGTCCAGAATGCGCGCGTCCGGGTCGAGTTCTTTGTATTGGTCCTGAGCAAAGTAGTCGGGCTGAGCATTGTGCCCAAGGCGATATTCGCCGCCGCTCAGCGGCTCTTGTTCCGCGAGCAGCTTGATCAGGGTTGATTTTCCCGCACCATTTACGCCGACCAGGGCAATCCGGTCGCCGCGCTCGATCATGAAGCTGACGTCGCTGAACACTTGCTTTTCGCCGTAAGCCTTGGCGACGCCTTGGAACTCAGCCACAATCCGTCCACTGGGCTTGGGCTGCGGAAAAGAGAAGTGAATCGTCTTCTCCTCTTCGGGTAGCTCGATCCGCTCCATCCTTTCCAGTTCCTTGATGCGGCTCTGCACCTGCTTAGCCTTGGTCGCCTGATATCGAAAGCGGTTGATGAAAACTTCCAGCTGCTCGATGCGCTCGCGCTGATTGCGATAAGCCGCTTCGAGCTGCTCTAATCTCTGCGTCTTCTGGCCGAGATACTTCTCGTAATTGCCGCTGTAGAGATGAATCCGCTTATTCCAGATCTCGACAATCTTGTTGATGGTTACATCGAGAAAGTACCGGTCGTGCGAGATCAAAACAAAAGCGTAGGGATAGTCGCCGAGATACTCTTCCAGCCAGTTGCGGGCCTCGAGGTCGAGATGATTCGTTGGTTCGTCCAGCAGCAAAAGGTTCGGCCGTTGCAGTAGAAGCTTGGCGAGGGCCAGCCGCATCTGCCAGCCCCCGGAAAATTCTTCCGTTTGACGGTTCCAGTCCTCTTTTCGGAACCCGAGCCCTGAAAGCACCGTGCCAACCTGCGCCTCGATCGCGTATCCATCGCGAGTGCGAAATTCGTGCTCGATGCGATGGTATCGTTCAGCGACCTGCGAGTACTCCTGAGACGAGTGATCGAGCTCTGACATGCGCCCGGTCAGGTCTTCCATCTCCTGTTCCAGGCCCCGCAGTTCAGAGAAGACTGACATGCACTCGGCGAACACCGTGCGCCCGGAAAGCGTGAGCCCATCCTGCGGAAGGTAGCCTGCGCTGACGCCTTTGGCTGTGCTGATCGAGCCATAGTCGAGGGTCTCGAGCCCCGCCAGAATCTTCATCAGCGTGGATTTGCCGGTACCGTTGGCACCAACCAGACCGACCCGGTCTCGAGGCGTAATCATCCAATCAGCTCCTTCAAACAGGAGCTTGTGGCCGTAACGCTTTCCGGCGGATGAGAGCTGGATCATGAGACTACTTCAATCGTCTCATGAGACAGGCGCTTTGATGAAGGATGGATCCGGTGTTGTCATCGTGAACGAAGCTTGTCCTGCCGTTAGGCTTTAGCCGGTGAGGGAGAATTCGCCGCTCGCGTGTCCGGTTCGTCTTACTTGTCAGATGGTTCTTCAACATTTCGCCGCAATGAAAGCGGGAGCGGAACAGGGATGCTTCGACTCCGCTTGTACCGTCGCAAGCGACCGTACAAACTCCACTCAGCATGACAAACGCAGGGAGTGCTGCCGCGCGACAGCGACCGCGATGTGCGCTACAAATTTTAGGATTCTTACCGTGCGGCCAAAACCTTGGTCGCGCCAATCTGTTCCAGCGCCCGGTCAATCACAGCTTGCAGTTCCCGAGCGTACTTGACCTCGCGTCCTTTGGCCAGAATCTTCTTGGCTTCGTCGGCTGTAAACCAGGTTGGGTTTCGCATCGGCTCGGACGCAGGCCCGTTCCGCTCTACCTCAAGCAGGAAAGCTTTAACCACGAACTCCCGCACTCCAGGAGGCTTCCAGAAGACGCCCTTGGAATGGATATAGAGATGAAAGTGCCGCGGGTCGATCTGGCCGCGAACCCCAGCTTCTTCCCAGGCCTCGCGTTCCGCCGCCTTGCTGTGTGAGAGAGACGGCTCGGGATCGCCCTTGGGAAAGGTCCACTTGCTGCCGCCGTTCGTATTGACCAGCAGGAATTCCACCGACTGCCCCTGTCGCCGGTAGCAAACAGCCGCTACCTGCAGCGGTAGAGCGAACCGTGGAATCCGAGGCGACGGCATCTCCCACTCCTCCGCAGAGCCTTCTTCTTGGATGATAGTCCGAAGATATTTCAGCAGTATTAAAGTGCAACGAAAAAGGTGCATACGGATAGTTACTAAAGGGTAATCCAACGCCTGATAGGCCGATCTCGGCGAGGTTCATTAAACCATGGCGGGTTTTGCTTCGAGCCTATGCATAGTCTCGAGGATTGTGGAGATCACATTCTCGTCCCCGATCGCGGTATTGATCATCATGTGATACAGGCAGCGGGTGGGCCAATCGGCGCCGAAATAATGCCTCACGAATTCCATGCGGTCACGGTCCACAGTGTCGACTAACTCTTCCGCTTCCTTCTGACTCTTGCCCAATTCGCGCAGACGCCGGATCTTCTCCACGCGCGGCGCATACAGAAAAACGGAAAACCTATCGGCCCGGTCCCGGAGGAAATACGGCGCCCCCCGTCCAACAATCACGCAATTGCCGGCCGCAGCAGCCTTCTCCATCACCTGCTGGCCAATTTCGACCATGCAATCGGCATCGAAGATTTCGGGCCCGCTCATTGTCATGCTGCGCTCATAGCTGCCGCGCCAGAATACTTTGGCCAGACGGTGAAAGGTACTGTCCATGCGTTCTTCGCGATGCTCCACAGCGGAACAATCCACCTTGGCCAGCTTGGCGATTTCTTCGGCCAGGGCATGGTCCCACAACTTCCAGCCCAGTCGCTTTGCCATTTCGCAAGCGATTTGGGCTGCCCCGCTTCCGAATTCGCGCTCGACGGTGATGATGCGATACATTTGCTATCTCTCTAGTGAACAGCGATTTCGCCGCCCTTCCGCGGCCGCTTCATCAGAAACGGGAGTGGAATCATCACTAAAATAGCTACTCCCAGCAACCAGAAGTTGTCAACATAGGCCAGCATGGTGGCCTGCCGTATGACGTT
>JABCYV010000142.1 GCA_013290025.1 Acidobacteriota bacterium
CATTCCGCCCGCGCCTAGCAGGGACACAATTTCGTACGGCCCAATTTTGGTGCCAGAAGTCAGTGCCATGGTGAGGCCGACCATTATACCTGCGATGGACGGGATGAAATACGTTTGCCGTCGGACCGGTAGTGTCTTAAACACTGTGTTGCCGAGCTTAATCGTGGGCATCGGATTGCGTTCCAGGCCAGGCCAAACCGCGTTCCTTGTGAGCCGTGAAGGTCCGAATCGCAGCCTCAAGTCGTTTTGCCCTAGTCAATGTGCTTTGCAGTTTACGCTTTGCCTCCACTATCGCCTCATCCCAAGTTCTAGGCTGTATAGCCCCTTTCTTTGTAGAATTAGCTTGACTTTTAGTATGCAGTTGCATAAACTCTCCGTATATGGCATATGTATACAACGATGCGTTGAATGCCGCCCGAGAAGAGCTCCTGTCCGCCGTCCGGCAGCGTGATCATTGGACAATGGAAGTCGCTCGGCTTGAACAGCTCGTGAAATCGTTGGCAATCACAATGCTCAAGAACCAGCAACAGGATGCTCAACCCGATGTGATCGGGTTTCAGGAGCTGGTTCTGACCGTCGTGCGGACTGCCGGTGTTCTCATGAGCGCTTCGGACGTAAGAAATCAGCTTGCCCTTATTGGTCACGACCTGAGTCGGTACCAGAATCCCCTTGCCGTGATTTACAGCGCGCTCAAGAGACTCACAAAGAATCGCCAGCTCTGGGAACCTGAGCCGGGAAAGTATGCTGCAGTTCCTAACATAGTGGCGGCACCGGATTTCAAGCCGAAGCTTGGGCACCACAAACTCGACAAACAAATTCGAGATGGGAATAAATGATTTTGAAGTCAAATACAAATCGCGCAGTGCATGCGACACTGCGCGAGAGAAAGGTGGAAAACAGTGAAAGTCGTAATCATTATTCGCTTCACTGCTAACGGTCCAACGGTGGAAATAACCGTTGTTCCACCCTAACGGGTAACCCTTAACAATCAGCGCCCCGGCTTCTGCTTGAACAGGAGTCGGGGCTAATCCAAAGCGCGGGTTAAGCCGCACTCCAGACCCAAAGTGAGTATGTGGCTTTTTCCCGCAGAAATCAAGCGGAGAAAAGCCATGACCTGCATCAGATGCCAGCACCACTCCTGCAAAAAGTTTGGATATTTTGGTAAGCGCCGAATCCAGCGCTGGCGCTGCACTTCCTGCCAATCCACGTTCTGCGAACCCCACGACAGGTTGACGCGAGACACGATGCTGGCAAAGCCCGACGTAGCGGCACGTGCAATCCAGTGCTTGCTTGAGGGCTGCTCGATTCGCTCTACGGAGCGGCTCACCGGACTCAACCGGAACACCATCATGCGGCTGTTGCTTTTGGCTGGCCAGCGCAGCGAGAAAGTGATGCACGAAAAGATGCGCCAATTGCCCTGCCGTCGCATTCAGTGTGACGAAATTTGGGGCTTTCTGATGAAGAAGCAAAAACAAGTTAGAAAAGACGACCCGGCAGACTTTGGCGACCAGTGGATTTTCGTCGCGCTCGATGCCGAGACGAAACTCATTCCTTCGTACCTTGTCGGCAAACGTTCCAGTGCTAACACGCAAGCATTCATGCTGGATTTGTATCACCGACTCGGCGATCACCGCGTACAGTTGACCACCGATGCGTACATCTTCTACCGCAAAGCTGTCGAGGAATCCTTTGCTGGTGACGCTGACTTCGCTCAATTGACGAAGCTGTACGGCGACTACGGCCAGTTTGGGAATGAGCGGTACTCCCCAGGAACGATCACGGAGGTTATATCCAAAGTGCGGAGCGGTAATCCCGACCCGAAGCACATCTCTACATCGTTTGTCGAACGGCAGAACCTCACCCTCAGAATGCAGCTTCGCAGGTTTACGCGGTTGACCAATGCTTACAGCAAGAAGCTGTCGCATCTCAAAGCCGCCGCCGCCCTGCATTTCGCGTACTATAATTTCTGCCGTGTTCATGCGTCCCTTCGTGTCACACCCGCAATGGAGGCCGGAATTGCTGATCACATTTGGCGTCTTGAAGAACTGGTTGCTGTTCCAGAGCCGCAAACTAGACTTTTGGCCTAAATTCAAGCTAGCCCTTGCAAAGCACGAATGGGTTGTCTATCCGTTTTTCGCCTTGTTAGTCGTCATTTTTCTTATGCTTCTTCCCCGTGCCTGTCGGTATCCTTGAGACTTAGCAACACGCCATTTAAGACACTACCCGTCGGACCACACGCCTTTTCGACTGCCAGGCGCCAGACACCCTTGACGGACTGAGTTCGGGACAGGCCCTTGGGCAGCCGAAGGGCTTGGCTGGCAATGAGTTGCCCTGTGGTCAATGACTTCGGTTACGTGAGACCCCAAGCGCCTCCCGGTAACATGTCTGTAGCCGAAGTGCGGCAGGCGGAGACAAAGCAATGAAATGGAAATGGGATCGCATCATCAGCGTGGCCACTTTGGTCACGTCGCTGCTGGCGTTGTGCCTGGTATTGAAGAAGCCGGCGCCGGTAGCGCAGCCGCAAGCGCCGGCTGCGGCAGTGGCCAATGCGCAATCGTTTCAGGAAAAGGTGCAGCAGTTAGAGAAGCCGAAGGAAGCGGGCCAGCCTCCCGCTGAAGTTCGTATCAACGCCGATGAGGTCAGCGCCGCTATCGCGCAGGCCGTGGGGACGATTCCCGCCGCCGGCCAGCCTGTGGCCGGCGTTCCGAATAGTAGTCCGTCTTCTCCAGATGCCATGCTTGGGGCGGGACAGCCTGAGATTAAGGATTATCAGGTTAGTTTCGAAGGCGATGTCGCCCACGGCCAGTTTCTGACCCAGATCGCGGGCAAGGATGTGTGGGTGACGCTAGCGGGACATTTAGGATCCAAGGATGGGTACGCGACATTTGATCCCACTGAATTCAAAGTTGGTGATCTGAATGTTCCGGTGTCCCTGGTGAACGACAGCCTGCAAAAGCGGCTCACTGAACAGCGCGACCGGATGAAGCTGCCGGACAATGTGGGTGGCATTAAGGTAGAGAACGGCGAGCTGGTGATGACCCAGAGGTAAAGTCAGTTAATGATTCCCTGTCCGGGCGTCCCCTGAAATAGTGGCCACAACCGATCTCCAATGACGCGGTAGACAACGAAGGCGGTGCCTGCGTCCGAGTTTTGACGAAACAGCAGCTCGCCGCGTCCGTCACCGTCAACATCCACGGCATCGATCAGATCAAATCGCGGCGAGACGTCCAAGTGCTGGCTATCGGTCACGTTGGAGAAAGCTTTGTGAAGCTCGCCATAGAGATCGTTCCGAGCCACTACAGTGACGTAATACTGGAGATCGGACTTGGCTGCCTTCGCGGCTTCCGGCATGCGGGCTTGCGTCGTCAGAACCAGGACTGGCTCGTTGCTGTTGGAGAGATCAAATACTCGCAGTTGCATGTTGTCGAACGTAGGCTGCGGACCCTTGGCAGCGGCGGCCTTTCCCGAACGTGACGAATTCGTGGCTGAGGTCGGCGCTCCGACGATCTCAGCAGCTAACTGCCGCGACCGGACGCGGACTTCCTCCCCAGCTAACGCCAGCATGCGAGTGCGGAACTTCTCCTCCTCTTCCGGTTTGAGGCTGTAGGCATAAGGACGCGGCTCGGGGCCAGCAGCATCCGAGATTGCGGGAATGAGTTGGACCGAGCCGGTAAGGGCGGGTGGCGGTGTCTTGGCGGGCGATGTGCCGAAGTCTTGGTCGGCCGGCCGAGGAGCTGGTTTCCCGCGACGCAGCATTGGCCGGTTGGGATCATTTTCAAAAGGGTCGGAGGCGGTTGGGGTGGAAGGCGTGGGTGCGGGAGCCGAGGATGCTGGCGAACTTGGGGCCGAAGCCGGTGGGGGAGTCGCAGTGGATGTGGATTGGGGGGTCGCCTGAGGTGACGGTGGCTCTGGAGACTTCGGTTTATCGGAAGTTGAGCGCCGCAACAGCGGAGGAGTGTCCTTATCCTCAGGCGGCTTTGACGCTACTGCCGGTTTCTTGGCCGCCGCTGCGGCAATCTCGGATGCGGACTGCCATTTACCGTCGCCAATCCATGTGTTCTTCCCGCGAAAGGCAGCGGATACGGTGAATAATCCTTGGGAGACGCCCGTTCGCACTGCCTCATAGACTGTGCCCCACTCCAGCGCCATCGGCACGGGCGAAGCTTTGTAGGCGCTGGCATCGTAGAACCTGCCCTCGTCCATAATTACAACTGGGATAAGGTGGGCCTTGCCATTGGCAGCCAATTCGACTAGTCCCAGGGCGCGGGGTCCGCGGGGCGCGGCTTCACGACGAGCGAGCTGACCAGGGAGAATTTGAAATGGAATTAAAGACAAGCCAGCCAGGATGACTACCCACCGGGCAGTGCGATATAACGTTGAACTGACAGGAGACATGACCATGGATTCTCTTAACGTTAATATCAATGATAAAGCCCCCGAGTTCACTTTGCCTGATCAGAATGGTAAAGAGATTTCGCTGAAGGACTTTCGTGGAAAATACGTTGTTCTCTATTTCTATCCTCGGGCGGATACTCCGGGCTGCACCGTCGAAGCCTGCGAGTTCCGCGACTCCTACCGCAAGATTCAGAATACCGGCGCGGTGATCTTGGGCATCTCTCCCGACCAGCCCAAGGCGCAGAAGAAGTTCGAGGAAAAGTACAGCCTTCCCTTCACCCTGCTGGGCGACGCTGACAAGAAAGTGGGCAATGCCTTTGGCGTGATTCAGGAAAAGAACATGTATGGCAAGAAAGTGATGGGCGTGGCGCGTACGACGTTTATTATCGGGCCGGACGGAAAGATCAAGCACATCTTCCAAAAAGTGAAGCCGGAAGGGCATGCGGAAGAGGTGCTGGCGTATCTAAAACAAGCTCAGAAGGGTGCGGCGTAGGTAGCTGGGGCCCGTGAGCCGTGCGGGGCGGGTCGTCAACCCGCCCCCCACAGGTTTGACTACTTTACCTTGGCTGCTGTCATCGTCGCAAACGTCAAAGCGGTCTCGGCGTGTACTACGGCCTCTTCTTTTCCGGTGGCGGCCGCTACACCCGTACCGGCGCCTGCACCCACACCGGCCCCGATCGCTGCACCCTTGCCGCCTCCGGCGAGAGCGCCAATGAGCGCGCCGGCTGCCGCGCCGCCGCCGATCTTGGTAACGTTACTTTTGGTGTGGCTCTTGCCCTTGGCATGGAAGCCGCTGGTTGAGATTGGGATCATCTTGCCATTGATCTCTACCGAAGTAAGCCGCAGTGTCAGCTCCCCCGGATCGTGCAAACGGCCGCTGGATTTGGCGTAGGTCACTTTGCCCCTTGCCGGCGCGCCTGCCTTGGCCAGCACCTTGCCATTGACGATCAGGTCATTGGCTAAGTTGGCGTTAAAGCTTTCGCCCGTCTTTGCGGTTCCGGAACTGATCTGCGAGTCCGTACGAACGGTGAAGTGAGTGCCAGCCGGAATGGTTTCCGCTGCCGCGACCATGCCCAGCAGCAATAGAATTGAAGCGATCTTCAGGGATCTCCCGAGCATAAATACTCCTTTAAGATTGATTCGTCGTGAACAACTTTGAGTGGCGTTTTGCGGCTTAGAATAGCAGGGACTTCGCAGCCGGACCCCGTTCCGAAAGTACAGTGGACCATCGTGGTCTTCGCTGGGATTTGTTGTGTTTCAAACGATGGGCACGACAAGATTCATGAGGATGGAAGGCAAGCTCAGCACGCCGCTGCCACGAGACTTTTATGCTCGCGATCCGCGAATTGTAAGCCGTGAGCTGCTGGGCAAAGTGCTGGTACGGCGAGAAGGCAAAAAACTTCTATCCGGGAGGATCGTGGAAGTCGAAGCCTACCTGGGATTGAATGATCCAGCCGCGCATTCCGCTGCCGGACGTACACTGCGCAACGCCGTACTATTCGGTCCTGCCGGCCACTCCTACGTCTACTTCATTTACGGCAATCACTATTGCTTTAACGTCTCTTGTTTGCCTGATGGAGAGGCCGGTGGCGTGCTGTTCCGCGCGCTGGAACCGTTACTTGGGATCAAGGAAATGGCGCGGGCGAGGGGGATCTTTCTCGACGGGACACCAAGCAACACTCGCGATCTGCGGCAACTCACCAGCGGGCCGGGCCGCTTGGCTGAGGCGTTTGGAATCACGAGACTGCGAGACAACGCCAAAGATCTGACCCGTGCTGACTCAGATCTGTTCATTACAGACGATAGCTACCCGTCTCCGCGAGTTCGGAAGACTGTCCGGATCGGGATTACGAAGGCCGCCAAGCGTCCGCTCCGGTTCTTGATTGCGGGGAACGAGTTCATTTCTCGTGCTTGAGGAGCTGGGCTTTGCGAGGAGAGAGCTACCCTGGAAGCGTAATGTTGTCGATCAGGCGGGTTGAACCGACGAACCCCGCCACAGCTATTAGCGACCTATCCGAAACACTCAGCCGCGGTTCCAGCGTCTCCGGATCGACAATTTCCAAATAGTCCAGGCGGACGGCGGGCTCCGTTCTGAACTCCTGCTTGCCCGCCGCAATCAACTTCCCGGCGTTCCTTTCCCCTTGGTCGAACCGGTTCCGCACTTCGGTAAGGGCCCGGAATAACACTAGCGCCGCCCTGCGTTGTTGTGGGCCAAGGTATGCGTTACGTGAACTCATGGCCAGTCCATCGGGCTCGCGCACGATAGGGCCGACCACGATTTCAACCGGGAAGTTGAGATCACGAACCATGCGACGGATGATCGTAGCCTGGGCTGCGTCTTTTTGTCCGAAGAAGGCGGCATCTGGTTCCACGATGTGGAAGAGTTTCGAAACCACCGTAGTTACTCCACGAAAGTGTCCGGGGCGAGAGCGGCCGCAGAGCTTTTCGCTAAGACCCTCCACCGTGACGTAAGTGACCGCTCTCGGGGGAAACATTTCTTCCGCGGCAGGCGCGAAGAGAAAATCCACGGCTTCTTTTTCCAGCAGTTCGCAATCGCGCTCGAAGGTACGCGGATACTTTGCAAAATCCTCCTTTGGTCCAAACTGAAGAGGATTTACGAAGATCGAGACGGCCACAGCGTCGCATTGCTCCTTGGCTGCGCGCACCAGCGAGAGATGACCTTCGTGAAGGGCACCCATGGTGGGGACGAGGCCCAAACATTTACCGGCGACGCGGGCCGCGCGAGAAGCGGACCGCATTTCATGGATCGTGCGAATGACATTCATGAAGACAGGAAATTCTTAAGACGGGCCCTGACCGAACCCTGGGGCTGGGCTCAGCCTGGCCACTCAGACCTCTCAACGCCGCATCGCCCGCTTGCGGTCCAGCACCGTTTCCAGGGCGACACGCGTTTCCTTCGGAAGGTGATAAGACTCGCTATCAGACGGGTATTGATGTGAAATCACGTCCGTGCGGAACTGCTGCGCCGCATGGCTGATGAGTGCGGCAGCATCGCCATAGCGGCGAACGAACTTGGCGGGTGGAGCAAAGACCAGGTTCAAAATGTCGTGAAATACAAGAACCTGCCCATCGCAGTCGGGTCCAGCGCCGATGCCGATTGTGGGTGTCTCGACTTCCGCCGTGATCATGGCGGCTACTTCACGCGGGATACCTTCAAGAACAATGAAGGCTACACCAGCACGGTCGAGCGCCACAGCGTCACGCATGAGTTGTTCGATCGCAGTCAGCGATTTGCCCTGGACTTTGTAACCGCTCATTACGTTCACCGACTGCGGCGTCAGGCCGATGTGGCCAGCCACGGGAATTTCGGCGTCGATGATGCGGCGGATCAAATCGGCGCGCTTTTCGCCGCCTTCAATCTTCACCACTTCCACTCCCGCCTCTTTCATGAATGTCGCCGCGTTGCGCACAGCCTCGTCCGGACCCAGATGATAGGAGCCATAAGGCATGTCCACGACCAGCAGCGCATTTTTCACCCCGCGCCTGACGGCCCGCGCATGGTGCAGCATTTCTTCCATCGTGATGGAGAGGGTGTTCTCGTAGCCCAGCATGGTCTGGGCGAGCGAGTCGCCGACCAGAACTATGTCGATTGCTGCCTCGTCGACCAGACGCGCGCCGGAATAGTCGTACGCGGTCAGACAAGTGATGGGTTCATGGTGTAGTTTCTTTTCTCGAAGAGAAGCGACGGTGATCCTTTGGCGAGGTTCGCCAATTGGCGTGTGACTCACGATGTCCTCCAGTGCCCCTCCGCTCAGCGGATAGAGCCTGTATGCACCCTTGGATGATACTGGGGGTATTCTAGGCGCAGAGAGATCGTTGGTCGAGGATTATCTGACATTTGGCAGTATCACCTTTCCTTTGTGTAACTTTGTGTCCTTCGTGGTTATTTCCTAATTTGTGGAGAGGGCTGACTACCAAAAGGCACAGAGAGCTCCGCCGCAGAGCAGGCCTTGTCCTCGCATGCCATTTGGCGCTATAATAGATGACAAATGGCGAGTGAATTCCGTGCTGTGTTACGAGAACTGGGCGGGGAGCGCGCCTTGGGGCGGGCTCTCGCAAGCGACCGCGATATGCGGGAGGCGATCCGGGAAGGGTTTCCCCACGCTGTACTCGAAGAACTCATGCGGGCCTCGGGCTTGACCCTGAAAGAGTTGGCCCACGCCCTGGATCTCTCCACTCGCAGTTTGCAACGGCGGCGGCGCGGGCGGCTTGCCCGGTTTGAATCGGACCGCCTCTACCGCATGGCGCGATTGCTGGCGTTGGCTCGCGAGACCCTCGGGGACGAGGCTCGTGCCAACCGGTGGCTTAAGCGCGCTAACCATGCTTTGGGTGGGCTGGCGCCTATCGCGGCGATTGACACCGAACTGGGTGCGCGCCAAGTGGAAAACCTTCTCGGCCGCATCGCCTACGGCGGGATTAGTTGACCCGAGTCTTTCGCGTGCTGCGGGCTGCCTATGCTCGCACGCCATTCGACGGAGAAGGCTCGTATCGATACGGCGGGCGATGGTCAAGCCTGGGAACGCGCCTGGCTTATGCCTCTGAACACCAGTCGCTGGCCATGTTGGAATATTTTGTTCACCTTGATCCCGACGACCCTCCGGACGACCTTGTTCTGGCCACGGCGGATGTCCCTGAAAGCGTCTCCCGCGAACGGGTGAAAGCCAACGAGCTGCCGGCGCATTGGCGAGAAACTCCCGCCCCTCCGGACATCGCAAAGATTGGCGATGACTTCGTGAAAAGAGCAGAGAGCTGTGTGTTGTTAGTGCCTTCGGCGCTGGCTGTGAATGAGAATAACTGGCTGATCAATCCGCGGCATCCGGAGTTTCAGCAGATCGTGCTGCATCCGCGCGAACCGCTTCGATACGATCCGCGCATGCTCGGGAGCCGGCGCGGACGAAAACATTGATTGGCATGGGCTTCGAATTTCCCGCTCCTCTGTTCTACCGCCTCGTCCGTTTGCAAGTCCGCAGCCAAGCCGTGTATGCGGCCTCATCGAGCGTACCGGACGCAAGGCTCAAAACCGCCTGGGTAGCGTCCTCCTCGCTTGCGATGAATCTGAAGCCGTTGAGTTCCAGGAACAGGATACCGACTACGAGTCCCGCTCGCTTGTTGCCGTCGACAAAAGGATGGTTGCGGACAAGGCCAGCGGTATAAAGGGCAGCCATCTCGACTACTTCCGGAGAGTCGGCATATGCGTGGTGTTGGCGGGGGCGCGCCAGAGCGGATTGCAGAAGCCCTTCATCGCGCAATCCTGCGAGCCCGCCATGGTCAGCTAAAAGCCGGTCGTGAATCGCGAGGGCGTCGGGCTCTTCGATCCAGACCGGCTCGTTTCTTTTCATTTTGCCAGGGCGCGCAGTGTGTTGCGATAGCGGCCCATGATTTCCTCGGCCTTTTTCATCTTCTTCTCGAATGCCGGGTCGTAGGGCGTAAGCCGGTAACCGCCCTCCGCCGCCTCAATCAGAAACAGCCGTTCGCCGTCATCGGTGCGCAGGCGGTTGATGACCTCCTTGGGCAACACCACGCCCAGCGAATTGCCGAACCTGCGGACCTTGAGCTCAACCATGAAGTACTCCTGTGTTATTACAATTGTAATAACTTGACCTCGAACCTGCAAGTGAGAAACCAGCGTATGTGAGCAGCGGGGGGCCGCTCACGCAGGTGTGTGACTGTCGAACTACGCTGGACAGCCGGGGTCGGCTGTCCCACGCAAGTCCTACGCTGAGGCCGCTTCCCGGCTTCCAAGCGGCAGGAAATACTGGGTGCCCTTGATTGGAGCCGAGACTTTCCGCAAAAGCTCCTGCAAGTCCTCATTGCGCTCGACGAAATCGATCTCCGAGGTATTCACGATCAGCAGGTCTGACGATGTGTAGTGAAAGAAGAAGTGTTCGTAGGCCTTGATCACTTCCTCGAGATAATCTTCATTGATCGCTTTCTCTCCCGGCGCATTCTTTTTTTTCAGACGCTTCTTTAGCACCTCGGGAGTGGCTTGCAGGTAGATCACCAGGTCGGGTGTGGGAAGCTGCTCATGGAAGTGGTTGTAATAGCGATTGTAGGTGTCGAGTTCCTGGTCGGTGAGGTTCAGGCAGGCGAAAAGCTTGTCTTTTTCGAAGATGAAGTCGCTAACGATCGTTTTCTGCGAGCGTGGGCCCAAGTCGAGCGCGTGAAGCTGCTCGAAGCGCCGAATCAGGAAAGCAAACTGCGCCTGAAAACCGGCTCCCGGCTCACCCTGATAAAAGGAGTGCAGAAAGGGGTTGTCCTCCGCCTCCATAACGCGCTGGGCGTTCAGGCGCTCGGCCAGCACGCGCGCCAACGTGCTCTTACCGACTCGCATGGGACCTTCCACTGCAATGTAGCGGGGCAGCTCAAAAAGATTGGCCATGGGATCGAGGGCTTCGCATGGCAGGATATCCCGGCACCGGGCTGCACGCAATTGAGGAAAAGGTTAACAGGCAAAATGATTGGAGATTGCAGATTTTAGATTTCAGATTGACGTCAGGCGCAGCAAAATCTGAAATCTCGAGTCAGCAACCCGGTTAGAATCGTCATTCCCATGTTTGTTCCTCTGCTGAGTGCGGCCGCGCTAGCGGCAGCAGCCGCCGCCGCGGGATATCAGTCGACAGCACCCACAGGGCAGTGGTACGGGCGGACCTTTACTGGATTAAAGCCTGGAACGAAGCAACTGGCGCTCACCTACGACGACGGTCCTAACGATCCTCATACCCTCCGCCTGCTGGAGGTCCTGGCAAAGCACGGCGTGAATGCGACGTTCTTTCTCATCGGCCGTTATGTAAAACAGAGGCCGGACATCGCTCGCGAGTTACTGCGATCTGGGCATGTCATCGGAAACCACACGTTCACTCATCCGAGATTAATTTTCAAGTCTGCCAACCAGGTGAAGGAAGAAATCCTGCAGTGCCATCAAGCGATTACTGAAGCTGTGGGTGAGCATTCGAATTTGTTCCGCCCACCCTTTGGCGGGCGCAGACCGATTACCCTCCGAGTGGTTAGGGGACTCGGACTTCAGCCTGTGATGTGGAACACAAGTGGCCACGACTGGGACGCGACCTCAGCGGAGCACATTGAGCGCAAAGTCACGCGAGGCGTCCACGGTGGCAATGTGATTTTGCTACATGACGGCAGTCATCACGCTTTCGGAACCGACCGTTCGCGAACCGTGATCGCAACAGACCACCTCATCGCACGCCATAAGTCAGAAGGATACGAGTTCCTCACCGTTCCGGAGATGATGGAGAAAGCAGGCAGCCATCAGCCGTCAGTTACCGGCTGAGCCCGCACGAGCGAGGGCAAATGCCTTCTTTGCCGCCACGATCGTTTGTTGAATATCCTGTTCCGTGTGCGCTGTGCTAAGGAATGCGGCTTCATACTGCGACGGCGGCAAATAAACTCCGTTGTCCAGCATGGCTCGGAAGAACCGGCCGAAGGTTTCGGTATCGGACTTCGATGCTGAATTCCAATCGGTCACTGGGCCGGCGGTGAAGAACCAGGTGAACATCGAACCTACGCGACTGGGAGAGACGGGTACGCCCGCTTCCTGGGCGACCGCGGCGACTCCCTCAACCAATTCTCCGGCAAGCTTATCCAGGCGAGGATAGATCTCTTGCTTGTGCTCTTGCAGATGACGCAACGTCGCCAGGCCTGCCGCCATGGCCAAGGGGTTCCCCGATAAGGTGCCAGCCTGATACATGGGGCCGAGCGGCGCCACCAGATCCATGATCTCGCTTGCGCCTCCATAAGCGCCGACCGGCAGCCCACCGCCGATAATCTTCCCCATTGTCGTCAGATCAGGGCGAATCCCGTAGAGCTCCTGGGCTCCCCCGAAGGCCAGGCGGAATCCGGTCATCACTTCGTCAAAGATGAGGACCGCATTTTCGCGCTGAGTGATCAGCCGCAGCGCAGCCAAATATCCGCCAGAGCCAGGAACACACCCCATGTTGCCCACAACCGGCTCGACGATTACGCAGGCAATCTGATGTTTGTACTTGGAGAATGCCAGCTCAACGGCGTCGATATCATTGAAGGGCAAGGCTAGTGTGAACTGCGTGAATTCTTCCGGCACGCCCGCCGATCCCGGTATCCCGAGCGTAGCTACTCCAGAACCGGCTTTGACCAGCAGAGCATCCGCGTGCCCGTGATAACAACCTTCAAACTTCACGATGTACTTACGCTTGGTCGATGCCCGGGCCAGACGGATAGCGGACATGGTGGCTTCCGTACCAGAGTTGACAAAGCGCACTTTCTGCATGCCCGGAAATGCCGACAGGATAATTTCAGCGAGATCGGCTTCAGCGGGCGTGGAAGCACCGAAGCTGGTCCCATTGCAGGCCGCGTTGAAGATGGCTTCAATCACGGCGGGTGCCGCATGGCCGAGGATCAGAGGTCCCCAAGAGCCGATGTAATCGATGTACTCGTTGCCATCCGCGTCCCACA
>JABCYV010000143.1 GCA_013290025.1 Acidobacteriota bacterium
TGCTCAAGAATCTGTTGTCCAACGCGTTCAAATTCACCGAAGAAGGGGGTGTTCAATTGTCAGTATCGCTGGCCACCAGCGGCTGGAGCGAAGGGCACCCGATCCTCGGAAGTGCAGCATCAGTGGTAGCCTTCGAAGTCTCGGATACAGGAATTGGCATTCCTCAGGAGAAACAGCGAATTATCTTTGAGGCTTTCCAGCAGGCTGACGCCAGCACCAGCCGAAAGTACGGTGGTACCGGCCTGGGATTGGCGATCAGCCGCGAGTTGGCTAGCTTGTTGGGAGGCGAGATCCAGTTACGCAGCGCACCCGGCAAAGGGAGCACTTTCACTTTGTACTTGCCGCAGACCTATCTCGGTCCGTCGGTCACGGGCGCAGCCAAGACGGATAGGCACGCTTCCCCGTCCGCGTTACCACTTCAGCTGTCTGCAGTAAACGTCTCCGAGCATCCGGTTGAACACGTCCCGGATGATCGGGAAAATCTGCAGCCGGATGACCCGGTTTTGCTGATTGTCGAGGATGACCCGCACTATGCCCGTGTGCTGTGCGATCTATCGCATGACAAAGGATTCAAAGTCCTGGTAGCGATACGTGGCGCGGAAGCTCTGGCGCTGGCCCGTGAATTTCGTCCCACCGCCGTGTCTCTCGATGTCTTTTTGCCCGACATGTTGGGCTGGACCGTGCTCAACCATTTGAAACAAGATCCCTCTACGCGACACATCCCGATCCAAATGTTGACCCTGGACGAGGACCGGCACCACGGTTTGACTCGGGGTGCATTCTCCTTCGTAACCAAGCCGTCCACGCCCGAAGGACTGGAGGCGGCATTCGCTCGCATCAAGGAATACGTAGCACCGCGCCGGAAACGCCTGCTGGTTGTGGAAGATAACCCCGCCGAGCAACTTAGTATCCGCGAACTGCTGGGTTACGATGACATCGACGTTTCGGTTGCAACAACCGGTCGCGAAGCGCTGGCTGTCCTGGAGGACGAACCGTTCGACTGCGTGGTGCTGGATCTGCGCCTGCCCGACATGTCGGGATTCGAGGTTTTGGAGCGCCTTCGGGATACTCCATCGCTCAGCGACGTGCCAGTCGTAGTATTCACCGGAAAGGAACTCTCGCCGGAGGAAGATGCGCGGCTGCACACGCTGGCGCGCAGCGTTGTAGTCAAGGGGGTTGAGTCGCCGGAGCGGTTGCTGGATGAGACAGCGCTGTTCCTGCACCGTGTCGTCAGCGATCTTCCAATAGAGAAGCAGAAGATGCTCGACCGTTTGCACCGCTCCGACGATGCACTAATTGGGAAAAAGGTACTGGTGGTAGATGACGACGTGCGTAATATCTTCGCCTTGAGTAGTGTGCTGGAGCGTCGTGGAATGGCCGTTCTGACCGCGGGAACCGGTCGCGAGGCGATCGCTACTCTAGAGTCAACGCCAGAACTGGCAATCGTCTTGATGGACATCATGATGCCAGAGATGGATGGATACGAGACGATGCAGGTGATTCGACAGAATCCTCGTTTTCGGCGGTTGCCAATTATTGCCTTGACCGCCAAAGCGATGAAAGGCGATCGCGAGAAGTGCCTCGAAGCAGGCGCATCCGAGTACTTGGCCAAACCGGTCAACACGGAGCAACTGCTCTCGGCCCTTCGTATGTGGCTTCATCGCTAGGTCCGGTACGCGGGCGCTGTGTAGCCGCAGTGGGACGGAAAAGGAGAATCAATGAGTCCGAAGGACAAGGTCAACATCTTAATGGTGGATGACCAACCGGCAAAGCTGCTCAGCTATGAGGTCATACTAGCTGAACTGGGCGAAAATCTGATCAAGGTCACTTCTGGCAGGGAGGCGTTGCAACATCTCCTCAAGACCGATATCGCGGTAGTGTTGATGGACGTCAGCATGCCGGAGCTAGATGGATTTGAGCTGGCGGAGATGATAAGCCAGCATCCGCGCTTTCGTAGAACAGCAATCATCTTTATCTCCGCCGTGCACCTCACCGACATGGACCGGCTCAAGGGATACCAGCGCGGAGCGGTAGACTATATTTCGGTGCCCGTTATTCCGGAACTGTTGCGGGCAAAGGTGAGCGTATTTGCCGAACTTCACCGCAAGACTCATCAACTGGAATCCCTGAATATTGAACTGGAGCGTCGGGTTGCGGAACGAACGGAGGAATTAGACAGGAGAGCAACAGCGCTGCAGCGGCTCAATCTCGAGCTGGCGCGAAAGAATCAGGAGCTTGATGCCATCATGCACACGGCTCCGGACATTATCTTCAGCCGGCGAGAGGACGGTGCCAGGGATTACATCAGCGACCGATTTTATGAATATACGGGCGCTGCTGCGGGTTCTGCGAACGGCTTCGGTTGGCTGGAGTACGTGCATCCCGAAGACAAGGAGCGTAGTGCGGTGCAGTGGATGCATTCCGTCCAGTCCGGCGAAAACTACGAATCAGAATATCGTCTGCGTGGTCGAGAGGGAGGTTACCGCTGGTTTCGCGCGCGCGCGGTTCCGATCAGAGACCTGGACGGTGGGGTCATCAAATGGTACGGAATCTGTGCCGACATCCACAGCAGCAAGTTGCTGGAGCAGTCCATGCGGCAGAGCACAGCTGAATTGGAAAGAATGGTCGATGAAAGAACGGCTGCGCTGCGGCGTTTGTCAACCCGTCTCATGACGATGCAGGATGAAGAGCGGCGCCGGATCGCGCGCGAATTGCATGACGGCTTGGGGCAGGAACTTGCCGTGGCCAGGATGATGCTGGAGACGATCGTTCAAAAGAACTCGTCCCAAGCCAAAAAGCACGCCGCCGATGAGGCTAGCGACATTATCGATCGCGCCATTCAGCAAGTTCGCAGTCTGTCTCATCTTTTGCATCCACCGCTGCTGGATGAAGTCGGGCTGCTCTCGGCCCTGCAGTGGTTTGTGGAAGGCATGACCAAACGCAGCGGGATCGAGACTCTGCTCGATATCCAGCCCGCCGATTTCCCGCGACTCCCGGCGGATTTGGAGACTGCGATCTTCCGCATCATTCAAGAGGCCCTGACCAACGTATTTCGCCACTCAGGCGCGCGCAAGGCTTGGATTACCTTGACTAAAGAAGAGGGCCGGATTGTCGTGATGGTGCGCGATGACGGGAAGGGAGTCTCAGAGCCAGTGTCGGCGCTACAGCCAGGCAGCCTGGGCGTCGGCGTGGGAGGTATGAAACAGCGAGCCCAGGAGTTCGGCGGGCAATTACGATTAATGAACGCGAATCCGGGGACCTTGCTTGAGGTAGTGATCCCCTTCAGCTTCCCGGTCTCGCAGGATGGCGAGTCTCAGGCCTTAAATGACAGGAACGCAGAAAGAACAGTTTTGCGGCAAAGCGCACCGGCTGGTTCGGAATCGACGTCGTCAGCGATTCTCGGCACTAGCACGAAAGTGCTTGTCGTAGACTCGGGGTCGATGCCCGAAACGGCTAATCTTGCCCTCACCCCGTCCGGCTCCACAGAGCGTACATGATTCCCTGTATATCAATGATTACCGGGCCCGAGGTACCTTAAGGTCGATTTGCCGCGGCGCTCAGGATTTCTAGATCGAAAATGACTATGACGGTTCGGATCCTGGTTGCGGACGATCATCCGATTGTGAGGCACGGCCTGAAGACCCTTCTTGTGGGGGATCCGACCTGGGAAGTTATTGCTGAAGCCGAAGATGGGGTCGAGGCAGTGGAGAAAGCGTGCCGTTTGCATCCTGACCTGATCATCCTGGATGTGACGATGCCGAGGATGAATGGTTTGGAAGCATGTCGTCGTATCCGGAAGAGTGTTCCCGAATGTGAGGTTTTGATTGTAACGCAGCATGATTCTCCCCAAATGATGCGCGAGGCACTGGATGCGGGAGCCCGGGGTTATGTTGTGAAATCCAACGCGGCGCGGGATTTGTTAGCGGCCGTCGCCGCCGTGAGCCAGCATAAGACTTTTACCATACTGGATCACCGGGCAGCGTCTAAAGTTTGAGCGGATTCTTCGGAGGTGTCCGATGAAACTACGAATTCTGGTCGCCGACGATCATGAACTGGTCCGTCGCGGTTTGTGCACTCTTCTGCAGGCGCATGAAGATTGGGAAATCTGCGGTGAGGCGGTTGACGGACGAGAGGCGGTCGAAAAAGCCAAGCAGTTGAAACCCGACGTGATAATTCTCGATGTCGGAATGCCAAATCTCAACGGTCTGGACGCGACTCGCCAGCTTTGTCGACAAAATGCCCATTACAAGGTCATCGTCCTCACAATCACCGATACGGACCAGGTCATCCGCGAAGCACTCGACGCCGGCGCTCGCGGGTTTGTGCTCAAGTCCGATGCGGCTCGGGATTTGGTAGCAGCCGTCGAAGCTTTGCAGCGTAACCGGATGTTCTTCACTCCGCGAGTGAATGACATGGTATTGGCGGGCTTTCTCGACAAGGGGCAAAACGCCTCGGCCAGCGTGGTCCCGGAACTGCCGAAGTTGACTCCTCGTGAACGCGAGGTGGTTCAGCTCATCGCCGAAGGAAAGAGTTCGAAGGAAGTAGCGTCCCTGCTGAACTTGAGCACGAAAACCGCCGAAACGCACCGTAGCAACATCATGCGAAAACTCGGCCTGCACTCGATCCGGGACTTGGTTGTTTATGCAATAAAAAACAACATTATCCAAGTCCAATTGCCCGTCGGGGCGGAAACTCGACCGCAGAGTCCGATCGTCTAGGTTGACGAGCGTTTGGTGCAACACCACCAACGATGGTTCGAAACCGAACCAAGACGATCGTCTTCCTTGGCTCCAACCTCATTGCAGCGAATCCACAGTGCTAACTGTCCCTGCCTACACGTCTGAATCGGGCACGCTACAGATGTCTCCCCAAAGCCCTTAGGGCTATGACCGGATTGGCATCGTGTCGGCTGACGAATATGGTCGACAATGACTGTAGTGAGCGTGGCGAGTATCAAGATTTAGCCAGGAGGCGTGCGATGCTTTGGACTGTCTTTGTAATTCTGTTGATTATGTGGCTGCTAGGCTTCAGTCTGCATGTGGCCGGAGGCCTGATTCATCTGCTACTTGTCGTGGCCCTTGTGGTCCTCATCGTTAACTTGCTGTCCGTCCGCCCGACTGCTGTTTGAACCGGAGTGCAGTTAGGCAAGCGCCATTTTCGGATCCTTCGGTGCGAGGCTTCCGAATTGCAGTCAAGTCGAATTCCTCATAAGGAGAATTAATCATGGCAGGAAAGAACACAGCAGTGTTTGGTATTTACGCATCTATTGTGACGGTTGAAAGTGGCGTGGACGCTTTGCAAAGAGCCGGATTTCGCAACACTGACATCTCAGTACTACTACCGGAAAACGCAGGCTCAAAGGATTTCGCCCATCAGAGGGGCACCAAGGCTCCAGAAGGCGCCACGGCCGGGGCTGGAACCGGCGCGGTACTCGGGGGCGCTTTAGGGTGGCTGGCCGGTATTGGCGCTCTCGCCATCCCTGGCGCCGGACCCTTTGTCGCTGCCGGTCCAATCATGGCTGCGCTCGCCGGAGCGGGCGTAGGAGGCGCGGTTGGCGGAATTGCGGGCGCTCTGATCGGCATGGGAATTCCAGAATATGAAGCCAAACGATATGAAGGCCGAGTCAAGAATGGCGGAATTCTGCTTTCCGTCCACTCCGATAATTCCGAGTGGACCAAACGGGCGAAGGACATTCTTGAGCAAACGGGTGCCGAGGACATTTCGTCATCCGGAGAGGCCAAGTCCGACTACGGCAAGAGCGACAAGCCAAGACCGCGAGAAGTTGCCTAAGGAGAATGCCCCGCCGGCGGCAGTGCTGCCGGCGATTTTCCTCATAGCTTCTAGATTCATGATTCGGAACCAGTTTTGCACGAATCGATCATTTGCTTTAGAGACACCTGTTATTCCCCCTAGCACAAACCATAAAAAAGGACCGACAATTCGTCGGTCCAGAGTTATGAAATTAGGATTTATAGGTCTATGCGTTCACGGCTTTTTTCCTGTCGACTCTAATTCGCTCGTCCCTAACGCGCTCCAGTTGTTCCGAATCCGGAGCCAACGCGCGGAAACAGATACGGGCTTTCTCTGAGAGTTCTCCCAACTCCCGTCCAGTCCCGTGGCCCAGGAACTGTTCCCTGGCAAAGCGTTCTAAGGCTTCTCCAAACACCTCACAAGCGGTTGCCGGGGAATGCTCCTCAGCTCGGCTCGAAGTCCCAGGCACTTCCGGAGGGATGATGAGGCCTCTGGTGTACAGAAGGCCAAGAGCGTAGAAGAACTGGGCCGTGGCAGCCAGATGCGCTTGCTCTTTCACGTCCCCGGTGTCGTGCTCAAGGGCAGGAGCCACTGTCCGCAGAGCTTTGCCGCAGCGGAGCAATTCTGCGCGCAGAAACTCCAGGAACTCAGGAGGAAGATAGTTTCCTGGTGCTTTGCCGTAGCCGGAGATGAAGTTTTCCGGAGAAAGGTAACCCGACATGCCGAATCCCGGAAAACTTACCGGGGACATTCCGTGGGTGATCTCGGGTGAAAACGGCACATGAGGCACCTGGAAGACAGGTCTGGGGAGAACACCTGCATAGTACGGGTTCGTCTGAAAACCTGGAAACGCACCTCCATACATGGCTTGGTTGTAGATCGGTTGGTTAAACATAGGTTGATAAGCGGTTGGGTCCACCCATGGAAACGGCCTTTGGCCCATGCCGATATCGATTGGATTGAAGTTTTGCCAAGGATGAATGGGCGTCGAGAAATATGGATGCATGAGCTACTCCTTTTTTGAATTTTGAGCTGTTCCGTGAGCTTACTGCGAGGGCGAAAACCTCATCGCGGTAAGGCTTTTTATCTGGGTTGGGATTTTGCCTTGAAGACTCCGATCGTCCTAAGGCCGAGGCGTCAAGAGATTCCTCAACTCGGGAATTTCTTTAAACACAGATATCAAAGAATCGATTGGCAGACCGGAGGTTTGCCGGTAGCCGGAACTAGCGGTTTAAGTTTTCCACACCGAGACGTGCTCTACATCGATATAAAGACGCGTCCCCTTCCTACTCCACCAAGTATTGAATGATGTGGCTATTCTGTGTCTGAGGCGATCGTACATCTGTCACGATTCTTGACAATCAGGTGAAATCTGTATTTCGGGGGTGACCTGTGAAAATCCTTGTTGCATTCGAGACCGCACGTATCTGCGATGACTTGGTTCGACGCGATCAGCCAGGCATCGCCAAAAAGAGCCGATTCACCTTCGCCGACGTGACAACACGCCTGTAACCGCGCCTCCGGAGAAGTATTCTCCCGACCCCCACAGATAATTCCCAATCAGATTATCCAGCCGCACTAGCGGATGCGAGGCGCCTTGCAGCTCAGCGAACATACGAACGCTGGGATCTACATCACGCACACAGCCGCCGCTCTCTCAGGGCAGTGCAGCCGTTTGCGTGAGCGCGGCCGTGACGATGACAGTCAAAATCACAAGCAGCATCAAGGCGCTACTGAGCAGCACTGTTTCACTGATCCTATCTGACTTCATTAAGTCGTCGGGTCGCATGACACCTCCAGATCTGGTTTAGAGATGCCCCGATCGGCGCCCGGTTTGTCCTTGCCGATATGTTACGGAGATAGTGGCGCTTGCGTACATGGCCCCGACCATGGCCGTTACAGGATTCACTGTATAGCAGATGGATGATTATCCGACGTACATTTCGAATGCGTCGCAAGATGTGAGAGAGGATTTTTGATGTACGACCTTGTTGCCAAATACGACTTTGTTGCCAAAATGGAGAAACTCGATTGGTTGTGGATCGGATCGCTGCTGCTCGTTATATTCTCGACAGTGGGCCTGGCATATATTTGTTGGCAGACATACTCAGCGGTGCCCAAATAGCGGATGGCTCACTAACGTCGTTTGGAGGCTTTCAAGATCCCAGCGTCCGGTCACCGAGACGAAGATAGAGACCAAGAACCTGGCTAGCGCACAAGTTCGAAAGGTATGAAATACGAGCTGGTGGGCTGCCGAAATACTGGAGCGGGAGACGGGATTTGAACCCGCGACTTCGACCTTGGCAAGGTCGCACTCTACCACTGAGTTACTCCCGCTCAGCGAGTTTGATTATAAACAACCGTTCATTCCCCAGCAACGGCGCGAACCTCGGTCGAAATACCCCTAATATTGAGGCCCGACTCCACTCTTCTGCATGGCTTCATTGGCTTGTGCTGTGATCCGGTTCCGAACATCCCAGAGCTCTTTGTAAAACAGGTGTTCCATGCGTTGATGCAGGACTTCTACAGGAGTGCCCATGGTTCCGACCACTCCGCCGCCAATGATCCGTTGTGCCAGTTTCAGATGGTGAAAGCGGAAGAGGTGGACTCGTTCATCAAAATCAAGCAGTCTCTCCGCCACATCGTGGAGTCCAAAGAATTCCTGATGGCGGCGGTAAAGATCGTCCACACTCAAGCCAGCTTTGAGCAACTGTCCGTGAAAAGCTTCGCCCAGGCGCGGACCGATGTGAAGCAGGGCGAGGAAGCCCGGTGAATCCAGTCCGCTGCCGTGTCCCAATCCAGCGCGGATGAGTTGATAGTCAACCGGCGTAATGGTTTCGAGCACGTGGAGCACGGAGATCGGATACTCCAACATGTAGTTGCCGCGGCGCAGCAAGCGAGCGGCATTCGAGAAATCGCCATCTGCAATGTGGACGCGAGCCCGGTCCAATTCCCACGCAGTCCCCTTCATCAGCAGCTCTGAGGCTTGGTGCACCACCTGGAAGGTGAGCTCATCCGGATGCAGGAATTCCTCCGGACGCTTTTGCAGGGAAAGCAGATCATCGGTGCGCAGATAGCGTTCGTAGTCCGACGCTCCTTTGCCCGGCAGAATCGGTTTTCGCAGATCTTCCATGATCTTCGCACTCAGCGTGCCGCGCTCAACTCATCGAAATTTAAGCTGAGTGGCCGGTCCACTGTGGGTCTTTCTCAGGCGCAACGATTTCGCCGTCGCGCATGTGGATAATGCGATCCCCATAGCTCGCGGCTTCGGGATTATGCGTAATCATCAGCACCGTCTGACCCAGTTCGCGATTCGAATGGCGTAACATATTGAGCACAATTTCTGAGTTTTTCGAATCCAAGTTACCGGTAGGTTCGTCAGCCAGCACGATTGCCGGTTTGTTGATCAGCGCCCGTGCCAGCGCCACCCGCTGCTGCTCTCCTCCGGAGAGCTCCGAGGGCCGATGCGGCAGACGATTCTCCAACCCCAGCAATCCGATGATCCGCTCGAAGTAGGCTTTGTCGAAGCTGCCATTGGTGCCCGCGATATCGATCGCAATATAAATGTTGGAACGCGCGTCCAGGGTAGGTAAGAGGTTGAATTTCTGGAAAACAAAGCCAATCTTGCGCTTGCGCATCCTAGTGCGCTCCGCGTCTGAGAGCTGGGCGAAATCGTCGCCGTCGATAACCACACGGCCCGAATCGGCGCGGGTTAGCCCGCCCAGAAGGTAAAACAGCGTGGACTTGCCGCTGCCCGAGGGGCCCACCACGCTGACATATTCTCCTTTTTGTACGCTGAAGGAAACGCCGCGCAGCGCGGGCACTTCGATCTTGCCCACGTGATAAACCTTTCGCAGTTCCACGGCTTCGATAAAGGCTGCCATCCAAACCATCGATCTTACACGAAGCCGTGCGCAAGTGGATGGATTCGGAGCGGTCTAGGCGGCGCTGGTGGCTGTCGCACGCTCCGCCCGTTGCGGCGCGCGCTTGGGCCCGCGCTTGCGGACGAGCAAAAGACGGATGCGTTCCAGAAGTTCTGCGGGTGCGTACATGCCTTTTGGTAGAAACACATCAGCACGAGTGTCGCGATCGTAGATTCTGACTTTGCCGGAGAGCAGGATTGCCGGCGTTTGGGGCGAGATGTTCTTAACCGCGTCGATCAATTTGCTTCCGTCGAGGCCAGGCATGATGAGATCAGTGAGCACCAGATCCACCCCGCCCCTCTTGAAACACTCCAGGGCCTCTTCGCCACTAATGCACGTAACCACGCGATAGCCGCGAGTTTCCAGCATCACCTTACGGATGGAGAGCGCTTGTTCGTTATCATCTACACAGAGAATCGTTCGTTTGGGCTTCATTCGTGTTTCCGAATGGCGGAGCGCATGGGCGGCGACGGCGCCAGGGGGACTCGAAAACCTTTTCAGTGACCGGGAGAATTTAGAGCGAGATGAATCGTAGAGGCTCTGGCGCAAGATGTAAAGTGCCGTCGATGCCAATGGCAGATCAGCCCATTGAAAAATCTTCAGAGTTGTGCATCTCACGATTTTTTCGGCACAATCGCGAACTCGATTTTAAAAACAAACTTCTCCGCGCAGGACTTCCACAACATTTCCACCAACCCGAACGTTAACCACTCGGTCATCCCGGCGTGATGCGCGAACAAAAATGCGACTTGGCCGTTTCATTTCGACTCCTTGCTCGATCAGAACGCGTTCGTCTGGCTGGGCTACACCGTGCGCCACCATCCATGCTGCCACACATCCCGCGGCGGATCCGGTAGCCGGATCCTCGCCGCTATAAAACATCATGCGGGCGTGCAGCCGGGCGGCACGATCAACCGTCTCCCGCGAAACGAAATAGAAGAATTTCCCCCCGCTTTGTTCTAGATATTCCGCAGAGCTGGCAACATCCACGTGAAGTTGTTCGATGATCTCCAGCCCGCGCAAGGGAACCACGGTGAAGGGCAGTCCAGTCGAAACCGTCTGAATGGGCAGCGAAGGATCGATGTCGCCGTCTCGCAAGCCAGCCACACGCACCACGGCTTCGCGGTCGTGTTGCGGACCGAATTTCGGGTCCGCCTGAGTCATCTCACCGAACAGCGGCTGCCCGTGCGCTTCCTCAAAGTGCACCGGGACCCTTCCAACGTTGAGGTCGAGAGCGATTTCACTAGTTCCGCTCGACCCGCGCAGGAAAAATGCCGTGCCCAGCGTGGGGTGACCGGCGAATGGCAATTCTTCCGTCGGGGTAAAGATGCGAACTCTCGTCCCGTGCTTACGCTCCGTTGCGACATCGCGAGGCAAGATGAAAGTGGTCTCCGACAGGTTCATCTCGCGGGCTAGGGCCTGCATTTCTTGGTCGCTGAGTCCTCGGCCGTCAGAAAAGACGGCAAGCGGATTACCTTCAAGCGGACGTGACGAAAAAACGTCTAACTGCACAAAAGGAAGCTTGCGAGGTTTCGTCGCCATGCTGATTCATTGTAGCGCCAGCCGGCCGCCGGCGAGGTTTGCCTCGTTTGACTGAATTTTGGAGGTCGCGTATTCTATCCCGTGATGTGCTTGCGCTCCGCGTCGGTCGTCCTGTGCTGTTGTCTGCGGACGCCGGTGTGTGGGTAGCACAGACGCGGTTTCTGTCACCCACCCGGCCAGACTGGCTGGGTTTCTTTTTTGACTGATACCCTCCCGATCTACAGGCTGCGGCGGGTGACGAACGTCCCCAAACTTTCGGATGAACAAGAAATTCATCCAACGAGGAGAAACTTATGAGCACCCAAGTCCAAACGCAAAATATATCCGCGATTCCGCGCATTAACGACACTGCGCCCGACTTTACGGCCGAAACCACGCAGGGCACGGTCCGCTTCCACGAGTGGATCGGCGATGGCTGGGCGGTCCTATTCTCACATCCCAAAGACTTCACCCCGGTCTGCACCACCGAACTCGGCTACATGGCAGGGCTGCAACCCGAATTTGCCAAACGCAACTGCAAGATCATTGGGCTGAGTGTCGATCCCGTGAGCGATCACAGCAAATGGGCAGCGGATATCGAAGAGACTCAGGGCCACAAGGTGAACTATCCGATGATCGGCGACCCGCAGCTCAAAATCGCCAAGCTCTACGGAATGCTGCCGGCCGAAAGCGGCGATAGCTGTGCCGGCCGTACCGCCGCGGACAATGCGACCGTCCGCACTGTCTTCGTGGTCGGTCCGGACAAAAAGATCAAGCTTCAGCTCAGCTACCCCATGAGCACTGGCCGCAACTTCGATGAGATTCTGCGCGTCCTTGATTCCATGCAGCTCACAGCCAAGCACAAAGTCGCAACGCCGGTGAATTGGAAACAGGGCGACGAGGTGATCATCCTGCCGGCGGTATCGAACGATGAAGCCAAGCAGAAATATCCTGGAGGCTGGAAGTCACCCAAGCCGTATCTGCGCATCGTGCCGCAGCCGAAATAGCCTGATCTACGATAGCGCTAGCGCGATCCTGCTTCCTTGGGAAGCAGGTTCTCGCTCGCGCTCACGAAACGGATCTTCAGGCATCGATCCCTGAAGATTCGGCTGAGCACAGAGATGAATGATCCTCCGTCCCTGCCCGGGGGCTGCGGCGGAATACCATGAGGATTCGATACCTCCCTCGATACATCCAACGATCCTTGCCGCTATTGCTCGCGCTAACACTGTTCTGGATAGAAGTAAGCCAGGTTGCATCTCAGCAGGCCCCCACCGCGAGGCCCTCCGCAGGCGATGCTCCCGAAGTCCACTTGGGTAAGGGCTACGATGCCTTGAAGCTGGACCAGTACGAGACCGCCGTGAGCGAATTTCGAGCCGCCCTCCAGTTAGACCCCAAGTTAACCCTAAGGGCGCGGTTCCCCTTGGCCGTCGCACTCTTCGAGATGCATAAATCAGATGAAGCGCGTAAGCAGCTCGAAATCGTGCGCCGCGAGGTAGGGAATCATCCCAACGTCCTTTATTACCTGGGAAGGCTGGATCTGGACGACCACAACTTTGAAGGCG
>JABCYV010000144.1 GCA_013290025.1 Acidobacteriota bacterium
ACCGACATCGCCGGGCCGGCGGGTTTCGGCGCCATAAGCATTCCCTTTCTTGGCTTTGGGATGAAGTTCCTGGACTTCGACAACGACGGCTGGAAAGACATCTTTGTCGCCAACGGGCATGTGAATCCACAGATGGACCAGCATTCGTTTGGCGTGACCTATGCCGAGCGTCCGCTGCTGTTTCACAATCTGCGAAACGGAAAATTTGACGAGATTGGACGAAGCTCAGACGCGGCGCTGGCCCGCCGATACGTCGCGCGAGGCGCCGCCACAGCCGACTTCCTGAATCGCGGCAAGGAAGACCTCCTGATCAGCGTTCTGGATGGTTCACCTGTCCTGCTGCGCAATGAAACCGCAAAAAGCGGACATTGGCTGAGCATCAAGACCGTCGGAACACGCTCCAATCGCGATGGGTTCGGCGCGCGCGTCGAAATCAAAGCCGGGAATTCGACCCAGAGTGCCGAGGTCCGGGCCAACTCCAGCTTTGAGTCGGCCAGCGATCCGCGGCTACACTTCGGGCTGGGTACGGCTACCCGGGTGGATTCCATCGTGATCCGCTGGCCTTCCGGCAAGGTGGACAAAGTCGAAACAGAAGCCGCTGACCAGGAATTGGTGATGGAAGAAGGGGGCGGAGTGATCGAGCGCCGAAACCGCCAAGACCATCTAACCGAGCCGTTTACGAAAAGACTACCCCGCACTGAATAAGACCTAACAAATACCGTGCTCGTTGCTAGAGCCAAAGACATCGCGAGTTGACAGTCTTCCAAATTCTGGAGCCTGTTAACAACTGTCTACTGTTCATCATAGCGATCATTCACAAAATGTCTGTAACCCATTGAGCCAGCGTGGCGAGTTTTGGAAACCAACGTGCCCGTTTGCCCATGACTTTTTGTCTCTGTATATGGTGACAGGCTGATATCAGTTCCTTTTCCGACGCCGCCTGGGCGTCTTGACCGTGAATGTTATGCGGCGAAACGGCCCGCAGTCAGCAATCCGGGGCAGGTCTTGTGAACAATCTTTAACCGTGGAGTTTACTTCGTTAATGTTTTGTTTCAGAAAACATCTCCGAACGAGAGGGTAAGTCCATGAAGAATCTGAGGTTCTGTCTCGTTTGCCTGTCAGTCCTACTGTCGGCGTTGGCTACGCTTGCGCAAATCCAGAACGGCCAGTTCACTGGGACGGTAACCGACCCGTCAGGCGCCGCTATCGGCAACGCCAAGGTCATCGTGACCAATCTGGGTACAAGCCTTTCGATCACAACTACCACCAACAGTAGTGGACTGTACACGGTGAGGGAATTGCCGGTCGGAACCTACAGGATCTCGGTCGAAGCCACGGGTTTTAAGGGTTTCACCAACAACAACATCGTTCTGAACGCCGGCGTAACCGAACGCGTGGACTTCGCCATGCAGATGGGGCAAGCCCACGAAATGGTGGAGGTAACCGGCGAGACAACAGCGGTGAATACCGAAGACTCAAAGCTGGCCAATACGGTGTCGTCCACCCAGGTGGCGAACTTACCGCTGAACGGCCGCAACATTTACGACCTCATGCTGCTCAGTCCCGGGGCAGTCAACAATGGAGTCGGCGGCGATAAAGGCAAGACCTCTGAGCAGGGGCCGACGACGATTGTGAACGGGACACGACAAAACTTCAATGGATTCCTAATTAATGGCGTCTCGAACAAGGATTTGAGTGGCGGACCCAACAATACTCCGGTCGAAGACTCCATCCAGGAGTTCCAGCAACTTACGCTGAATATGTCGGCGCAGTACGGCAACAGCGCTGGATCGGTGACCAATCTGATTACCAAAGCAGGAACAAACAGTTGGCACGGCAGCGCGTGGGAGTACTTTCGCAATGACAAGCTTGACGCTAATAACTTCTTTCTGAATCACAACGGCGTGGCTAGACCGCCGCTTCGGTTTAACCAGTTTGGGGCCACTTTTGGCGGACCAATAATGAAGGACAAGCTTTTCTTCTTCGCCTCCTACCAGGGCGATCGATTCACCACGGTTCAGCCCCCGACGCCGGTTCAGCAAGAATCACCAGAGTGGCGCGCTGCCATCGCTGCATTCGCACCAGATTCAGTGGCGAACTTGTTGTACTCAAATTTTCCCCCGTTGACCGCTGGAACAACATCAACCAGTCTGAACCAGTTCTCGGGGGGGAATTTCACCAACTGGCTTTGCCCGGACAACAATAATGCCGCGCTGGCGGCTCGGTTCCAGTCCCTTCTTGGAGTTACAGCGACAGATGTGGCGAACGCTGTCGCAGCTAAATGCAGCACGGCTCTAGTGCCTAGAACGAGTTCCGTAGGTCTGAACCGCGATGCGCCCTTTCTACAGAGCAGCGTCATTAACTTCGGTTCGCAGACTGTCGGCAACCTGTTCAATGGCAACGAGGCTTCGCTACGGCTTGACTACAATCCCAGCGACAGAAACCGCTTCTTCGCCTCATTCAACTATCTCCGTTCCAATGATAATTTTGGGCCCTTCAACGCCAGTCTTAGCTCGGCGCGTGGCTTTCTGAGTCCACAGAAGTCCTTCTTCCCGAACGGCCAGGTCAGCTTTATCCATACTTTCAGTCCAACCATTCTGAACGAGTTTCGTGCTGGGTACACGCTGAATGACACGTCTACTCTAGCGAATGTCCCAGGTGTCCCGCAGGCTGAATTTGATGACGGGTCGGCAGGATTCGGCTCTTACAACGGGTATCCGCAGTTTTTCAAGGACCACGTCTACAGTTATTCCGATATGGTTTCGCTCAATCACGGTAATCACAACTTGAAGATCGGAGTGGATTTCCGGCGCAATCTCGAGAACAGCGAATTCAACGTGGGTCGGCCTTCGTATTACTTCTTCGACCAATTGTACTTCGCCATGGATGCGCCATACCAGGCGAACGCTGGAGTCGATCCCGGTATCATCAGCGGACAAGCGCCGCAGTTGGCCACGAACAAGCGGCATTGGCGCAACCTGGAATTTGGTGGGTATTTCCAAGACGATTGGAAGGCTTCCCGCCGCCTGACTCTTAACCTGGGGTTGCGATATGACCTCTATACCCGGCACGTGGAGGAGAACGGGTTGGTCACGAACTTTCTCCTCGGTCCCGGCCAAACCTATATCGATAACTTGCAGAATGGCGCCGGGCAGATTCATGATGCCAGCGCACCCTGTCTTTTCAAACCCGGAAATCTCGTGAACGCCGCGGCCGGCGTGGCTGGTGTCTGCGGACCTGGTGGTTTTACCAAAGCTAGCACGCTTGGGAAGGGGGATCACAACAATTTTGGCCCGCGTATCGGCTTCGCCTACGATGTCTTCGGCAATGGCAAAACCTCCCTGCGTGGCGGCTTCGGTGTGTCCTATGAGGGCACACTCTACAACCCGCTTTCGAACTCCCGCTGGAACGCTCCGTTTTACTCTTTTGACGAGGCCCAGGGGACTTTGGAGGGCGGCATCGCTGATGTCGTTTACGGACCCACCACCTGCGGCGCCGCTCTGGGCACCTGTGTACCCTCCGGCGCAAAAGCAACGTTTAGTGGGCCGCCCACTAACCCAGGTCAAGGAAGCGGAGTTCAGGCAACCGGCAACATTGTGGGCTGGGCGCCAAGCACTCCAAATCTTTCCTTCCGCAGCGGCTTGATTTTCCCCAGCGGAATTCGCGATCCTTACGTCTACAGCTATTTCCTGGGAGTCCAGCATGAGATTGTCGCTCGGACTGTGTTGGAGCTTAATTATGTGGGTACGACGGGGCACAAGCTGTTCCGTGCCGAAAACATCAACCGCATTCCCGGTGGCTTGCTGCCAGTAGGCGGGTGCGTTAAGGATAACTTCGGTCGAACCCTGTGCGGACAACAGGATAATACGGTGTACCCAGGCACCACTGTCGCGATGAATCCACTAGGCGCTCTGAACCCTAACTTCGGCCAGTTACGCGCTTGGCTGAATGTGAACAACTCGAACTACAACTCGCTTCAGGCGACTTTGAAGCATCAGGCAGTCCACGGCTTGACGCTGCAGGTAAGCTACACTTACAGCCACTCCATCGACAACGGGTCAGCGTGGCATAACAACGCGACCACTGGAAACGGCGCTGGCGCGGGTGATGGCTACACGAGTGACTTTACAATACCTGGTCTCGACCGTGGCAATTCCACTTTCGACATCCGGCACCGGCTGGTCGCGAACTACGTGTATGAGCTGCCTGTCGCACGCAATACCAATGGAATCTTGGGCGTAATCGCAAAAGGGTGGCAGTGGAACGGTATCCTTTCGTTCCAGACGGGAGCGCACTGGGAGCCGTTCCGATCCAGTACCGCTAAGCTGCGCGAGATCACAAACCCGAGCACTCCGTGTAGCGCGGCTGACGTGAATGCTGGAAATTGTCAGAACCTCGGTGGTGACTACAATCTGGACAGCGCTAAGATTGACCGACCGAATTCCAACATGGTCAACTTCAGCCCGTCCCAAGCGCAATGGGCGGACGGATGGAACAACGCCAGCAGCGGCCCCACCCCTCCTGTGTTCACTACGCCTTGTCTGGGTTGCGAGGGCAATCTGGGTCGCAACACGTTTACAGGGCCGAACTTCTTCGACCTGGATATGTCAATGTTTAAGAACTTCAAGATCACGGAACGGTTCGGTCTGCAGTTCCGAACCGAATGCTTCAACTTGTTGAACAATGTCAACTTCAAGCTCCCGGGCGCAAATTTTGCGGGCAACAATCGGATCAACTCCGGCACTTTCGGAGCAGCTAGCGGCGCGTTCGATGCCCGTGAGATCCAGTTCGGCTTGAAGCTCTCCTTCTAGTCCGAACGGAGTTACAATCGTGGGGCTTGGTCCTGACGGGACCAAACCCCATTTCTCTTCTTGCCGGGGGGCGTGGCATGCGCAACCTAAGATCCCCCATGCCGTATTTCCTGCTTCTCGTAACCGTGGTTTCCGCGGTCTTTCATTCCTTGCCGCTCTCGGCCCAACAGGGATGGGCAATCATCGGCACGGTCCAGACCTCCCACGGAGAATTGCCGGATCGGCCCATCCCAGTGACCCTCCAATTTCGGGGCAACACCATCGCCACAACCTTTACAGACAGCGAAGGAAAATTCTCTTTCTCTCAACTCCTGGCCAATGGCTACCACGTCTTGATCGACGATGAAAAATATCGCCCGGTGGACCAGCAGGTAGAGATCAATCCGATGATCACTAGTCCGACTTTCGTTCGCATCAGCCTGACTCCCCGAGAGCCGAGCAAGGCAGACAGCCCTGTGCCCGGAAGCAATCCCAACATGGTGAACTCTGTTGAATATGCCAAGCAGATTCCGAAGTCCGCGCTTAAGGAGTTCCAGAAAGGCGCTAAGTCCGACAAGGATGCCCGAATCGATGATGCTATCGAGCACTATCAGAAAGCCGTCAGCCTGGCGCCGGAGTTCTACGCTGCGCGCAATAACCTGGGATCCGATTATCTGGGAAAGTCGCAGTTCAGCGCCGCCCAGGAGCAGTTTGAAAGTGTGATCAAAATAAATCCAAGCGACGCAGCCGCCTATTTCAACTTGGGCAATCTCTATTTTTTAACAAAGAAATATGATGACGCGACGCGCTGGCTCGACGAAGGAATCGCAAAAGACCCGAACAACTCCCTTGGACACTTTCTGCTAGGCTCGGTGTGCTCGCGTACCGGAAAATCAGAAGTGGCTGAAAAGGAGCTCAGAACCTCACTTGCAATCGATCCTAAGATGACCAAGGCCCACCTCGCACTGGTGAATCTGTATCTGAAGCAGCAGCGTTCTGCCGACGCTGTTTCCGAGTTGAAGGAGTTTCTGAAGGCCGCGCCGAACGATGCCTTCGCACCGAAAGCCCGGGAGGTCTTGAAGAAGCTGGAATCCCAGTCAGCCCTGAATGCGCAGAGCCATTAATTAGGGAATCGAACTTTAGAATCTACTGTCTTGATCCTGGTCTGAGGCTGCAGAATTTTTCTTCCAGCCGGCAAGCTGTTTCGTACTCAGCCTGAGCTGCTTTGGGTTGATTTAATCTCTGATACGCATATCCCAGGTTCAGATGAGCTTCGGCTAGGTTAGGATCGAGTGCCAGCGCCTGTTTGTAGGTCTCAACCGCCTTCTGCAGCCGATTGGTCCGGCTGTAGGAGATTCCCAGAAAGTTGTAAAGCGGCGCGTCGTTCAGCCCGAGCTCGGCAGAGGTGGCTAAATGCTTCGCTGCCTCGGCATAGTTCTGCTCCTGGAACTGGAGCATTCCCAGATCGCGATGTAGCGGAGCAAAGTTCGACTGGATGGAGATGGCCTTCTCGTAGTCGGCAATTGTCGATTTTTTGTCGGCTTTCGATTCGATGGAGCCCAGCTCGTGCCAAGCCCGGTAGTTTTGCGGATTGAATTTTAAAGCTCTTTCCAACCACTGTTTGGCCTCATCTGGTCTGTCCAGCTTGACCAGGGCTCGTGCCAAGCCGAGCATTGCCTGATCAAAATTCGGATTCAGTTCGAGAGATTTCTGGAATTCGCCAGCGGCATCCCCCCAGTTCTGTTGGCGCTGAGCGGCTTCTCCCAGCATGAATGGGACGATGTACATCTGCGGATCGCTTTCGCGAACCTTGGCGAGCAATTCACGTCCTGACTGAAAATCGCCAGCATGGAAGGCGTCCGCAGCGGCGAGGATAGAGTTGAATTCCCCCACCTTGTCCTTGGGATCGGGGAGGCCAGCCGCTAAAGCTGCAGGAGAGACTGGGGAACGATAAGCCACGTAGCCGAGGGCGCGCAGTTTTTCCAGCGCATCGGGACTTAAGCCGGAATTTCCGCCTTCCGAGGATGTGAAGGGATTCTGCCGCAGAAGCGCTTGTAGTTTGTCCTTGAGGACCGCAACAGTTGCCGTCTGCTGCGAAGCCAGATTGTTCTTTTCCTGCGGATCTGCAACGACATCATACAACTCCGGCTGGGGGGCCTCGATGTAGTGGTAGCGGCTGCTCTCAAGGGCATGCAGCGGACTCCAGCCGAAAGAACTGAAGGGATAGAACGTCTCACTGTATGCCGTGTCCTCGTTCTCGGTGGCGGGGCCAAAGAGTCCGTGCGACTGAAACTGCTTTTCGATCCCATCCTTGATGCCAACGGAATGAAGCAGCGTGGGAGCCACCGCGACGGTCTCGACCGGCCGCGGCACCCGCACCGGCCGAAAGCCGCTTCCAGCCGGCGGTTTGACGATCAGCGGGACATGCACGGTGGAGTTATAGACGAAGAAACCGTGTTCCTTCTCGCCGTGATCGCCCAGCGATTCGCCATGATCGCTTAGAAATACGATCAACGTGTGATCGTAAAGTTGATTGCGCTTCAGCCACGTGATCAAGCGGCCGAGTTCGTGGTCCGCGTAGGCGATCTCTCCGTCAGAGAGATGGCTGCTGTATTGAGTACGATAAGGCTCGGGTGGATCGTAAGGGCTGTGGGGATCGTACAAATGCAGCCAGAAGAAAAAAGGACGCCGCGGCGTCTTGTGCAACCCTTCTTGGTTGAGCCAATTCAGCGCGTGGGTGACACTCTCACCGGCTTTGCGATCGACTAGTCCGATATCCTTCTGTTGGAAGGCTTGGGCGGAGAAGGCGTCGTCGTAGAAATCGAAGCCGCGCGCCAATCCCCAACTGCGATCCAAAACGAAGGCACTAATTACGGCACCCGTAGCATAACCGTGCAATTTGAAGGCTTGCGCGACGGAGCGGAACTGGGGTGCGAGCGGTTGTCCGGTGAAATCCTGCACGCCATTTTGAAATGGATATGTGCCCGTAAGAATGACCGCGTGGGAAGGCCAGGTGAGCGGCACCTGAGAAATGGCGCGTTCAAAGACGATGCCGTCATGGGCAAGAGCGTCCAGGGTAGGCGTTTCGATGTTGACGCCGCCATAGCAACCGAGGTGGTCGGCCCGCACGGTATCAATCGTGATGAGCAGAACATTGGGTTTTGGTTTGTGGGCTGGAGGGACAGCTGCCAAGGCGTATGATGCGCACGCCAAGCCGCAAAGCAACTGGAGGAAGCGTTTCAATGGAGAACCGAAATTCGAGTCAGACTACTGGGGAGCAGTCTGCTGGGCCTTGCGTGTTTCCTCCTCGGCTTCCGCATTCATTCCTTTCGCCTGCAGGACCTTGGCTAAAGCGGCATGCGTCCCTGGATCCTGGGGAGCGAGCTCAATCGCACGCCGGAGCTCCGCGAGGGAAGCATCGACCTGCCCCTGGTAAAGCAGTACTTCTCCCAGAGCGCGGTGACCGGGCGCATAATCAGGAGCGATGGTAACGGACTGCCGAAAAGCGGCGGCCGCTTGGTCAATCATCTGCTTTCGCAGATAGGCGGCGCCAAGATTGTAGGCGGCGTCGAAGTTGGTGGGATCCAACTCTAAAGCCCGGGTCAAGGTCTTGATCGCGTTGTCGAAGTCGCCCGAATGCGCATAGGCCAGACCCAACTGGAAGGCGGCCAGAGCGTAGTCGGGACTGAGTTGCAGAACGCGCTGCAGGTGTTCGACCGCGCTGGGAAACTCACCCGTCCGGTAGTAGTTCAACCCCAACAAGTAGTGCACGGGCACGGAATCCGGATCAACTTTGAGGGCTGCATTGAGCTTTTGAGTTGAGTCAGCATACTCGCCATGTTGACTTTCTGCGATGGCATCGGAAATCAACTCATACGTCTGAATCCGGTCCTTGGGATCGGGCAAAGCGCGGCCGGTGATGGTCGGACTGCCACCGCCTGAAAAGCCCGCGTACCCCAGCGATTTCAAGCGCTCCATCAGAGCAGGATCGAGCCCGGTTTTTTCCGCCAGCTCCTGACCGGTGCTGTACTGGCGAATTAGTGTGGCCAGGCGGGAATGCAATTCCTCCGCCACAGCCTTCTTTTGCGCAAACAGATTCTGAGTCTCGCCCGGATCTTTGGTCAAGTCGTAGAGCTCTGGTTTGGGCGCGTCAATAAAATGGTAATTTTCCGTCTCTGCCCCACGAAGCTCACTCCAGTTGAAGTGCAAGCGTGGCAGGAAGGTTTCCGCATACAGGCTGCGCGATTCATTTTGCTTCTTAGGCGCTATCAGCGGCAGCAGGCTACGGCCTTGCACCTGTGCCGGGACATCGATTTTTAAGATCTGCAGGATAGTTGGCATCAGGTCCGCCGAGCTGACCAAGTCGGGGACAGTTTTCGCGGAGGCGCTGCCGGGCAAGTGAAAGATCAGCGGCACGTGGAGCGTCGCATTGTAGATGAAGAATCCGTGAGTCTTCTCTCCGTGCTCGCCCAGGCTCTCGCCGTGGTCGCCGCTCAACACGATCAGGGTGCGCCCATAGAGATCTTTCCGTTTCAGAAACTGAATCAGCCGGCCCACCTGGGCGTCGGCAAAAGCTATTTCGCCATCGTAAGGACGATCTTTATATTCGTCGCTATAGGGTGCCGGCGGGCGGTAGGGATAGTGAGGATCGTATAAATGCATCCAGAGAAAGAACTTGTTCTGGAAGTTCTTGCTAAGCCAGTCTAAGGTGACATCCGCGACTATATTCCCGGGACGCTCCATTTCATCGAGATTCGATTCTTGCAGGCGGCTGAAGTCGAAGTGGTCGTAATAGAAGTCGAAGCCGTGGTTCAATCCAAAGCGCGAGTCGAGGACCGCCGAGCCGATTACTGCGCCGGTTGTGTATCCCTGCTGCTTGAGAACCGAAGCGAGTGTGGGTTGGTCGGGACTGAGCTTGTTCGCGGCAAAATCGTGAATCCCACTGAACATAGGATACGTGCCGGTGAAGATCACGGTATGCGAGGGCAGCGTGACTGGCACCGGCGTGTAAGCCCGCTCAAAGCGCAGACCGTCTGCGGCAAGCGCATCGATATTGGGGGTGTGAATCTGCTTGTACCCGTAGCACCCGAGGTGGTCAGCCCGCAGCGTATCAATAGTGATCACCACCACGTTGGGCGCGGCATTTGGCGCCGCCAAAGATGCCGGAACCCACAGCAGCAAGCTGGCGGTCAGCAAAGAGAGAGAGCACCGGGAGGACGCCATGGAGTAGCAAAAATTATATCCCACGGGACTTGCGGTTAATGTCTGTGCGTGAGGGGGACGAGCACCGCCCACGCAGGGTTGTCCCCACTCAAATAGCATGTTTCTGGACGACGGTTTTTCCGTAATCATCCTTACCAACGCCAGTCAATGAGGACACTCCGCTGCTGAATCTCGGCGAACAGATCATCAATGCAATTTGCAGTTCATCAGCGACGGCAGGCAACTGTTAGGAAAAGGCTCCTTCTGAGATAAGAGACCATCATCGCCCAAAGTACTGGTGCGTTTAAAAGCCTGAGGTCTTCACCAAACAAAAAGGCCACCCGGCACTGGGCAGCCTTTTTCTTACAAGGGAGAATAGTTCCAACGGAGTGTTGCACCGTCAAAACTTTCTGGCGAAATCTTATGAGTCGAAAAAGGGGAGTGTCAAGGAATTTTTCGGAAATAAATATCTTTGTTTTCAATGGTTTATAAGGCAGGTTAACATCGATCGCGATTGTCGCAAACTGAGATTCGAAGGCCCTGCCTCGCGCTTAAACCGCGTTGATTGATGAACTTACCTTTGAATCCGCAGGCTTATCTCCGCTTTCGGAGAGATGCAGGGAGATGAATTCCACGACCTCGGGGCGGTCGAATATCTTCTCTGGCAAAACCCTCTGAATCAGGACACGAATGCCTCCAAAGGCTACTCCCGCAACCAGTGCAAATCCGATGAGAATCCCGCAAAGAATGATGATATTCACCAGCAGGTTTGCGAGGTTGTCTTTCTTGGTGAAATGTGTGTTCTCATTCCAAGTCACATCCGCGTCGTAATTTACGGCGGAGAGCAGCGACTGCGCCTCGCTCGGCGAGAACGCACCTGTGGCCACGATCACCAGCGGGCCACTGCGCCTGTCAAATCCGGGTGCAATAGATCCAGGTGCGATGGATCCACGCCCGAGGTTGGAAACCGGAGAACCGCCGGCCGGAGGCTCCACGAACGCCTGACGAGCGGCGTCAATGCGGCGCAAGTGCTCGGCGGCGATCTGCGGCGTCGGATACGAAATCAGCATGAGAGTGGCGCGGCCATCCGTAGCGTTGAAATCGCCAACGACCACCTCGGCGCCGACGCTGAAGTCCACCAACTGCGCCGGCAACGGCGCGCTGATCTTATCCAGCCCGACCGGCCCAACTACGTATTTCGCTGTGTTCTTCACGTAACCCGCTCTGGGCAAATACCTGGGCAGGGAGGGTAGATTGCGCGCCTCGCCTGACGGCAGTGGTACAGCATCGGCCAATGCGCGCAGCTCAGCGGCCGACATTGCGCTCAGTTTGGCAAACACCGCATCCACCAGGATGTTGCCGCGGTAAAATAGGACACGTTCGTTGAGCGACGAGCCTTGGTCCCCGATTTGCTCGGTAATCATTTGCGGCACTTTGTAGTAAGTGAAGGCTCCATAGGCGCCGCTGGCGTCGGCGAAGCGTGCAGCCTTTACTGAAAGCTTGCGGCCATCGTCGCGGGTGTAAGTGCCTGATGCAAAATCGGCGAAGCCGT
Source organism: Acidobacteriota bacterium (assembly GCA_013290025.1). Lineage (GTDB taxonomy): Bacteria > Acidobacteriota > Terriglobia > Terriglobales > Acidobacteriaceae > JABCYV01. Next base: position 11,545 of record JABCYV010000144.1, read on the forward strand.
ATTCCTTCAGCAAGGCAGCGTTGACTGGGTCAGCCGCCGACGGATCCGTGCTGCTTTGCGCCGAACCGGAGAGCTGCCATCCCGCGAACTGCTGTGGCAGGATGGGTGTGGCGGGGGCGCGCTCGCCCGCGAGTGCGGCGTTGCCAAATAACGCCGCCACCGCCAAAACCGAGATTAGTCTAGAAAAAACCTTCATGAGGGGGCTAATGTGTAGACAACTCTCCCTTGGTATTAGAGTACAGACTGGTGGGGAAAGTTTCCAGAAGTGGCCTGCTCTGAGTGATGGTTCCGCTGAAGAGTACTAGGGGCCGACGCTCTTATCTATCTTGCTCGCAACCTTCACTCCGCTCAACCCGCTCACGTACTTGGCGATTCCACGGTATAGCGATTCGGCGATGCGCTGGCGGTAATCGGCGGTCCCCAGTCGACGTTCGTCGCCGGGATTGCTGACGAACGAAATCTCCGCCAGGATAGACGGCATGTTGGCCCCAATGAGAACGATAAAGGGCGCCTTCTTGACTCCGCGGTTGCGAATTCCCGGACTCTTCGCGGCCAGTCCGCTGTGCAGCGAACGCTGGACATCGGTGGCGAACTCACGCGATTCATCGATCTTTTCCCTCAGCGCAATCTTCTTGACCAAATCCTGGAGTTCGTGGATCGATTCTTCTGAAACCGCGTTCTCTCTCGCCGCCACGTCCAGCGCTTCCCGCGATGAAGTGAAATTCAGGTAGTAGGTTTCCACTCCGCGGGCATCCGGGTCGCGGCTGGAGTTGGCATGGATAGAAACGAACAGGTCCGCCTGTTCCTGGTTGGCGATAGCGGTGCGAGTCTCAAGCGGAACGAAGGTGTCATCGTTGCGCGTATAAACCACGTCCGCGCCCAACCTGGTTTCCAATAGTCTGCCCAGGCGGCGGCCGACATCGAGCACCAGGTCTTTCTCCTCCAGGCCGTTGGGGCCGATGGTGCCAGCATCATGGCCGCCATGGCCAGGATCAATCACAATCCTACCAATCTTTAGTCCCAAAGCGCGGATCAGCGAACGGTCACCGCTAGCCGTGGGCAGGGCTTCGCGCCCCTGCGACTCCGTCGGTGTCGACTTGTGCTTGCCTTTCGCGGCTCGGTTCTTACTGCCAGGCCCGTTGATGCTAGACGAAGTG
>JABCYV010000145.1 GCA_013290025.1 Acidobacteriota bacterium
CTCGGGATACGCGCAACAATTGGCCGCGAGCCGCGATCCGGAATTGGCGCGGCAACTGGCAACTGACATCGCCGCCGAATCGGCCCACTTGGATCGTACGATTGGTGGCTTCCTCAGTGGAGCAAGACGGGCAGCCGAGGCCGCGAGAGTTTAGTTTCACCACAGCCCATGCCGCTTTTAGTAATTCAACGGCTGGGCACGAAGGAACGGAGCAACTATGAAGCGCATTACTTACACTTGGTTGACGGCGCTAACTCTGGCGGCCGTTTTCATCACCCTGGCTGGCGCGCAGTCTGACTCGCTTGGGGATTACGCTCGCGCGGTCCGCAAAGACAAGAAGCAGACAACCACCAAGCAGTACGACAACGACAACTTGCCCAAGAATGACAACCTCAGCGTGGTAGGAAAGCCGAGCGAAGAAGCAGGCGATCAGTCTGCTGACAAAGTAAACGGCGAAGCTGAGGCGGATGCTAAAGCTAATCCGCCCGCAGGCGACCAGGCTGGACCCGCTGCCAAGTCTGCCGACTCTGCGCCTAAGGCTCAAGACAAGGCCGGCTCATCTACCGCAGACAAGCAGAGGATGTATGACCAGTGGAAAGGCAAGATTTCCACCCAGAAGGACAAGATAGACATGCTCTCGCGCGAACTGGATGTGCTACAGCGCGAGTATCGCTTGCGTGCCGCCGCGTTCTATGCCGATGCCGGCAACCGCCTGCGCAATTCCGGCAGCTGGGACAAGGAAGACGCACAGTATAAGCAACAGATCGATCAGAAACAGAAAGCGCTCGACAACGCCAAGCAGGAACTGGACGACGTGCAGGAGGCGGCCCGCAAGTCGGGCGTTCCGTCGTCCGCGCGCGAGTAGGATGGCGGTGTAGGACGGCGCGACGCTCGTCCGGCGGAGTTAAGCTCGGCAGGATGGACGACAATTACTTTTACGCCCTCGCGGTTCGCGAGGGCTTTTTCTTTGGCTTTATTTCCTGCTCGGCGCCGGAAATTTATTATTCGTGCCTGAGATCCCAACGAAAGCCAAACGAATATGTCGGTTTGTAGTATTCGCGCTGCACCACAAACTGCGGGCTGCCGTTGTAGAACCCGAAGACTTCGTTGTTCAGATTCAGACCGGAAACAATCGCAGTAACGCCCTTCCCAAGGTAGTAGCTGGCCTGCGCGTCAACCTGGAAATGAGCGTAGAGATAATTGTCACCGTTGGGTCCCTTGACACCACCGGGCTGTGGGTTCGGAATCGTAGCTGGCGGTGGCGTGGGGTTGGGCGAAAGGTTGTGATACATATACTGGAAAATGTTTGGGCCATTGTAGGCGAGACCGACGCGGATCGACAGCCGCCGTCGATCGTAGGTGGGACTGATGTTCCATGTATTCGGCGCCTGGCGGAGAAGTGCCGGGTTGTCGGTGCGGAGCGGGTCTACTTTCGTGGTCCCCGAGGTCGTGTAACTGTAATTCGCCGATACTCCAAGTCCGCTCAGCAGCCCTGGAAGATAGGTGAAGTGCTGCTGGAACGCCAGTTCGATGCCGTAAACGTATGCACTACCGGCATTCGACGGGGTCGCCACGAAGTGACCTGCGAACGGTCCTGATGTAGCAAGCACCACATTTGTGACGATAGGACTGCTGATGTTCTTATAGAAGAACCCCGCCTGGATCAGGCCGAGCGGGGTCAGATACCGTTCATAGAGCAGGTCGTAGTTGTTGGCATGTTCCGGCTTGAGCACGGCGCCGACGTTGAAGGTAGAGGGGGCCGTGCTCGTATCTTCGGAAATTGCGGTGGTCAATTGCTGGGGGAGCGGACGCGACAGGCCCCGGCCATAGATGAAGCGAAGTCCCGAGTTACTGTCGAGTCGATAACGCAACGAGGCGCTGGGCAAGACGTCAATGTAGGTCCCCGCAGCCTTCACGCAGAGGCCCACGCAGGGGTTGATTGTGGTTGTGTTAACCGCAGTAGAGTAAAACTGCGTGCCTTCGAAACGCACCCCGGTGACGAGCGTGAACCGGCTGAAATCAATCGTGTTCATTAGATATCCCGCCGTGACTCGCTCCACTAGGTCGAAATTGGCCGGATTAGTCCCGTACGTGTTGCTCGCGTTGGGATCGCGGGTGAAGTTACCCGGGTTGGCCTTGAAATACGTGAGGATCTTGTCCCAACTCCCTAAGGGTCCTAGAGGATAAGACCCGCCATAGTAGTGCTTGTCCACAAGGCCGGTGGGAAACATGCTGATCGGCAGGTTTAGAGCTGGATTCGGGATGTAGAAGTTTTCGAAAGAATCATCGAATTTGTGGGCGTTGCGAATCCTGAAGCCCATCTCGAATCGGCTGGAATGGGACCCGATACTGTATAGCCTGCCCACGGACACCTGCCCCTGCAGATTCAGTTGGCTGGCCTGTCCGTGGTTGGCGTCCTCGACGTTTGTGAGTTGGAAGTTACTAGGGTTGTACGCTTCTGTGTAGCAAACCGGGAGCCATTGCGGGCGATAGACGCTCTTGGTTGCGGCCGGATCGTACTGGCACTGACTCGAGGGTAGAGGCGGTGCGCCAGGGGGCGCCTGATACGAAAAGGTGTTAATAGACTCGCCTCCATTGATGGGATTAAAAACTCGAGAACGAGACGCGGAGAGTCCCCAGTTCGCATAGTATTTAGCAAACACGTGGTTACCTCCTACCAGTGCGCTTCCGACCTGATAGTGTGCGGCGCGGATCTCGGTATCGAAAACAGGAGGACCGGACCCGATATTGGGATCATTATTTGTCAGCACATACTCCCAACGGCGACCTGAATCCTTGAAGTCAGAGAACAGGCCGCGAACGTAGACCACCGAGGACTCTCCAAGTTTGTAGTCCACGTTTCCGCCCATGCCGTAGCGGTTGCGGTTGAATTTGTACTCCCGGATGGCTATAGACGAATAATCAGGCGTGAACGTCGTTCCTGGGAGAATCGTCGGAACTGGCTCAATGTCATTGATGCCGCGACCGTTATAGTCGTAAGACCCGCTAAAAAGAACGCCGAGACGCTTCTGTGCGCCGAAGCGCTCTCCTGCTGTCAGCCCAAACTCAGAGACCGGAACGGTATTGATGATAGGCGTAAAACCCCCATTCCCATAAACTGACAAACTGGGCAGTTCTTTGGCGGTTTTGGTCACGAGGTTCACGGTTCCGCCGATGGCATCGCCATCCTGATTAGCCTGCAGCGTCTTATCAATCTGTACCATGTCGATCATTTCGGTCGGCACGACGTCTAACTTCACTTGCCGTATACCGCCTTCTGGCGAAGGAACTTCGACCCCGTCAATGGTCAAATTACTCAAGCGCGGCTCGGTGCCGCGGATCTGAACGTACTTGCCTTCACCCTCGTCACGCTCCAGCGTAACTCCGGGCAAGCGGCCCACGGCGTCCGCAATATTCGCGTTGGGGAGGCTGGTGATGACCTGGGCGGGCAGAATGTTGAGAATATTCTCCGACGTCCTGATTTCATTGATTGCGGCGGCTTCGCCATGCGCGCGTTCCACTGTCACCAGGACTTCCTCGCTCTCGGAGGCAACGTTCAGAACGACGTTTACGCGTGCCACCTGACCCGCAGCGACTGTGACGCTCGCCTTCGAGGACGAGAACCCAACATAGTCCACCCTGACGGTATAGGTCCCTGGCACAACGTTTGTAATGGTGAATTGACCTTGACTGTCGGAGACAACAGAAGCGTTACCCGGATCCAGCTTTACATTGGCGCCAGGCAATATAGCCTGGCTGGTATCGGTGACAGTGCCGCTGATCGCGCCCGTGCGTGCTTGCGCCGCCGCTGGAGAGGAGGAGAGGAGATCCAACACCATCGGCACTAACACTAATAATAAGAAGGAGTACGGTAGCCTGCGCATGAATGAAACCTCCGGTTCGATCTAGAGTGGCCGCGAAGTGGTGGCTCGTTGGTCGACTAGCAGGTAGCGTCTTAAACATTTAAGACAGACCGACTAGCGCACGGTAGCGGGTATATGTGAACACCAAGTTAAAGTGAGGTTAAGATCTCGTTAAAAAGGTTTGCGCTTTGGGCGGCTGGCAACGTAAGTGCTCTTAAGGTTCTCTTAAGGTTCGTTGTGCTTGCGAACGACTCCAGGTTCTTAGTTGCTCGGAACGTTGTGCGCAATTCTCGAAATTTGTCTCACCTGGCGCTGCTCGTGCACTCAATGAAAACTCCGCCACGTTAAACCATAGTTGGTGACCTTCGGTTTCCCGCGAGTGGTGCTCAGAAGTTTTGATTTGCTTTTATCATTCTCAGGGAGGACGAACCCATGAAGATTAGGTTGACGATAGGCGCCCTATCGATTGCAGCGTGCGCGTTCCTGCTGTCGGGCTCGGCGATGGGACAGGGCGGAGGTCTGGTGCGGGCGGAGTGGGGAGTTCCGGGACGGAGCGTGGACGTGACATCGCGCGTCCGGACTTTCATCCACAACGGAGTACTGCAATTCGAGGTCACGCGGTTTGAACTTGGAATTGATCCAGCCCCACACCAGAACAAGACTCTGCTGCTTCGCATCCGGCACTGGGACGGAGACGTCAAGGAATATAGCTATCCGGAACGGAGCACAGTGCGTCTGGAACTGGATCCTGAGGACGGTTTTGACCGGCGCGAAGAGCGAGAAGAGCACCGCGAGGACGCACACGAACGGCGCGAACGAGGACTGCAGATTCTGAGGGCCTACTACGGAGCCGAAGGGCAATTCATGAATGTGACCGATGTCCTGCGCAGACGAATCGATGATGGGAGGCTCTACCTGCGCGTGGACAACGAGAACCTGGGAGGCGACCCGCTTCCCGGAGTTCACAAGTGGCTGCGCATCCTCTATGTATACGACGGGGAGCGGCGGAACATCGTGGTCGACGAAAAAACCGATTTGCGGTTGCCGTAAAAACGATCCGCCTCGCCAGTACTAATCTATGGTGCGTGAACGCCTCTCAGTCGCAGAATCTGTTTGACGTGATGCTGTCCGTGCACCCAATGAAACTTTCGCCACTGCTTACCTGTGAGCGGCCCGAGCATGGGATGGTCGATCAGCCGTTTTCGACCTCCATGCCGGGCCTCGCATTGCGCGATCAGTTGGTCCATCGCCGCGATGGTAGGCCCAATCTCGGCGACTACTTTTTCTGCCGCCATGCCACGCGGTATCGTATTTTTGGGCGCCTGTCGCGGGCCAGGCAAATAACCTGCTCCCACCGCTATGACGGTGACGAAGCGGTCTTTGAGTCTGGGAGACCTCGCCAACGGTTTCCCTGCAGCCATACAGCGCTCGAATCCTTTTATGGTCCCAGTGTAGGTAAGAAATAGATGCTCGAGGATCTCCGCGGGGCTCCACTTCCCTTCCGGATGGCGGGTGAGATCTTCTATCGTCATCCCACGAGTGGCCGACTCGATTGCTTGCTGCAGGCGCTGCAGATACGAATCCATGGCGTGCCTCTTTGCTGATTCTAGTAGAATGACCCGTCATTCCCGGTTGAAAAATCCGAATATTCATGACAGGAGCGCGGCTATGAAGAAGCTGCTGATGGCGATTTTGGCATTTTCTCTGATGACAGGTTGCTCGTCGGAGACGAGCAAGCCAGCGCAAACGGAAAAGCCACAACCCAAACCTGCCGAATTGGTCAGCGGCCGCACCGCGTTCCAGAAGCTGTACGTCGCCGCCCGCGGCTGGTCCCGGGACGCCCAACCCTACCGACTGGAATCGTCCGTCACAGCCGACTCCAAAGGCAGAGATGGCAAATCGGCATTGTGGCGCGCCTTCTTCGGGTCTGCGGAGCGAAAAAGCTTAAAACCGTACGTCTGGTCGGGTGCGGATATCCCTGATGGCCCCGCGCGCGGTATCTCTCCGGGCACGGAGGACACTTACAATCCCAGGAACGCTTCTACGCAAGTTTTCGACATCGCGTTCCTCAAAGTGGACTCCGACAAGGCGTTTGAGGTCGCCCAGAAACATGGTGGCGACAAGACTCTGGAAAAGAATCCCGACACCCCCATTCTCTACATGCTCGATTGGAGTCATGCCACGAATGAGCTCATCTGGCATGTGATCTACGGCAACAGCCGGGATGACGCCAAACTGAAAGTTGAAGTAAATGCCAGCAACGGAGATTTCATTCGAGTAGAGAAATAGTCTGTAGCGTAGATCCTGCTATTCCCTTTCCTGGCACAAGCGAAGTGACAAACTATTGCTTGGGCTGGGACACCTGGTTCTTCTCTTCCGCGCGCTGCAACTTCTCCAGCGCCTTGCGCGCCTCTTCCGCCAGCGGACCACGAGGCAGGATCCTCAAATATTCCTGATAGTGCGCGATTGCTTCATCGGTACTGTCAAGCTTTTCAAAGCATTGGGCCATGCGGAAGTTGGCAATGGCGTCGCTGGGCTTCCAGACCAGCGCCTCGCGATAGCGATCGAGCGCCGCATGATAATTTTTTCGCTTGAAATAGAAATCACCGACCTCGATGTCTTTCAAAGCCTTGTGCGGGTTCCAGGCGTGGAATTCCTGCACATCACCCGAGGAGTTTTCTTCGTCCGCGTCGGAAATTGGCGGGCCGCTATTGGGGTGGTCCTTGGCATCGTTCTTCGGAGGACTCAGGTCAATGCGAGTCTCGCGGCTGGAACTTTCCCCGGCTTCTTTATCCCGGTCTGATCGGGGAGGTGCCTGGTTCTGCCCCGGACCTTTTTCGTCTTGCGCCGGATAGGCCCATCCTGTCAAACAGAGCGAAAAGACCAGCAAAGAAATCACGCGATGCATAGATCCATTCTAACCCTGCGATGACCTCGGATGGCGGAGCAGCCGGTAGGGCCGCGTCCGAAGTGCGACATCCGGAAAAAAAATCAGGCCGCTCCATGGGGGTGGGGCGGCCTGCGTTGGCGAAGTCCTCCGGGGAGGAGGGAAAACAGTCGTTTATAAAGACGGCGGCGCCGGATTCGTGCTCGCTGCCGGCTGCTGCGCTGGCGTCGAGCCTTCAACCGTATTGGTCATCAGGCGGACGTCCACGCGGCGGTTCTTCGCGCGCCCTTCTCTGGTCTTGTTGTCTTCGACCGGCTTATCCTTGCCCAGCCCGACCAGATAGATCTTGTGCGCTGGAATGCTGTGCTGAGATGCGAGGTACTGGATCACAGCATCGGCGCGGCGTTCGCTCAGACCATAGTTGTAGTCCGCGGACCCGACCGAATCTGTGCCGCCTTCCACCGTGATGATGTAACCCTTGGTATTGGGCACGTCGGTGGCAAGCTGGTCCAGCGTTTCCTTGGCCTGCTTGGTCAGATTGTCCTTATTGAAACCGAAGTGCACTGCGGTTTCAGTCACCACGCGATAGTTGTCCAGGTTGGCCACGGTGTTCTGCAGCGAGTCCACGCGATGGACCGCGTTGTCGGCTGAAGTCTGGGCTTCGCCAGCCTGGTTGCTGGCGGCTTGGGCCTTCTGATCGACCTCAGCGGCCTTGGCTTGCACGGCTTGGATACCAGACTGCGCTCGCGCGTCGACATCCTTGATGTCTTTAGTGTTCTTCGCGGTCAGGTCGTCCAGTTCGTTAGTCTTATTGATGATCGGCGTGGTCTCTTGACGTACATAGTTCTTACTGGCGCAACCTACCGAAGCTGCCACGCTCACAGCCAGCAGAACCGTTAGCGAAGTGCGAATCATCTTTGGAGGGCTCCTTCCTCTCTCAACTTCTTTCCGATTTTTCTAATCTCTCTGGGTCCTGGGAATTTGGGTCTAGCCGACTCGTGCCGGCGGGCTGGGAAGCATCGTGCCGTCCCTCGTCCGCATTGTACTTGAGCACGGGACATGCCAAGTTGCAGAAGCCCATGACAGACTTGAAGTCGATGATAATAGGCGATTTACAGAGAAGAGCAAAAGTGTTTCCTTTAGTCAATTCGAGCAAAGCGAACATGGTGATGGAAATTTTATACGGTTGCGAGCGAGTTCAGCTAGCTAGGGCTTCGGAGGGGACAGGATCGGGATGATCTCACGCTTGTTTCGACGGGAAATACGGAAGTCCTTCTCGTCAACAGTAATGACCACGTGGTGGGGATAGAGTTCGCTCATCCGAATCAAGCAAAGGTCCGCCAGGTCAGGCCGGCGATCTGCATAGCGTCTGGCCAGGATCAACAAGGGCTCTAAATTACGAGTGCAATCGAAGGCAACTCGGAGCAATTCATCCTGCACCAGAGCGAGCACATAAGCAGTGGATCCCAAGTGAAACGCGGCTTCGGCCAGCACCGCTTCACAAGTGAGCAAGGGTTCGGTGATCGTCTTGGCTAGCTCCAAGGCCCAATGGTGATGGTGATCATCGCGGTTGCCGAAGGCGACGATAAAGCCGGTGTCAGCAATGGCTTTCACTGCCGCGAGAACCCCTTGCGTGTCGAGAGGTCCGGTGCCCCTGCAATCTTTCCCGCATGACGGAGAAAACGCTGGTTCCCCTGTTTCGCTTTAGCGTTTTCCACTTGCTGGCGGATGATGCGCCCAACGGGCAGACCCGTCTTTTGAGAAATCTCTTTCAACCACGCTAAAAGCTCTTCCGTAATACGAATTGTTAGTGTGTGACCCATATGGTCGAATTGTAACCCACTATTGGTATGTCAAGGCGCTAGTGCTTCGGACTCCTCCTTAGTCAATTCCATTTAAAATAGAAGCGCACAAACCCCACTGTGGACCTTCAACAGAAAATTCGTACCCTTCCCATCTCCGCTGGCGTGTATCTCTACAAAAACGCCGAGGGAGAAGTAATTTATGTGGGTAAGGCGAATAACCTGCGCAGCCGCGTGTCTTCCTACTTCCGCGAAGGCCGCGTGGAGGACGCCAAGACGGGCACGCTGGTGCGGGAGGCGGTCGACGTTGACTATATTGTGGTCGCCAACGAAAAGGAAGCGCTGGCGCTGGAAAACCACCTCATCAAGCAAAAGAAGCCGCGCTTCAACATCCTTTTACGGGATGACAAGACTTATCCTTATGTGAAGTTGACCTTGGGCGAACGCTTTCCGCGGGTCTACGTTACACGGCGGCTGCGAAAAGATGGCAGCGCCTATTACGGACCGTACTTCCCCGCTAATTTGGCGTACCGCATCGTGGATTTGATCCATCGCCATTTCTTGGTTCCCTCGTGCAAAGTGGACCTCACGCGCTACCATCCGCGGCCCTGCCTGCAGTTCTACATCAAGCGCTGTCTCGGCCCCTGCGTCGAGGGTCTGACCACGCCGGAGATCTATCAAGAGGCAGTGCGCGATGTGAAGCTTTTCCTCGAAGGCCGGCCGACTGATCTGTCACGTTCCTTGCGGGAGCGCATGGACAAAGCGGCCGAGGCCGAGGAGTACGAGCGGGCCGCGAAGTATCGCGATTTGATTTCAACAGTCGAGCAGTTGCAGGAAAAACAGCGCATCGCCGCCGTCGAAGGAGATGACGCCGATGTGTTTGGGTATCACTACGAAAACGATATGCTGGCGGTGAATTTGTTTCACATGCGCGGCGGACGCGTGCTCGACCGGCGGGAGTTCTTCTGGGAGGAATTGCCCGAAGTATCTCCGGAACACTTAGGGACGGGTGGCCCAACCCGTCCGGTCGAGCAAAGCTCGGCGGCCGCGACCGAGCTCGGCTTTCATCCCGGCGAGTTCTTCTCTGCTCTGCTGAAGCAGCTTTATATCGGCCAGCCTTATGTCCCGCGCAACATCTATGTCCCAGTCGAGTTTGAAGATCGCGAGATGCTGGAAGAACTGCTTTCTGACCAGATCGCAGGCGGAGGATCCCGCGCTGCCCGGGTACATATCTTAGTTCCGCAGCGCGGGGACAAGCGCGGGTTGCTCGATCTCGCAGGGAACAACGCCAAGCAGTCTTACGATCAGCGTTTCCGCGTAATGAAGCCAAATACAAAGGCCATTCAGGAGGCACTGCAGGAAGCTCTCGGCCTGGCGGAGTTGCCACGTCGTATCGAGTGCTTCGATATTTCGCACATCCAGGGCGCCGAGACCGTGGCTTCGATGGTGGTGTGGGAGGATGGCGAGATGAAAAAATCCGACTACCGCAAGTTCATCATTCGCAGCGTCGATGGCGTGGACGATTTTGCCGCCATGCGCGAGGTAGTCACACGGCGCTACAAGCGGATTCAGGAAGAAAAAAAGAAAATGCCTAGCCTGATCCTGATTGACGGCGGTCTGGGCCAGTTGCATGCGGCGTCTCAAGCGCTTGAGGGTCTGGAGATCATCAATCAACCGCTGGCCGCCATCGCTAAGCGCGAAGAAATCATTTATGTATGCGGGCAGGAAGACGAGCCGGTCGTTCTGGACCACCATTCGCCCGTGTTGCATCTTGTTCAACTGATCCGCGACGAGGCCCATCGGTTCGCGGTGACCTTCCATCGCAAGCGCCGGCAGATGCGCGATCGCTCGACTGAACTGCTCGAAATCCCGGGGGTGGGAGAAAGCACGACCCGCCGCTTGTTGCAACATTTTGGCAGCGTACAGGCGGTAAAGCAGGCAGATGCCGCCGCGCTCTCGTCGGTCGTAACGCGAACCCAGGCCGACGCGATAAAGAATCACTTCCAAAAGTAGCGGCCACTTACTGTTCTTTCGGGACAGGACTGGGATTCCTTATGGTTTCGCGATTCCAGGAAAGCGCCACGAGCCACGCCACTGTCCCTAGCATCCCGCACCAACCCAGTCCCCGTACCAGGGCCGCAATCCTGGTGTCATACTGCAACACCCCGAGGCCGGAGAAGATCGTGTTCCAATCGTGCTCGACGTAATCGGAATCGCCGGCGGTAACCAGTGGCAGCGCCATAGCGCGCGCATCCGCCATATAGGTCGCCGTGTACAACCAATTCTCGAAAAAGAAGAATAGGCACAAAGCGAAGGCCGTGGTCTGGCGTTGGGTGAAGAAATAGGCGGCCAGGAGTAGCGGCACCAGCCATTGCAGAATGGTCCCGCCCCAGAGTCCGAGGACCGGTCCAAACCAACCGAACAATAAGTGACCGCCCTCGTGCACTACTAGGTTGGCGAGATCAATCAATAAAAATTCGCCGTGTCTGGTGAAAGCGTAGATCAGAAACACAACATAAAAAATCAGCCAGGCTCCCAGTGTGTAGCGCGAAACCGGCTGCCAACCTTCTCCGGCCGACTCCTCCTGCAAGAACCGCCACATGCCCAGAATTTTAAGCGCTCCGCTGGCGATCAGGCAGATTACGTCGGTGTTTCCAGCTTGGGCTGGAGGAGTTCCGCCATGCAAGCCCACCGTATAATAGGCTTGTCGGTTTTCGTATATTACTGAGTGGAAGCCTGATGAAACCTCGTCAGTGGATGGCAACTTTCGGATTGCTCGGCCTGGTGCTGGCGGCTGCTGCCGGGCTCATTCTGACTCGGGAATCGGGGCCGCCGGAAACGTCCATGACGCCCGGGCACGGGACGCCACTCGTGGATGAGCGGCCGTTGCAGACTGCCCGCAAACTAGCATCCCTGGCACTCGATCAGGACGAGCAGAGATTTGCACAGCAGGCAATGAAAGTAGCCGACCACGAAGTTGACCTTGCCTTCGCCGCTGGCTTGCGCAATGCGACGGAGCATCCTGTCCCACTCACGCCTGTGGCCAAGCAGCTGTACAGCCACGTGAGCCAAGCTGAGGCTACGGTCAAAACCGACGAAGACCGGATCGATCAACTGAAGAAGCAGCTTGCGGCGGCCAGCCCTGACCGCCAAGACAGTATCCAGCAGCAAATCGACTTGATCCACGCGCAACACGAGTATGACCAGGACGAACTGGACGATGCCAAAGAAGACTTGATGCGTTCCGGCGTCGATCCGCTAACGCGGATTCAACGCCAATTCAACCGGCATGAAGATGCCGAGCATGCCTACGATGCCACTCATCCGCAGACCCCGCTCAACAACGTCGAGGTAAATTATTCCGCCGGCAATTTGATTTCCGCGGTCAATGCCTGGCGCGGTCTGCGAGGAAAAGTCGTTCAACTAGAGCAAGCTCGCGACGAGGCACTGCAGGCTGAATCCACTCTTGGCCAGAGCCATGAAGCGCTGGAAAAGCAAGTCAGCGCCGAGGAAGCTGACAAGCTGGCTGTGGCTCAAACCACCAGTCAATTCTCCGGCCAAGCGAAGGATGCGAACTCCAACGCGACAGCCAAGGCGGCGATTGCGACTCTTCACCGGCTTTCAGTGGATCAGAAGGACCTCTCCGACCTGGACAAACGTATTCAGGACCACCAAGAGCTGGCTAATATCTACGGCAATTGGACCAATCAGGTGAGATCGAACCAGCGGGCTGCCTTGCACGCGATGATACGGTCGGCACTGCTGATCGCGCTGATCTTGCTCTGCGCATATCTTACCGGACGCCTGGTTGACCACTTCTTCGCGGACCTCGGGCCGGAGCGCACACGCCTGCGGACGCTGCGCGTGGTGATTCGCTTTGCGCTGCAAGCGGTGGCAGTGCTACTGATCTTGTTTGTTCTGTTCGGCGCTCCCAATCAAATGCCCACAATTCTCGGTCTCGCCGGCGCCGGGCTTACCGTCGCCATGAAAGACTTCATCGTAGGTTTCTTCGGGTGGTTCGTGCTGATGGGACGCAACGGGCTCCGGGTCGGCGACTGGGTGGAGATTAATGGCGTGGTGGGCGAAGTGGTCGAGATCAACTTGCTGC
>JABCYV010000146.1 GCA_013290025.1 Acidobacteriota bacterium
CGCAGAAGCAGTCTAAATAAGCGATGCGCATAGGGGACGTTCTTGCTCTTTAGTCACCGGTCGTTGGCCAAATCAAACGGTCGGGCAATTCGCGACAGAAGATGAAAGGCTGACGACTGCCGATTCCTCACCAATTTTTCATGATAGGGAAGCACGCACTTGGCGTCAAACCTGCGCGCCACATACGCTCTGCTACAATCGCTATTTTCCTCAACAGTTTAGAGGGACTCTTGTATCGCCACCTGGAACGCCGCCTCGCCCGACACGTGCGTGATTTACTGCGTCGGAATTACGCTGTCGACCTGCCGAGGATCGTCGTTGAACAGCCGCCTCAAGTCGAGCTCGGCGAATATGCTCTACCCCTCGCGTTCGAGCTTGCGAAGCAACTGCGTAAGCCGCCGCGCAAAATCGCCGAAGAAATAATTGCAGCCCTCGGACAGCTCGAGGGCTTTGAGAAATTCGAGCTAGCTGGCGCTGGATACATCAACGCACGCGTCAACCGGGCGTATGTAGCCGCCGCGTTGGCCGCCGACCAGAACCCCAAAGTTGAAATCCCGCCAGGAAAAATTCTGGTCGAGCATACCAGCATCAATCCCAACAAAGCTGCTCACATCGGACATCTGCGCAACGCCATCCTGGGCGATACGTTTGTGCGCCTCCTTCATTTTGCCGGCAGGGAAGTGGACGTTCAGAACTACATTGACAATACCGGTGTGCAGGTTGCCGATGTTGTCGTGGGCTTCCTGCATCTCGAAAAAAAATCACGCTCAGAAATTGAACAGCTCGTCCGCCAGCCGCGCTTTGATTATTACTGCTGGGACCTCTATGCCCGCGTCTCGCAGTGGTACGGGCAGGAGAAGCAGAACCGAGAAGCCCGCGCTCAAGTCCTGCATGCCATCGAGGCTGGCAACGACGAGATCGCCGCCATCGCCGATCTGATCTCGGTAGCGGTGCTCCGCCGCCATCTCGAGACTATGGATCGTCTCGATATCAAATATGACTTCCTGCCGCGCGAGAGCGAAATCCTGCACCTCCACTTCTGGGATGCGGCTTTCACCAAGTTGAAAGAAGGCAACGTCCTCTTCTTAGAGACTGAGGGCAAAAACAAAGGCTGCTGGGTGATGCGGAGAGCGGGAACGACAAGAGCCACAAGACAGAACGCTTCTGCGGAAGATGCGGAGAACGGCGAAGTCGCCGAAGAAGATCAGAAAGTGATCGTGCGCTCCAACGGAACTGTCGGGTATGTGGGCAAAGACATCGCTTATCACCTTTGGAAGTTTGGCTTGCTCGGCCGTGATTTTGGCTATCGCAAGTTCTATCGCTACCCCAACGGACACGAGTGCTGGGTCTCAACCACGGTCGGCGCGTTGGACCATCCCCATTTCGGTGGCGTGGCAGAAATCTATAACGTAATCGACGCGCGCCAAGCCGAGGCGCAAAACACCGTGATCGAAGCCATGCGCGAGCTTGGCTACAACCAACAAGCCGATCACTACACGCATTTTTCCTATGAGATGGTCGCGTTGACGCCGCGCTGCGCCGCCGAGTTGGGCTATGAACTTTCTGATGAGGATAAGACTCGCTCTTACATCGAAGTTTCTGGGCGC
This sequence comes from Acidobacteriota bacterium, assembly GCA_013290025.1. GTDB lineage: Bacteria > Acidobacteriota > Terriglobia > Terriglobales > Acidobacteriaceae > JABCYV01. The sequence goes on from JABCYV010000146.1 coordinate 1,608, forward strand.
AAAGGTTTCGGCGTTAAAGCCGACGACCTGATCGATACATTAATTAGCTCCGCAAGAAAAGAAGTCGATACCCGCCACCCTCAGTTGAGCGAGCCTGAGCGAGCAACGATTGCCACACAGATCGCGGTCGGGGCGCTGCGCTATTTCATGCTCAAGTTCACCAAACCCTCGGTGATCGCGTTCGACTTCAAAGAGGCGCTCAGCTTCGAGGGCGAGACCGGTCCCTACGCGCAATACGCCGTGGTCCGCTCCACTAATATTTTTCGCAAAGGTGGATTAGACCCGGACACTTACTTGAGAGATGCGGCTTGCTCCGTCTCGATCGAAGATTTCGCCAAGTATCTGATGGGCGAGAGCGGCAACGCGATATGGGAACTCTGGCTCGCGGCATCGAAGACCTCCTATATCATCGATCAGTGCGTTGCCACCACGGAACCCGCCTATCTCGCAAAGCACGTCTTTCAACTAGCACAACTTTTCAACACCTTCTATCACCAGCACCCCATTCTTACGGAGCCTGACGAAAGCCGGAAGAAGTTTCTGTTAGCGACTGCAGCCGTGGTGCGGCGTGAACTAATCCGGATGTTAGCGGTGATGGGAATCACCGTGCCCCCGGTAATGTGACAACCGCGGCACCGTCCCTGCGGCTGCGCAGTCGGCCGCTGATTCTTTCCTGACCTATCTTTCTGAAGTGCTAAGGTGTGCCTCTCGACCTTCTCAGCGGGGAGTTAAGCCATGTTTGCGTGCCGTAGACCTAATATGAACGTGCAATGGCAATTGTTGGTCATTTTTTTCATATTGATGATCTTGTTCGGCCGAACACATGCCCAGCAGTCAGCGCCGGTTGCGCGTCCGCGCATTGCAATCGCGCTCAGTGGCGGCGGTGCCCGAGGCTTGGCCCACATAGGCGTGCTGCAGTGGATGGAGGAAAATCGCATCCCGGTGGACTATGTTGCCGGCACCAGTATGGGTGCGCTTGTAGGGTCGATGTACGCAACTGGCATGTCCCCCGCCGAAATGCGCCGCTGGGTGGAAGACGTCAACTGGGATCAGGCTCTGTTGGCGGAGCCGAGCTACGATGAGCTTGCTTTCCGTCGCAAACAGGATCGCCTCAACTATCAGGTTGCCATCCCGTTGGGTTTGAAGCACGGTCTTGAGGGCCCGAATGGCTTCAATCCTGGCCAGGGTGTCGGTCTGCTTCTGTCTCGGATCGCGTTTCCGTATTCGACGGTGTCGAGCTTTGATGAACTGCCAATCCCTTTCCGCTGCGTTGCCACCGACATGTTGCGGGGTGATGCGGTGGTGCTCAAAGATGGTTCTCTTGCCGAATCGCTTCGTGCGAGCATGTCACTGCCAGGAGTCTTCACTCCGGTTGATCTCAACGGGAAGACACTCGCTGACGGCGGTCTCCTGAACAACATCCCGACCGACGTGGCTCGTCAAATGGGTGGCGAGGTCGTGATAGCAGTCGATGTCGGCACGCCCCTCGCAGGTCACGAAGGATTGCAATCACTGGGCGGTGTTCTAGATCAGACCATCAGCGTGATGACCATTGAGAACGACCGGCGGTCTTTGCGTCAGGCCGACGTCGTCGTTGCGCCCGATCTGGGCCAATACACCCGCAACGACTATTACGACGCTGACAAACTCGTCAAACTAGGATACGAAGGCGCGGCACAGAAGGCACCTGTTCTGCAGGCCTTTGCTTTGTCCGAAGAGGAGTGGAAGCAGTATCTTGCCATTCGGGATGCTCGCAAACGTGCGCCGGAGAATAGGGCAGATGTGCTGCAAATTGCCGGCGCCAGTGGGCGTGAGCAACAACAACTGGAACAGAGGCTTGACAAGTACTTGCATACCACTCTTGACACTCGTCGCCTTGAGAGGGATTTGACCCAGATCACCGGCGAGGGCCGCTTCGACAGTCTTGGATACGAGGGTTTTGTTCAAGGCAGCACTTCGGGTCTGCGCATCAATGCCCATGAAAAAAGCTACGGTCCTCCTTTCATCGATGTCGCGGTGAATGCGAGTGGTACCGGTGTGGGTGCGTTCGACTTCGCTACCGGCTTTCGAGTGCTTTTTATGGATGTCTGGCATCACGGCGGCGAATGGCGCAACGATTTGTTGCTTGGATCCAGCGACCTTGTGGCTACGGAGTTTTACCAACCTTTGGGACAGAGTCGCTTTTTCGTTTCACCGTACACGTTTTTCCTCAATCGATCGCGCAATGCGTTTGTGAACGATCGCCGCGTCGCCCTCTACCGCGACCAGCGCTTGGGCGGAGGCTTCGACGTCGGGTTCAACTCCGGCCGCAGGAACGAGATCCGTCTGGGATATAGGATTTTTGAGGGCGATTTGGCCGCGCTGGTTGGGAGCGAGGGCCTACCCCGGATCCACGGCAGCAGCAGCCAGATCCGCTTGGGCTACGTCTTTGACGAACTGGATAATCCGGCGGTCCCCGCTCGCGGGGAACGCCTCACGGCCGAGCTGGTACACGTCCCGGAAAGCCCGGGTGTATCGCGAAACTTTAATCAGTTACAGGTGCAATCGTGGACGTTCGTTCCTCTCAGCGCTAAGAGCTCTCTGTTCTTCAACGCCTCCGGCGGCACCACCTTTAACCGCAATGCCAGCTTGTTCGAGATTTTTTCTCTGGGCGGTCCGTTTCGCTTGGGCGCTTATACCCGCGATGAGTTTCTCGGGAATCACTACGCGTTGGTTGGGCTTGGTTTCCGCCGCGAATTCTACCGGATGCCGGTTGTGGGCAGTAAAGTGTACTGGGGTGGATGGTACGAAGCCGGCACAGCCTTCAATGATCCCACCACGTTCGTCGTGCATAGCAGCTTCAATGCGGGCATCATTGCCGACACGCTTTTCGGTCCGATCGCGCTTTCGGGAGCGGTGAGCCCCACCGGCCGGACCAAGATCAATTTCTCTATCGGTCGGCTGTTCTAGCATCGCCTGAAAGAAGGTTGGCTCCGGGGCGGGTTTCCCGGTCGGGCGTTACTATTTCGGGATTCTTCGTCGTTCCGACGGGATCTTCGCGCGCGACTCGTTGATCGAGACTACAGTCGAAATCATTTGGGTCGCTTGGGCACTAACGCCGGACCAGACCATATGATGGTACATATCGTCCATTTCGTGGGGTGACGCAGGCATGCCGCGATCGATCCACCATGACAAAAGCGACAGCAGAGCGCCCGCGAGTGCATGGGCCATGGCAGTGCGGAACGAGATTCGGAGCGGCTGTACCTCGGAGAGGCGCTGCTCGATCGCGCGAGCGAAATATCCGTGTCCCAGTTCCATAACGTCGCGCACCTTGCCCGATGCGACCAGCGCGGCGTGAAACTCCTTCCACTCGGCAACGTGAGCAAAGAACTCACGCACTGGCGCGATGCGATTTGAATCTTCACCGCGCCGGGAAAGCAGATTAGCCATCCCCTCGAAGAAGTCCTCAACGTCGCTCAGAAATAAGTCGTCCTTGTCACGATAGTGCGTATAAAAAGTAGACCGACCAACCTTTGCGCGATCGAGGACGTGCTGCACCGTGATCGCCGAGAACGGTTTTTCGTGCATAAGGTCTACCAATGCGTCGCCGAGCGCATCTCGCGTCCGCCGAACCCGACGATCCATCTTTCGCTTCGGCGCGGACGCTTTTTGGGACATAAGACGCCTCTTTGTTCGGCTTTGCCCGCTCGCCTGCAAACGCGTATTGACCACCCCGCCGTTCGCGTCTACTGTGCGACGCATGACAGACGACCGCATGAGCGGCTTGGCGCTGATCGCAGGATCGGCAGGCGTGATTATAACCTTGAGTTTGCACCCTTCGGGACGGATCACGCCCGGCCAGATCGACTCGGTAGCGCGGACATTGGTCGCGGTGCATTCTCTGGCGCTGGCTAGTCTGCCGGTCTGGTTTCTGGGTGCGCTGGGGCTATCGCGGCGCGGGCCGGCCCCGCACCGGATCGCGACTGCCGCGCTGGTCTTGTACGGGTTCGGAGTCGCCGCGATGATGAACGCCGTGGTTTTCGACGGCTTGGTTTCTCCAGCGGTGCTACGAGAGATTGTAGCGGCCTCGCCCTCGACCAGCGAAGCCTGGCACATCGTGTTCAACTACAACGGTAGTTTGGACCAGGCTTTTGGCGAAGTGTTCGTGGTGGCGTCGTCCGTGGCGATCGCGCTTTGGTCAATTTCGATTATCCGCACGCTGGGTCGAGGCGTGGCTCTGTACGGTTGTATACTCGGCCCGGCGACAGTGATCATCGTGTTCTCAGGAATGCTAAGCCACTCTCCACATGCATTCAGCCTCCTCATCATTGGACAGACGCTTTGGTTCGCCAGCGTCGGTGTGCTGTTATGCCGGTTCCCAAATACATGACAGAAAGGCCGGATTGCCCCATTTCCTTGCGCTTCAAAGGATTGCGTGCCCTTTGGCTCAGTCCCGAGGACCACAGAAAATAGCGTCTACGCGACATCAGGCGCATCTAATGAGGTAGCAATCAGATCATTGCTTTTGAAAGAGGAATCATGAAGAGGCTGCTTAGTGTGGTCAGCGTGATGGTGTTTTTAGCCGGGGCTGCCTTCGCAAAACCGCCAGCCAAGGTAAGCGCCCCGAATGTTCAGCCATTCCCGGGGACTCTGATCAATGCCCGTTATGTTTACGTGACTGGCTACGACGGCAATGAGTTCAACTCCAACATTCTGCCTGAGGACCGGCACGCCATCAACACCGTGCAGGACGCCGTGCAGAAATGGGGTAAATTCATTTTGGTCTACAATCCAGAACAGGCTGACATTGTCCTGATGGTACAGAGCCGTCCTTCTGAGGACGTGTTAGCCGTTTATGACGCGCGTGGCTGGCCAGGTAACCCATACCTGTGGCGCATGATGGGTGCAGGTGGCCTGCAAGAAAACGAGACTCCTCTAGTAAAGCAACTCGAGAAAGCATTCGAGAAGGCGAGGCGTTAGAATTCTTTCTGATTCGGGTCCGGCCTCAATCCGTGACCTGTATTATCCGGCGGTGAAGTCCTTAGCAAACTCCACCAGGCTACGAACCGCAATCCCTGATGGACCTTTCGCGATCCATGGTTTTTGATCTTCCATCCAGGCCGTTCCGGCAATATCGAGATGCAGCCAGGGAGTGTCCTCGGCAAACTCTTTCAGAAACATAGCTGCAGTAATGGCGCCGCCGTAGCGTCCCCCGGTATTCATGATGTCGGCGATATTGGAGCGGATCTGTTCCTTGTATTCATCGTCGAGCGGCATGCGCCACATCTTCTCCCCAGCTTTGGAAAGCGCTTGACTGAACCGCTCGTACATGGCGTCGTCGTTGGCGAAGACACCAGCGTTGGTGTAGCCAAGCGCCACCACTACAGCACCAGTGAGCGTGGCGGCGTCGATCAGGTGGGTGCAACCGAGCTGGCGAGCGTAGTGCAGGCCGTCGGCCAACACCAGGCGGCCTTCGGCATCAGTATTGATGATCTCGATCGACTTGCCGGACATGGCAATCTGCACATCGCCTGGCTTTTGCGCCTTGCCTGACGGCATGTTTTCCGTGGCGCAGATAATAGCCGTAATCTTAGCTTTGGGCTTGAGCAGAGCGATGGCGCGCATGGCGCCGATCATGGTGGCCCCGCCGGCCATGTCGTATTTCATCTTCTCCATGCCATCAGCTGGCTTGATCGAAATGCCGCCGGTATCAAAGGTGACGCCCTTTCCAACCAGGCCCAGCACTGGTTTTTCGGGGGCGCCGGCCGGCTCATAACGCAACACGATCAGCGCGGGCGGTTCGTCCGAACCCTGGGCAACGCTCCAGAACGCGCCCATTTTCAGCTCCTTGATCTTCTCCGCGCCGTAGATTTCACATTTCAAACCGACTTCATCCGCCATCTTGCGCGCTCGCTCGGCAAGAATGGTCGGAGTCATGTGATTACTCGGTTCATTCACCAGGTCACGAGTGAAGTTCTGGGATTCGCCAAGAATTCGGGCCTCGTCCATGGCTTCCTGCTGCTTGGCCTGATCACCGCGAGCCACTACGGTGAGCGCATCTATTTTTTGGTCCTTGCGATCGGTTTGATACGTATTGGAATCGAAGTTGCCAACGATGGCTCCTTCGACAATCGACTTCACGGCTTCGTCCGCCTTCACTCCGGTTTCGGGCGCAACTATGGCGAAGCTGCGCAATCCGCGAGCCTTGAGCGTACGCACCGCCGCTCCCGCTAGCCGGCGCAACTCAAAAGCGGAGAAGCTGTTGGCTTTGCCTCCGCCCAGGAGCAGCAAGCGCTTCGCTTTTAGCTTTGCTGGATGATGCAGCACGGTAGATTCAAACATCTTGCCTGTAACTTCACCACTGGTGATTACATCCGCCGCGGCGTCTTTGACGCTGGCATCACTGACTTCAATCACCACTTGAGTCCTGTCCTTTTGGCTTTGATCTTTGCTTGCGCCGTCCTTTTCAGTGCGGTCCAACACAATTGCGACCAGGCAGTCGGTTTCCACTTCGGCAGGATTAGAAAGAGAAAGATTAGTTTTCATGGGTTGACTCCAGTATCGTCGGCGAGGCGGCAAAAACGCAACTCGTCGCCCTGAACTCCACCCTTGCCGTGTCCGCGGCGGCACAGTGTGTAGTGTCGAGCACGGTCGATCGAGCGGCGATCTCTCACAAGTTCCGTCTTTTCAGCATTGACAAATTTGGCCTGCATCCTGCGATCACATCTACGTAGATCGCAATTCACAGGAGGAAGTGATGGCACAACTTGATCGATCCCACAAAGAATCGGCGAAGACACAAGATGTCTTAAGCATGAACTATTTTCTGCACTCGGGAAAGTATCGGCCTGCGTTGTTTGGTGGCGCGATCATGCTCACAGTCTTGTTGGGAATTTACGGATGTTCTAAGGAGACCAGCAAGCCTGCCGTAGCGCCACCGGAACGGACGGTTGCATCGCAGCCGATCAATCCCGATCCGTCCCCTAAGGCCTCGTCGCCGCCAACCCAGCCCGCCATCCGGAGGCGGCGCGTGCAAAGACGGGATCCGCTTGCCACTTACAGCAATCCCGCTTATCGCATCTCCTTGCGCTACCCGAAGAATTACGTCCTGAGAGAAGGTAACCAAGCGAGCCTGACTTGGCCCGGATCCGGATCCGTACTAACCGATTTCATCAAGCCCGGAGCAGTTACCCTGGCCGCTATCGAGCTACCTGGCGACCTCTATCTGAAAAAGAATCTCACCGCTGCTTTTGTAAACTTGAGCGTGAATTCCAATTTGACTGACTCCGAGTGCGCCAGATTCGCATCTCCAGATCCGAGCCTCCCTGGAATTGATTCTCCGTCGAAAGTCAAAATTGGTGTCCTCGAATTCGACGAGATGGAAGACTTAACCGGACAAGCGGCGAAGCGATCTGATGCCAGGTACTACCACGTGTTCAGGAATGGCGTCTGCTACGAGTTTGCGCTGGGACTGGGAATGGTAGGCGATGGTACAGCGGATGGGAAAACGCAGATCAATAATCACGATGTATTCCGTAAATTGGAAACGGTGCTCTCCACCGCACGGATAAACTCGGTTGCTTTACCGAAGTCCGAGATTCCACCTGATTCTCGCAGCAACCCTCATCCGTCGGCGTCTCCTTCCGTTCCATCGACGACCTCCGAGTAGATTTGGCACCGTTTTCGAGGTGCAGCAAAGCTCCGCGACAGCGCGGAGCTTTGCGATTGATCTAGCCTCGTTTATGCGATCTGGCGATGGCTTCTCGAGCCTCTTTGTCGGCCGTCCGGCGGCGTTCGGTTTCGCGCTTGTCCCAAAGCTGCTTGCCTTTAGCCAGAGCCAGCTCGACCTTCACCCGGCCGTTCTTAAAGTACATCCGGGTGGGAATCAGAGTAAGTCCCTTCTGCTGGGTCTTGCCGATCAGCTTCCGTATTTCCTCTTTGTGCGCCAACAGCTTACGAGTACGTAAAGGGGCATGGTTGAAGATATTGCCGTGATCATACGGGCCGATGTGGCAGTTGAGCAGCCAGAGCTCTCCATCTTTGATCAGGCCATATGCGTCTTTCAGGTTGGCGCGTCCGCCTCGAACCGACTTAACCTCAGTTCCAGTCAAGGCAACTCCAGTCTCAAATTTTTCCAGCAAGAAGTAGTTGTGCGCAGCGATCCTATTAACAGCAGCGTCACGTTGGCCGGCTGCAGTGGGATCGCGGTGCGCGTTCTTCTCCGGATTGGGTTTGGTTTGATGGCTGGGCTGCCGTGCCATGGGTTACGTGTCTCTCTTGTCAGTTATCTCACAGGAAGGTCGCAAGTGTCAGGTGGAGCGAACATATGGTTCCAAGACGTGGGCAAGGCTTGGAGACCGGGGAGAAGACACTGTTCCGGGAATTAGGACTAATGAGTTTAACTGCAACCAGAGCAGTAACTTCGGTAGCTCCGGAAAGCAATGCTATAATCGCGCAGCTTACCCCATTGTTTGGAAAGTGCCAACCCAGGGTTAGGGCTTACCTCCTTGGGAAAAGACTGCCTGCGAGGAACCAGTGATTAGAAGCCTGATTCGCCCTGCGGCGATCGTTCTGCTCGTCGCGGCTGCCACCCTGCCGGTCGCTGCCGATAAGGCTAAGTCGTTGTATAACCAAGGCAAGGACGCCGAAGCCCGGCAGAACTACGAGCAAGCGTACGACTTTTACCGGCAGGCTTATGACCTTAGGCCAAAGGATTTGCAGTACCGGGCCTCTTTTGAGCGATTGCGTTTCCTGGCTGGAGCTTCCCATGTGCATCGCGGCCAATTGCTGCGCGAAGCCGGCAAGCTGGATGAAGCACTCGTGGAATTTCAAAAGGCGGCGGAGATCGATTCTTCCAGCTTCATCGCTCTGCAAGAACTCAAGCGCACTCAGCAGTTGATCGAGGCAGCCAAGAATCCAGCGCCGCGGTCGGCGATGCCTCCTCCTCGCGGGGCCATCCAGAAGCGTTTGGCGGAAGCGCAAGGACCCGTGGAGCTCGCCGCCATCTCCAACGTTCCAATCACGCTTAAGCTCACAGAAGATACCAAGGTGATCTACGAGACAATCGGCAAGCTGGCTGGGATCAATGTGCTATTTGACCCGGATTACACTTCGCGTCGCATCAAAATTGAACTGAATGGGGTCACCTTGGAAGAGGCGTTGGCCATCACCGCGCTGGAGTCGAAGACTTTCTGGCGCCCCGTCACGCCGAATACTATTTTTGTCGCGCAAGACAATCCGGCCAAACGCAAGGACGTGGAACAAAACGTCATCAAGACATTCTATTTGGCCAATCTTTCCCAACCCACCGAAGTGCAGGATGTAGTCAACGCGCTGCGGCAAATCCTGGAAATCTCACGTATCCAGCCCCTGGTCTCGCAGGGTGCGCTGGTGGTACGAGGCACGCCTGACCAAATCGCCTTGGCCACGAAGTTGGTTGGCGATCTCGATCGATCCAAGCCGGAAGTCGTCGTCGATATTGCCATTATGCAGGTTAGCCGGGACAAGGCCCACACCCTGGGCATCAATCCGCCCACCAGCGCAACGGTGGCCCTGCAACAAAATATCAACACTACGACTACGACCAACGGAACGACTACTACTCCCACTACCCCTTCTTCCAGTAGTGGCAGCAATTCCATCAACCTGAACGCTCTCGCGAACCTGAATGCAACCGACTTCCAGGTCACCATTACTCCGGCTACTCTCACTGCTCTGGCCAGCGATAGCAGCACAAAGCTCATCCAGAACCCGCAAATTCGCGCTGTGGACGGGCAAAAGGCCTCGCTGAAGATCGGCGATCGTGTGCCGGTGGCGACGGGATCGTTTCAGCCCGGCATCGGCGGCGTCGGCATAAACCCTCTGGTGAACACACAATTCCAGTATCTCGATGTGGGTGTGAACATTGACATTACTCCCTACGTGCACGCGGACCGGGAAATAGGTCTGAAGGTCTCGATGGACATTTCTTCGGTGACGAGTCACACAAACATCGGCGGTATCGATCAGCCCATCATAGGGCAGCGGAAGATTGAGCATGAAATTCGCCTTAGAGAAGGCGAAGTCAACTTATTGGGTGGCATGTTAGAAGATCAGCAGACTAAATCGTTGACTGGCATTCCGGGGCTGTCGCAGATTCCCCTCCTGAAATACCTCTTCTCGCAGACGCAGGCAGATCATAGCGAAAACGAAATTGTATTTGCTCTTATTCCACATATTGTGCGCTCCCCCGAAATCAGTGAGCTGAGTCAACGGGAAATCGCGACCGGAACCGCGACTTCCATTGAATTGCGCCGCGGCCGCCAATCAACCCCTGCGCTGATCCCGACAGCAGCTGAGGGATCGGGTGCGACAGCTCCGGTCCAGACCCAACCTGCGGCCCCTCCCGTCCAACCGCCGCCGGCGCAAGCGCCTCCTCAAACCATTCCGCAAGCTGCGCCCTCTGGGGCGGCGAGCTTCGTTTTCGATCCAGCCAGCATTACCCAGCCAGCGGGATCAACGTTCGCGGTAAACGTGATGCTTACCGGAGCGCAGAATGTTTACTCCGTGCCCATACAGGTTAGTTATGATCCCAAAGTTTTACAGGTGGTGAACGTCTCAAACGGAGGGCTGCTCTCCCAAGATGGCCAGGCTGTAGCCCTGGTGCACCGTGATGATGAGGCCAGCGGAACCTTGCAGATAACAGCCACGCGGCCACCGGGATCCTCGGGAATTTCGGGGCAGGGCGTAGTTGTGACCTTGACGCTTTTGGCAAAGGGAAAGGGGCAGTCCACGCTGACGATTTCGAAGGGTGGTGTGCGCGACCCCGGCATGCAGGCCCTGCCGGTCTCGGGATCGGTGGCCAGCGTGACGGTGCAGTAGGCTTGTGGTTTCCCCTCTTGGTACTATAAAAATAGGGCGGTTGCTGTGGTCGAAGGGCGACGCCCGCGCCCGAATTAGGATTGTGGAGTCCCCAGCCCCTTCCGACGATAGTCATCCTATGAAGTCAAAAGCTTTCAAAAGGATCCAACAGAAAAAGCCACTCGGGTTTACGCTCATCGAGTTGATTGTAGCC
>JABCYV010000147.1 GCA_013290025.1 Acidobacteriota bacterium
ATCATCAGGTTGTCGCAAACCGAAAAAAGACGGCGATGCTGGCGATCTATCGCCAGCCCCGACGGTCCCTCACCCGGCGCCAGCGACCAGCGATGCAGCACCTCGAGCGTCTTACCATCGAACTCGACAATCTGGTTCTTGTCAGTGATGTTGACAAAGATCTTGCCCTTACCATCGGCTACACCAAATTCTGGCTGGCCGTCGAGCGGAACCGTGCCGACGACATTGCCATCGACCGCATTGATGGCGGTTACATCGTTGCCAGCGCTGTTCATGATGAAGACACGCTTCGTAAGCTGGTCATAGACAAAAGAGTCAGGGTCCTTGCCGGTCGCCACCGTGCCGATCTTCCTCAGAGTTTTAAGATCGACGATGGTAGAAGTGTTTGAGTCACCGTCAGAAGTAAACCCGCGGGCCAGGTCGGGTGCAAGCACCATGCCATGGACATGCGACAAACCCGTAACTTTCCCCACGACCGCGCCCACGTCAACATCCACAACGTCGATGTGATCGTCCCGCCCGATGTAGAGTCGCCGAGCATCGCTGTCCATGGTGACGTAATCCCAGCCTTCCGTTCCTCCGACCGAAATCGTTTTCAAGAGGTGATAGCCGGAGCCGGCCTGTGGTGATGGGTTCTGTCCAGACGCGACAGCAGCCAAAGCAACAACGAGAAGGAGAACTAGAGGAACCTTCGTCAGAAGGGGAGTAGTTTTGCGATTCATGGTATGTACCATCAACTGTCGAACCCCATCGAAAAGTGGAACAGGTGAAAAGTGAACAAGTACGTTTTCTAGGGCTCAAGATAGCGAGTGCATCAGTTTATCCACGGAGGATTGGTTGTCAAGCGGCAGGAAACAGGCTTATCGAGTTTAGGCCGAAAGCATCGCTGCCTTCTTCAAGTTGGAACGCAACTAATCTCGCCCTTTTAGTCGCGGAAAAAGGAGCGTCGCATTTTCGCGGCTAATCGCCTGCAAGTCGGCGGACGAGAGTCCGAAGTGGTCCAGGCCGTCGGCGGTCACCGCCGCCGGCACGTAAGGAAAGTCAGAGCCAAACAACATCTGCGACGTAGGCACCAGATTCATCAACGCACCCATTGAAGATGGATTAGTGGAGTTGGCGACATCGTAATAAAGCTTCCTGAGTTCGAAGGCGGCGCCCTTAGGCAGCCGATCGGCAATTTCCTTGTGGCGTTGCACAAATGCCGCCGTGCGCGCCGCCAGCACTGGCATGGTTCCACCGGCATGACAGAAGATGAATCGAATGTCAGGGAATCGTGAGAAAGTTCCGTTCACCAGAAGGCTGGTGATTGCACGCGTGGTATCAAACAGGAATTCAATTGTCGATGCGGGAATGCCAGGCATGAGATGGTCACAACAACCGGGCACGGCTGGGTGAATGAACACGACAGCCTTGCGGCGGTTCAACTCCTCGAAAACCGGAGCAAATGAGACGTCGCCGGGCCATTTATTGTCATAACTACTCACCAGACCGATGCCGTCCGCCTTGAGTACATCGAGTGCGTACTCCGCTTCCCAGAGGCTGCCCTCCTGATCCGGCAAAGGTACTGCGGCAAAAAAGCCGAAGCGACCAGGACAATCACCAACCATCTTGGCGGCGTACTCATTGCAAGTGCGCGCCAGAGTACGCGCTGCTCTCGCGCCTCCAAACCACACTCCTGGGAGGCCGAGGGAAGTGATGGCGGTGGCAATGCCCGTTTTGTCCATTTCCTCGATGGCTCCCGCGGGCGTCCAGTTCAGCAGGCGGAAGTGATCTCTGTCGGAAATCGCTAGCACCCGATCGCGCGCACGGAGCATGTATGGAGGGGGCAGTATGTGATGGTGCACATCGATGCGTTTTACTCGGGCACCTGTCAGCGGGGGGTTCTGCGGGCTCAGTCCGCCCGACTCAAGTAGCGCGCCCACGCCGGCCAGACCAGCTGACTTCAAAAACTCACGCCGGGAAATAGCACTAGGATAGCGGGTGCAATCCTCCTGCTTCAAACGGCGCGCAACTCCGCTATTCTCGAGGAATCCAATCTCACCCAAGGTGCATCCTTTCCAGGATTGCAAGCCCATCTATTCACCGACGCCATTGAATTGTGACGCGGCCTCCTCATCTCGTTACGATATTCATCATATTCGCCGTATCTCCCGCGAGAAACCTTCGGATGTTCTCCTCGACCACCGGTAGTGCACGCTCCGCGTAACCATCGAAGAAACCGCCAAGGTGAGGTGTGACGATCACGTTCTTCATTGACCATAACGGGTGATTTTCGGGGAGAGGCTCCTGGCTGAACACATCCAAAGCAGCGCCGGCGATCTGACCGCCCTCCAAAGCTCTGATCAAGGCTTCCTCGTCGATCACTCCGCCACGCGCCAGATTGATTAAATAGCTGGTAGGTTTCATTGCGGACAAAACGTTCGCGTCTACCATGTGTCGCGTCGCCGATGAATAAGGGGTGAGCACGACTAGATAGTCGAATTCTCGAACGGCGGTTAGCAGTTCATCTCTACCGTACACTCGATCAAAACCTGCGACTGCTCGTTTGGTGGAACTGATGCCCACCACATTCATCCCCAGCACCTTGCACCTCGGCGCCAGCGCTTCCGCGATCACTCCAACTCCGAGGATCCCGACTGTTCTCCCTTCGAGAAGGCTTGCCGGCCAACGTTCCCAAACATGCCGATCCTGGTTTCGTACGACGCGAGGGAGGTTGCGGCTTAGCGCGAGCATCGCCATGATCGCCGCCTCGGACACGGCAGGGCCCTGAATGCCCCGAATGTTGGTAATGATGACGTCGTGCCTGAGCGAGGGTAAGTCAACCAGATTGTCCACCCCCGTTCCCAGCGCCTGTATCCACTTTAGATTTTTGGCTTGGCGGAAGACCTCGTCGGTCAGCATCGGAGCAAAAGTCATTAAAATATCTGCATCGTGAATGTAAGGACCGACCTTGCTATGGTGGTCGACCAGGTGAATGGCCAGCTCCGAAAATGTTGCCCGAAGGCGGGAGTTGTACTGCGCCCTGATCTCCGGCGGCATGGCTAAAAGCATGAGCAGACTGGTCACCGAGCGATTGGCCAAGCCTTCCCTATCCTGAATGGGACCTTCACCTGTTCCGAAGTTGTACCACCTTCCCCATCAGCCGGGCCAGAGGCCAAGCCTTTTGTGTTTTCAACAAGCGGGCTGCGGACCTGCCGGTATGTGTCTAATCAGCCTTTGAATACGAAAATGCTTGACATCGTTCCTCGAATGGAGTTCAACTCGTTTGGCAAATTGTGAACATGTTCAGATCCCGCTCATAGTTGGATCCGCCATTCAAAGGGGGCAGCATGAATCTCTCTGCGAGAAGGCGCAAGGCATCGGTTTGGGTCGATCGAAGCAACACGGCTCGAGCGCTGGCTATGGGCGTCAGCCTCTGCCTGTTTTCTCTTCCCCTGTTCGCGCAAGGCAATGCTGGCCGCATTTTAGGGGCTGTCACGGACCAAACCGGAAGCGCCGTAGTGGGTGCCTCGGTCACTGTCACGGACTTGGAAAGAGGCATCTCCCGGAATCTGGTCACCGATGAAGCCGGCCAGTATTTTGCTCCCAACTTGCTTCCAGGGATGTACAAGGTGCGGGTCCAAGCAGGCGGTTTCAAGGTCCTGGAGCGCTCCAACATTCAGTTGGAAGTCGGCAACGATGTGCGCATCGATCTTGTACTCCCGCCGGGCAATGTTATGGAGGTCGTCCAAGTCCAGGAGGAAGTCCCGCTGGTGGACACCACCAGTGCCACTCTTGGCGGAACCATCGACAATCAAACCATCAATGATCTGCCCTTGAACGGCCGCGACTACCAAAAACTCCTCACTCTGCGCCCGGGCGTAATGATTTATCCGGGAGGCGGAGGGTGGGACCAGAGTGCCAACGGGGTTCGTCCCGAGTCCAACGCCTACATTGTGGATGGCATGACTAACGACGAACCTTTTTCCGCGCTGAGCGTCATCAATGCTCCGGGGCTGGTGGGCGATGCGGTGACAGTCATCCCGATCGACGCCATCCAGGAATTCAACACCCAGATAAACCCGAAGGCGGAATACGGTTGGAAGCCCGGCGTCACGGTCACGGTAGGATTGAAGTCGGGCACCAATGCTATCCACGGCACCGCCTACGCCTTTGGCCGCAGTGACAGTTTTGACGCGCGTAATTACTTCAATCCGGCACCCCAGCCCAAAGTGCCCCTGGACTTCAAACAGTTTGGGGCTACCGGAGGCGGCCCGATCATCAAAGATAAACTCTTCTACTTCGTGGGCTACGAGGGCCAACGTTATACCGTGGGAAATTCGTTTGTTGTAACCGTTCCCACGACGGCGTCGGTGGGAGATCCGAGCATCAGCATACCCGATGCGAAGGCTGAGCTGGCAGCAAACGGCATTACTACACTGAGCCAGCAGAGCCTGAAATTGTTGCCGTTGTATCCAGCCAACGCCGGGCAAACCGCGAGTGTGACCATCGGATTCCCAAACGTGAATAGTTCCGACAGCGTCCTAGGAAAGATCGATTACCACATGAGTGATCGTCACACCTTCAATGGCATGGTCTTTTGGGGCCGCGACTCTGAGGTCGCCCAGGACCAAGCCTTTCTCCAGCCGCAATGGTTATCGACCCAAAGTCAGAAACCAATCACGGGTGGGGGCAATTGGACTTGGACCCCGAATTCGCGCTGGGTGAATGAAGCCAGACTCGGCTACCTCTATGACAACAAGGCTAACCTGGCAGTGGATCACAATGTGCCCGCCACGGCATACGGCATCAACACCGGGGTGACCGACCCCCAGCGTTTGGGGTTGTCGCAGATCAATGTGGCTCCGTTTAACTCACTAGGTGGCGGTGTTAACTGGCCGAAGTTTCAGGGGCCTGACAGCGTATATCAGGGCAGCGACTACGTCTCGTATTTGCGTGGTAAGCACGCCTTCAAGTTCGGTGGCGAAATACGCCACGGCAGCGTCAACGAGGGTTCTTTCCGCGGGAGCAAAGGTCAGATTTTCTTCAACGGCGGCGGCGCCTTTGCCGGCTCTACGAATTTGGAAGACTTCCTGGCTGGCGCCCCGACCTTCGGGAAAATCACTTACGGAAATCCTCAACGCCACGAGACCCAGTGGTTATACGCAGGTTTCTTTCAGGATGACTGGCGGGTTACCCCGAATCTGACCTTGAACCTCGGATTGCGCTACGAGTATACGACGCCCATTCGGGAGGACCATAACCTGCTCGGCAACTTCGATCCCAATCTCGGTGGGCTGGTGCAGGTGGGCCACCAAATCAGTTCTCCCTATAATCCCGATCATACGCAGTTTGCGCCGCGATTAGGCCTGGCTTGGGACGTCACCGGCAAGGGGACCACCGTGCTCCGGGCCGGAGGCGGCATCGTATACGACACAATTTCGATGGAAACGTTGCTGGTGCAGGAAAATGTTCAGAACGCTACCACGATTGGTCTCGCCACTATTCCTACCGGAGCTCCCATCGTTGTCAACGGCGTTACGACCCCCGCCAGCGGCACCATCGCCGTCAGTTCGGTGGTAATTCCTAATCTCAACTGGAACGGTTCATCCGTGGGCGGAAGCCCTATCTTCCCGTCCCAACCGATCCAGTGCGGTGATGGTGTCGGCACAGATCCTGCTCCCTGCGATGTTCTGGGCATTGACCGCAATTTCCGTACGCCTTACATCAGCACCTGGTCCCTCGGAGTCCAGCATTCCTTCACCAACAATCTTGCCCTTGACGTGGCTTACGTGGGCAACCATAGCTCGAATCTGATCGGCATCCGGGACATCAATCAGGCAGCCCTAGGCACCGGTGTCTTACCGTTTGGCAAGCAGTTTCCCTACCTGGGATTCATCAACATGATGTCGAATCAGTACCGGTCTAACTACAGCGGACTGCAAGTAACCCTAACTCAGCGGCTCTTCCACGGGCTATCCTTCCTGGCCGGTTATACCTACTCCCATGCGCTCGACGATTCCTCTACCAACCAGAACCAATTCCTGCCCCAGGACAGCACACATCCGGAGTTGGAGTATGCCAGCAGCGACTATGACATCCGGCATCGCTTCACTCTCTCGCTGACGTATGCGATTCCCGGGAGGAAATCGTTCGCACAGATGCTGGAGGGCTGGCAAATCAACTCCGTCGTGACTCTGCAAAGCGCTCAACCATGGACTGTGAACGACACGGTGGACAATATCGACGGAACCAACGAGAACGCTGGTCGCTGGGACTTCTTCGGGAAGCCTTCCGACTTTACCTCCGGGCCCACACCGATTCCTTATTTTCTGTCAGGTACGCCGCCTTCTGGTGATCCACTGGGCCTAACGGACCCGGCCTTCGCCATCAACAATCCGGCCTGTACCGCACACGCACAAATGGCCCAACTCCTGGCCTTCGGCTGTTATATGAAGGGCAGTTCGGTCATGACTCCTCCCGCTCCCAACACCTTCGGCAACATGCGCCGCAACTTGTTCCGGGACTCAGGTTTCCGCGACCTCGATATGTCCGTGACCAAGGCTTGGAAGCTTGGGGAGCGCTTGAAGGCGCAATTTCGGGCGGAGTTCTTCAACATCCTCAACCATCCCAGCTTCGCTAATCCGTATGGAGGCACGAGCGGCTATGGTCCTGGTGCGTTTGACGATCCTTCTTCGATTGGTTCGTTCGGCTGCGGCTGTGCCACGCCTGACCAGGCGGGCGGTAATCCCGTGGTCGGATCGGGCAGTAACCGAGCCATTCAGTTGGGGCTGAAACTGATCTTCTAGAGCGGCGGTCCGTTCATAGTTCGAAGATTTTTTTCGGCGTCTGGTGAAGGCATTCGCTCGCGCCGTGCTCTTCTACCAGATAGTTGTCGCAGACGTGCGCGAACATGGACGCGGTGGCGTAGGCGGGATGAACCACCATGTTCATGCCTTTTTCAAGCGGCATGGTCTCGTCGGATCGAACCAGTGGACGCTCGATCAGGTCATATCCTTGCGAATGCGCATATACCCTGGACTCCCGCGGTACGCTCTTCTGTTTCATGAACTCGTTATGCGCTAGAGCTAGCTCACAGCATGAAGCCCCGGGTTTAAGCTGTCGCACGGTGTGCTGCTGCGCTTCTTTAACGATCTCAAATCCGTCGAGCAGCTCTGGCGCTGCCTTTCCAAAGACGATAGCGCGGCTAAGCTCGGTATAAAACCCGCCCGGACCATTGTTCTCGATCAGCAATGACATATGGTCTCCGGGGGTTATCGTGCGGCCTTGAAAGTGTCTTTGCGCAAAGAACGCCGGCTTTCCCAGTTTTGCCGACGTGCCGAGAAAAATCCCCTGTTCGCTTCCCAACAACTGCCCTTCGTACTGCGCCAGCGCAGCCACTTCCAGGTCGCGCATACCCGGCTTGATGCCGGCCAGCACCTTACTGAAGACTGCGTCTTGCATTGCAGCCGTCGCGCGAATCAAGGCAATCTCCTTCGTGCTCTTAACCGCCTTGGCGTGATCGATGAAATCAGTCTCGTCCGAAATCTCCGCTTTGCCAGACAGATCCCTCTCTATATAGGAGACAAATCCATGCGGCATTGTGCCTGGGCCCACCCACCCAATCCGGCGGTACCCTCTCCGCCTCAGAACGCCGCACACGACTTCCGCGTCATAAGTCTGGGTATAGTTGACCGATGGAAACGCCGAGGTAGTGATAATTTCCCCCACTCCGGGATTGTCGGCGTCGTCGCTTTCAAGGTTTCGCCTCCGCCCGGCTGGGCCATGCTCAACCACCGTCATCAGATCGGAGCGATGAAAGACCACCGTACGCGGATAATACGCGGGAATGTCAGTCAACCACTTGACGTAGCCGCCAGTGAAATCCCTGGCGGTCTGGATGATCAGAGCATCGAGACCATGCTCTGTCATGTGGTCGCGCACGAGGCGCCAGCGTCGTTCGAGTTCCTGGACGGAGATTCGTGCGATTCTGCGATCGTCCATCCCTGCTCTTGGTCGTACTTTGGCTGGAACGGGGTGAGATTCCGAGATCACTTGGCCTCCGACGTGCTTCCGAAGGTCGATGGCCAAGAAGTGCTACTCAACAAGAAAGCGGCGGTTGCTGCGACTACGGAAGGCACGGCAATAACATAAAGGATACCGCTTGTACTCCAATGAAGAGACAGCAGAAGGCCGCCAATCAGCGGTCCAACAATCTGTCCGGTTCGTCCAATGCCAAGGGCCCAGCCGATTCCACTGGAGCGCATCGCCGTAGGATAACGAGTGGCCGCGATCGCATTGGCCGAATTCTGGGCCCCAAAGGTAAAGAAGCCCGCACAGAACGTAGCCGCCATCGCCCACATCGCTTTGTTCCCAGCCATACCGATCCCCGTGATGAAGATTCCGCTCAGAATATACGCAAAAGCCAGCACAAGATAAGGGTTGAACCGGTCGCAGAGCGGCGCGATTGCAAGTCCGCCCGCAATGCCGCCGAAATGTAACAACGCGGCAATGACAATCGCCGCATGCTGCGCCAGCCCAGCTTTGTGAAGCACCGTTGGCAACCAGCTATTCAAGAAGAATAGGGCCAGAAGATTCATAAAGAACATGACCCAGAGCAGGAGGGTCATGCGGGCACGGCCTTCGCGAAACAGCAGCACCACCGGAAAGCCTTTCTCTTTTTTCTCTGAGTTGATGAAATGGACAGGCTCAGGAAATATCAGCCTTGGATTCATTCGGGCCAGCGTGCCGGCGATTTGGCGTTCGTCCGCACCACGTTGGGTGAGGCCATGCAAGGATTCCGGTAGTTTCCAGATCAGCACTGGGGCGATCGCGATCGGCAGAATTGCGCCAAAAACAAAAACCCAGCGCCAACTGTGCGCATCCAGGATGTGGGCAGTGATGGGCCCGGCAAGTGCCGAGCCGAAAGAAAATCCCAGCCAGGTCATCAACACGAGAGTTACCCGGAATTTCTTGGGCACGCACTCGGCAGTAAGAGCAAGGGCGTTGGGGACCACTCCTCCGAGCCCGAGGCCAATGGCGAAGCGCATCCACATCAATTGCGGCACGGTGTTGGCGAGAGATATCAGCAGGGTGCAAACTGCGAAGAAAAGCATGGAACCGATGATGATTGGTTTGCGGCCCACCCGATCGGCATAAGGAGCAAGCACCAAGCCGCCGAGGATAGCGCCCAGGCCGCCAGCCGCAAATACTAGTCCAAGAGCGCCAGGTCTAAGGCCTAACGCCGCACTCAAGGCTGGGGCCACATAGCCAATCGCCTGAGTATCGAAGCCGTCGACGAACATGGCCGAAGCACAAAGCAGAAGCACCTGGATCTGGAATCGGCCGATCTTTTGTTGATCGATTAGCGCCGCAACATCCACCAGTGTTGCCGCAGGCGCCATGCCCGCTTCTTCGGTCATTGCGTGCTCCTAGCGGGCGCGGCCATATTGGGGACGCAGTATAGCGTGGTACCTACAGTCGGTCTGATAAATTAAATGCGCTATCTAGCACTGGTGAGATGGCGATCAGGATGACGCAGCTTTATCTGCTCCGTCGAATCTCCGGCTACGCAGCTGACCGTTTACTCTGTGTCTGGACCGCTTCTAACAAAGTGTGGAAATCGTAGGAGCCATCGTGACGAACGCCATTGACGAAAAATGTGGGCGTTCCGTTTACGCCGCCGCGTACACCGCTCAGGAAATCTTCCCGAACCCGGGGCAAGTAAACATGGTGATCCAATTCGTCTTCGAATTTCCCAATATCCAGTCCCAACCCCCGCGCATGTCCGATAAGTTGTGAGTGCGCAAGCTCGTCCTGATGTTCGTAGAGGCGGTCATGCATCTCCCAAAACTTTCCTTGAGCGTCCGCTGCTTCCGCTGTCTCAGCAGCGTCTTCCGCGTGCGGATGGACCGTGGTGAGTGGAAAATTGCGAAAAACGAAGCGCATCTTGTCGCCCACCGTGTGCTGAAGCTGTTTGACGATGGGATAAGCTTCGCCGCAGTAAGGGCACTGGTAGTCGCCATACTCCAGCAGCGTTACAGGCGCATCCTCCGCTCCCTGAATGTGATCGTCCGGCCTGATCTCCAGGCTGCGAACCGCGTAATCTGTTCTTCGTCTCGTCATGCTGCTGCTCCTTTTTCTTCCAATTCTTCGAGAGCTTCGAGAATTCCGTCGGCACCGGGGTTGATACCGATCGGCGAGACGTAGCTCCAACGGATCGTCCCAGACTCGTCGATCACAAACAGCGCCCGTTCAGATGTGCCGTCCTGCTCACGATAGACTCCGTACGCTCGAGCGACTGCGCCTTTCGGTTCGAAGTCAGCGAGCAACGGAAAATGCAACTTCCTGTCTTTCGCGAATGCCAGGTGACACCAAACACCATCGACCGAGATCCCAACCAACTCGCCGTGTAATTTGTGGAATTCCGGCAGCACTTCGTTGTACAGAGCCATCTGGTCTCCGCACACCGGACTCCAATCAGCAGGATAGAATGCCAAGACCAGCCGACGTCCCCGGAATTCACTGAGAGAAACTCGCTGATCGGGAGTCGACTGCAAATGGAACTCGGGCGCGGGCGTCCCGGGCGGAAGCGCCCGATTGGAAGCATCTTCCGGCTGAGTTTCTCTTGCTGTTTTGTCGTTTGTCTGCTCGAGGACACTGTCCATAAAGAGACTCCTTAACCTAGACTCGCTGGGAGCCTCCCGAGCGGGCTCTTCCGCACAAGTCGTGGACTTATCCAGTGGCTGACAGTTTACCGCAAAAGACATTGGCGACGATGAGTTACTCCTGGAGAGCATCATGTCTGCTAGTCCATCGGCTCTTGTCCGGTGTACTTGATGATGTAGAGGCCTCCGCTAATCCGGTCCGTCGCGTAAATCAATCCCTTTTCGTCAACGATGGCATGGTTGATCTGGATGGTGTGAGTTGGATTTCCAGGCGGACCTGGGGGCACAAAGAAACCGATCTCCCGGATCTGCGGAGGCGCATGCGGAACGGGCGCGTCCAGCAACCTGTAAATGCGAACCCCGCCATTGAAAAATGTTCCCACAAACGTATTCTTCAAGTGGGCGGATGTGGGACTGGGGAAGTTGGGATGAAGATTGTGCGCACCGAATCGGCCGCCTCGGGTGCACAAATCTCCTGCATTGTCCGGAAGGGGAGTCGTGCCGATGATGACTGGGTTGGTCTCATCGCGGATATCCACCAGCCAGATCAGTTTCGGCGCGTCGCCGCACTTTTCCATTACCGCTTCGTCGGAAACCGTTGCCAGGCCGCGATTGAAGAGCGGCTGCACCGTGTGGGTCCAGGCCGGATAGGGAGGAGAGAATTTTAAACGGCTCACGAGTTTAGGAGAGAAGCTCTGGACGCTCCCCGCCCGAACACCCGCCAATCCCGAGATATCCAGAATGATCTGGCCGCCGTCCATGTAACCGATGTAGGCGCGGTCGGGCCGCTCCGGGAACACTTCGATATTGTGCGCACGATAGCCGTCATCAATAGGATGTCGCTGGGGGAGGCAGCCGGGAAGGCAGTCGTCAGTCTTCTGAGTCCCGGGAAGCCACCAGCGACCAACTTCACGGGGCTGGCGCGGCTCGCGAAGGTCCACAATCAGGTAAAACTGGTCATCTTTTGGATTGGCAGGGTTGGAGTCACGCGCGCCGCTCGAGAGATGGGCAAATTCTCCATCGACAAACCACACCCAGTGAACGCCGCGTGAATTTGGGCCGGAGGTGTCGAAGAATGAGAGCGCGAGATCCCGCATGCTCCGGGCCTTCTGGACGCGGGCCAGATCTGACACATCGAGGACCCACATCCCTGCCAGTGATTGTCCTACCTTCATGGTTTGATTCGCCACCGCCAGCAAGTTCCCCGAAAGACCAAGCGAGTTGCAGCGCGTGACCTCAGGGGCCGGGGACGGCAGTTGGTTAAGGAGCGCAGGTGCTTCTGGGTGCGTGACATCAACGATGCTCAGGCAGGTTGTTTCTCCTTCGTGCGCAATAAAGAGGATGCGGTGGCCGTCTGGACGCTGCTGAATTGCCAGTCCCTCGCCCCCATCCCCGTGGTTGTTCAGGTTCTCTTGGCCGATCAACAGCATATTCTTTTGCTCAGGCTTTTCTTCAGAGCTGGCCGCCGCCCTGGCTAAATTAGCGGCCGCGAGAAAGAGAGCGAACAGCAGAATTAACCCCGGAATCGCGTCGATAATCTGCCTGAGATTCGCAGGCAGAGTTGCTGAGTTGTGGTCAGGAGGCACGTTGTCACGCTTCACGATGATCGCTCCAGTCTCGGACAGGACACTGCACGTACTTTATAGAATAAACGCAGACCGAAGGATGGCGCCGATGTTCCGATGCAGGTTTTTCCTTATGGCCTGGCCGCGTTTACAACATCTCTAACGAGGTCGGCCGTGTCAAGGTACTTGGGGTTGTTTTTTTTATGATTTCGAACACACTTTTCACGTCAGCGCACAGGCACTGGTTCCCTTTGAGAGAGTAACGATCTTGCGTCGATGATTTGTGTCCAACCAAATGGCTCTCGGCCCGTTTTCACTTCATC
>JABCYV010000148.1 GCA_013290025.1 Acidobacteriota bacterium
TTCGGAAAACGCATACGCGCTCATCTGGCGGTTGTTCGCAGGAGGCAGTAATTCAGCCCGCTCACTCAAAGCTTCTTTCCTCGCGCCAGCTCTTACCAGACCCGGCAGGCGTTTTCGCCGACCATCGGCTGTCCCGCTTTGCAGCCCCACGCCTGCTGGAACTCGGGCATGTTTTGGACCACGCCGTTAATTCGATATTTCCCCGGAGAGTGCGGATCGATGGTAACCCGCCGGCGCGCTTCTTCGGGACGCTGTTTTTGGCACCACACTCGCCCAAATCCTAGGAAGAACCGTTGCTCAGGAGTGTAGCCGTCAATCTTCTCGCCTGCCTTCCCGCTGGAGTCCTGCGCGATCATCTTGCGCAGGGCAGCAAGCGCGATGCGCGCTCCCCCGTTATCCGCCGTGTTCTCCCCCAAGGTGAGACGGCCATTTAACTTGAGGTCATCCACCGCGACGAAGTTGCTGTACTCATCCGCAATGCAACTGACGCGCTTTTCGAACTCCTTGCCATCTTCAGCAGTCCACCAATCGCGCAGATTGCCTTGCGGATCATATTTGCGCCCCTGATCATCGAAACCGTGCGTCAATTCGTGTCCGATGACGATCCCAATGCCACCGAAGTTCACCGCGTCGTCCATCGTCTTATCGAAGAAGGGCGGCTGCAGAATGCCCGCGGGAAACACAATCTCATTCCGCGGCGGACTGTAGTAAGCATTAACCGTGGGTGGAGTCATACCCCACTCTTTGCGATCAAGCGGCTTGTCGATCTTTGCGATCTGCCGATGGGCTTCGAATTCATTTGCACGCAGCAAGTTTCCTACCAGGTCACCGCGCACGATTTTCAGCGACCTGTAGTCCCGCCAGACATCGGGATAGCCGATCTTGTTACCAATCGCTTCCAGCTTTATCTTGGCCTGTTTCTTGGTCTCGTCACCCATCCACGAGAGGCCGCCGATGTCCTCATCTAGTGAACTCTCAAGCGCAGCTACCATCTTCAGCATGCGTTGTTTGCCTTCCGCGCCGAAAGTCACTTCCACGTAACGCTGGCCTAAGGCCTCGCCCAGAGCGTCATCAGTGGCGTTTACGCAGCGCTTCCAGCGCGGCTTGATTTCAGCCTGCCCGGTTAAGGCCTGCCGCATTTTGAAATTGGCGTCAACAAATGGCTGGGAAAGCCAGGGGGCGGTGTTGTCGAACAGGTGCCAGCTCACGTAGGTTTTCAGCGCATCGAGCGACTCGGAATCAAGTAGCCCATTTACCTGCTTGAAAAAATCGGGGTTGCTGACATTCAGCTCCGAAAAGCTGGGCGCATTCACCTCCGCGAAATAACGCGTCAGATAAAAATTCGGCGCCAGGCCGGCGGCTTGATCGCGAGTCATCTTGTGATCCCGTGTCTTGGGGTCGCGCCGTACGGTCCGGTCCATGGAGGCTTTGGCCAGCGCGGTCTCAATCCGCAAAACAGTCTGGGCGGAATCGGCGGCTTGTTGCGGAGTCTGACCTGCCAGCGTAAATACCTGAGTCACATATTCCACAAAATGCTTACGCGTCTCCGTCATCTTGGGATCGTCTTTGAGGTAGTAATCGCGGTCCGGAAGGGTGAGACCACCCTGGTCAATGTAGGCAATGACTTGCCCTGCGTTATGCAGGTCTGGCTGGGAATAGAAGTTAAACAGAGGATTGGGACCAATCAGGTGTACCCGCGCAATCGCATCGATTAGAGCCGTCTTGTCTGAAACGCGCGCGATGCGGGAAAGCTCGGGCTTGAGCGGATCAAGGCCTTTGGTAGCGGCCGCCTTCTCGTCCATGCACGAGGCGTAGTAATCGCCAATCCTTTGATCGATAGCATCGCGGCCCGGACCGCCCGCAGAGGCTTTTTCCAGAATGCCACGCATGATTTCCTCATTTCGTTGATCCAGCTCCACAAAGCTGAGCCAGCGCGTCTGATCGGGTGGGATGTCGGTCTTTTTCAGCCAATTGCCGCAAGCGTATTGATAAAAATCCACGCAGGGATCAACGGTTTTGTCGATATTGTCAATGCTGAAACCCAGTCCGGGCTTGGCGGGAGCGGACTGGGCGAATGCGGCGATAGCGACCAAAAAGCAGATAAGGAGCACCGAACATAGGCGCATGACTGACCTCATTTGACGAACTGGTGATTCTAAGCCCGCCTGCTTAGACGGACAACAGACGAAACTGTTAGGCAATGTTTCAGCGTCGAACTGATAACGGATCTCTAGATCGGCTTAGTGGGTTGGATTGGAAAAATGCCAGGCAACGCAGCAAAGGGTTTGCGCAGCTCCGGTGCGCGACCTGCCCCAGAACGGGAAAGTGTTGTCTATCTCGTTGAAGAATACAGCCACCGCAATTGGATGGGAGCTTGCTCCCTTGTCGAATGAGTCGCGCATTGTTGGGTGATCTCGCGGCGAGCCGCTACGAGGGCACAAGTCGACGAGTCACGGAGGGGATCTCGATTGCGAATGCTCCAGTTCACGATTCTTCTGCTTTTGCTTGGCCGGGCCCACGCGGAGACTCCCGGCGAGGCCCAGCCCGCACCGACATTCGCACCAGTCTCGGTGCAACTGGTCTCTTTGCCCGCGACGCCGGAAGCCCACACGGGGCCGGAACGACAAAGAGTAGTCGATAAGAAGTTCGTCATAGTCATGGGGGCGCTCGGTCTAGCCGAGGCCATGCATTCCACCACCAGGACGCTGGTGCTGGAGCACGAGCAAGCAGCGGGCGCCCCCTGGGTTACCAGTCTTCCTTCCCATCCAGGTCTAATCGCGACAAACGCAGCGATATTCGCCAGTGAAGTGCTGGTGGCCTACGAAATGAAAAAGCGCCACGACTGGCTTCCCGGGGACAGAATCATCCGAAAATTGTGGTGGATGTATCCAGCGGTGATGGCGGTGCCTCACGTGAAGAGCGCGGTGCACAACATCAGATTGCAAGCTCCAGCGGGATGCGCCAGCCCTGACTGCCAGTCTCCATAGTTGAATCGCCTTAAGCAACATCGGCGCGGGCGATTGCGCTCGCATTGTGCCATCATCCGGGCCTTCGTGAGCCTCTACGGCGTATAATCGATGTTCAAGTGAAACTTCCCAAGGGGTTCATATCAGCATGATTCCCACCAACGGCAGCTCCAGCAACGGCAGTAGTCTGCAACAAAATAATGGACGAGACATTCCCCAACCACGTGGCGAATGGCTTGCCCGGCGCAAGTCCGAAAATGCGGACGGAAATTTCTCGCAAATGCATTACGCCCGGAAGGGCCGGGTGACGGAAGAAATGGAGTATGTGGCCGGCCGCGAAACGCTTTCACCTGAGCAGGTCCGTGACGAAGTGGCTTGTGGTCGCATGATTATCCCCGCGAATATCAATCACCCTGAACTCGAGCCCATGTGCATCGGCGTAACGTCGCTGTGCAAAATTAATTCCAACATTGGCAACTCCGCCGTCACTTCAAACATTGACGAAGAGCTCAAGAAGCTGCACACCTCGGTACATTTTGGCGCAGACACGGTGATGGATCTCTCCACCGGCGGCGACATTCACGAGATTCGCGAAGCTATCCTGCGGCACTCGCCCGTTCCCATCGGCACGGTCCCCATTTATGAAGCGATCTCGAGAGTGAAGCGGGTCGAAGATCTTAACGCTGAAGTGATGCTGGAAGTGATCGAGGAGCAGGCGGAGCAGGGCGTGGATTACATGACCATCCATGCTGGAGTGTTGATTCAGTACTTGCCGATGGTCTCCAAGCGGATTACGGGAATTGTGAGCCGCGGCGGCGCGATCCTGGCGCAGTGGATGGCCCACCACCACAAACAGAATTTTCTCTACGAACGTTTTGACGACATCTGCAAGATTTTCGCCAAGCACGATGTTTCGTTTTCACTCGGAGACGGTCTGCGCCCCGGCTGCATTGCCGACGCCAGCGATGAAGCCCAGTTTGCCGAACTGAAGACTCTCGGCGAATTGACCAAGAAGTCCTGGGGGCATGACGTGCAGGTGATGATCGAGGGTCCTGGCCACGTCCCGCTCGACAAGATCAAAGAGCAGGTAGACAAAGAAAAGGAACTTTGCTACGAAGCGCCGTTTTACACCTTGGGGCCGCTGGTCACCGATATTGCTCCCGGCTATGACCACATCACTTCAGCTATAGGCGCAGCCATGATCGGATGGCACGGCGCGGCTATGCTGTGCTATGTCACGCCCAAGGAGCATCTCGGTTTACCCAACGAGAAAGACGTGAAGGACGGCATCATTGCCTACAAGATTGCCGCGCATGCAGCGGATCTCGCCCGTCATCGTCCCGGCGCTCAGGACCGTGATAATGCCCTCAGCTACGCCCGCTACACGTTCGACTGGGAAAAGCAATTCGCGCTGTCTCTTGATCCCGAAACGGCGCGCGCGATGCACGACGAAACTCTGCCCGACGATTACTATAAAGAAGCAGCTTTCTGCTCCATGTGCGGTCCAAAATTCTGCTCGATGAATTATTCCAGCAAAGTGGATGAGTACAACAAGCAAGTGCACGGATTGGAGAAGAAAGATTACTCCGAGCTCGTGGAGAAGTTAGTCCCCATCAAGTAGCGGCTCACAGAGGGGACACCTACTCTGGGTTATGCTTGCGCGCAGGCTCGAAAGTTTCCTTACCGCTGTCCTCAACTTGTCGAAGAACGTCTCGCCACGCCCATTTCTCACTTGAAGTCGGCCACACCGTCCCATACCAACTGCACCGCGATAGCTAGGATCAAGAACCCGAAGATGCGGTTGATAGCTCCTGTGGCGCCCGGCCCGAGGCGCTCGACCAGCGGACCTCCAAGACGAAGAAACAGGTACACCGCCAGGCCGATGGCCGCTATCGCAATCACCATCCCCAAATAGGCAACGTTGGAATCGGCATCCGCCGCCAGACCCATCACAACTCCGATCGAACCTGGACCGGAGAGGATAGGCATTGCCATAGGCGTGAGAGAGATATCTTCTTTCGTGCTCGCTTCGTGGCTCTCTGCCGCGGTGATCCGACTGGACGCGGTCACCATGCCCCACGCTGTGTTGGCCACGATGAGGCCTCCGGCAATTTTCAGCACGGGCAGCGAAATCCCAAAAAAACTCAGCACGAAGCGGCCGAGAAACATGAAGAAGATGAGAATGACGGCCACGTAGATTGCAGTCTTCAACGCGGTGTGATTACGTTCGCCAGGCGAAAAGTCTGAAGTCAACGAAAAGAATATGGGAACTCCGCCGAACGGATTCATAATAGGAAAAAGCGCCAGAAATGTTGCGCTAGCGGCCGTGGGCAATGTCTTGAGTACATGTGCGACGACATTCGGGGCCGTCATCGTGAATTCCCGATCTCCGATGTTGCAGGAAAAGTGCCGCCATCATACGGATGATCATTTCGGCGGTCAACCGACGGGAAATAATCTCAATAAGCTAGATCAAGCTCAAAGGCGCAGTGGATTTGTACGCTGCCCCACGGAAGCTGTTATTTTCGCGACGGCGAGGGCGGTAAGTCTGACTGGGCGCCGTAATGAACGACGGTGTCTTTGGCGATAAAGTCAGCTTTCCTCTTCGGAGCCGCGGCTTGGCGATGCGATGCGGAGAGGCGTCCTGAAGGGGCACCGTAACGAACGATGGTATCTTTGGCGACATAATCTTCGTCGCTCGAAGCCAAGTGTGGACTTCGCTTTGACGCGACCACGCGCTCACTGGATGTGGCCAGAGTCACTTTGCCATTGCCATTGCCAATGCCGTTGCGGTCCAACTTCGATACTGGCAGGTTGGGTGTAAACGGGTTTATTGTAAGCGGCTCCGCTGCTGTAGGCTTTGCGGCTGTCGGCACGGGATTCTGCGCGCCTGGCGCCGCGCTGAGAATGCTCTTGGTCGGCGCTGCAATGGGCTTGCCCGATTTTACCTTGGCGAAAGGAATGGACTGTCGATCTCCCGAGCTCGGTGCCAATCCCGGCGGAACCGGGGAAAAGCGGCGAGCTGACACAGCCAGCAACAAAAACGCAAGCACGAGCATCGCCGCCAGCGGCGCAATCTTCCAAAACAACTTTTCGTTCCGCGACATTTGCGGGATCCGAACCCGGAAAGACGGGAAATCTTTATCATCCGCACGCGAACCGGTGATCGGTAGCGCCATCGGCTCCGGCTCCATCCGCGCTTCAATGCCCGCTGATGTATCGGCAACGTCCTCCGATTCGAAGGAAGCGGGCGGTCGCTCCTCTGGAATCTGCTCCTCGACCGAGGCCCGCTCCCAGACGGGTGCGCAGGAGACAGGCTCATCCCCCTGCATGATCACAGACTCCTGCTCGGATGGCACATCTTGAAGCTCAGTTCCCAGGTCAAGATGAGCCTCTTGGTCACCTGCGGGGGAAGTACTTTTGGCATTCATCGGAATAAAATCAGACTCCGGCTGTTGGGTCTCGAGGCCTTCGGCTTGGAGTGTCATGGCAGAACCATTCTCGGCCAGTTCCTGCGTGGTTCCTAGATCACCAATGGCCGTAGCAGCGGGGTCGAGCACTGGCGGCTCGCATTCCGCGAGAGTCGGTCGGACCGGCGGTTCGGCTTTCATTTCCAGGACTGGCTTGGCGGCAACCGCTTCAGGAATCAAACTCGCGATCCGGATGGGCCGCAAATTCTCGCTGACCGCTCCCGGTGCGATGAATACGTAGAGATCCGGAGAGACGGGAACGTGAGCAGCGCGTGACACCGCTTCTTCAATCGTGCAGTCTTCCAGAGTGATTTCCAGATCGGCAGGTTCCGAAGATTTTTCTTCTGGCAAACGGGTCTGCACTTCGTACCCGCGCGCGCGCAAATCTTTCGCCAGGACGTGAGCGTTTTCTGCATCTCGAGCGATGATGCGGGCCAGGGGCATGGGGGCGGCTAGCGCACTTGATTGAACCCAACCGCCAACAATATCAGCCCGAACAGCCGGCGGTCAGGCTACGGCATTCTACTCCAATGTGAGATGCTAGACGAGGCTTCAGAAGCGGATTTTGAAGGTACAGCGCAAACTCTTGCACATTCGCGTGCAATCACTTGTAGTTCTCAAGCATCTTGGCGGCGCGGTTCAACGCCGCTGCCAGAGCAGTAAGTTGCTGCTGCGTCCGCTCGACATCGTGTTTGTCGATGGCTTCATTGACGCCGGGGATCACTACTGCGGCATACCCGGTGTACTGGCCTGGAGCATAAATAGCATGGCGGAACCACGGACGATTGGGCAGCCCTTCGGGAATCAACAACGCCCGCTCGGCTTGGCGCAGCGCCTGATTTAACCCAGTGACATCATTCCCCGGATTCCTCTGGCGGGCGAGAATCTTCGCTCCGGCCTTTTCAAAGCGACGAGCCGCCTCGACTGCGTCGGAAAAGTTGGGCGCCTGATTGCCGAAGTTGTTGTTTGCCTTTTTCCTGGCGGTGTCGATATACGCCACAATTTCCTCGCCGTACTCTTCGTAATCGTAGGGCAGCACGTCGGCGTCGGCCATCCGAATAGCTTCGATTCCGTGGAGTCGTGCCATCTCCTGCTCGTAGGTGAAATCGGGATCGCCGAATTTCTTGAACCAGTTGAAATTATCGAACACCGAGTGATAAACCCCGTACGGTCCGGTCGAGCTGATGTCTGTTGAGGGAACACCCAGATGCTGCAAAAAGACGGTGTAATCCGATCCGCTGCCTAAATCGCCAACCGGCACTTCGCCCTTGGCCTGAACCGCGGGAATTCGTCTGCTATCACCGATGGCCTCGGTGGGTGATTGGCCAGACTCCGCTCCTGGCTGATTGGCTTTTCTCCATGCGTCATAGAGCGTGCCACCTTTCGGACTGGGCACAACTTTCGTCGCCTCTCGCAGAAATTGTTTCAGACTCGGCGAGGACGACGCGCCAAACTTCGGCCCAGAGACAGCCACATCCATATTGAAGTACGCGGCCGCGTTGGCTAGCTCGGCTTCGTGCTGCTCTCCCCATTCCGTGGAACCGATCAGGCCCTCTTCCTCTGCGTCCCAACTGCCCAGCACAATTGAGCGCTTCGGCTTCCAGCCTGACTTCAGCAGCTCACCCATCCCGTGGACTGCCTCCAGCATGGCCGCAGTGCCACTGTTGGGATCGACCGCTCCGTACACCCAGGCATCCCGATGATTCCCACCTACAACCCACTCGTCGGGCAACTCGTTACCGCGCACCCGCCCGATCACGTCCCAGATGGTGCGCAACTGGTAGTCCTGTTTGAGATGCATTTTCACTCTTACTGGACCGGGACCGACGTGGTAAGTGAAAGGCAGCGCTCCCTGCCAATCACGAGGTGACTCCGGACCGGCCAGGTGTTCGAGGACCGGCCAAGCGTCGGCGTAAGAGAGAGGGGTAGTCGGAATTTTCGGTAACTGCGTCGACTGTTCCGGTGGAATGCGCTTGGAATCAGGAAGGGATGGCACAGACGCAATCCCAGGGGTAGTGGGGTCCCCAGGAAACTGGAACATGTATCCGATTGACCCGCGCTGCACGCCGGTGTCCGGACGCCAGGGCCCCTTCGGATATTTATCGCCGCGCTTCCAGCCATCATCGGCGGGGTCGGAGTAGATGATCACGCCGGCTGCACCACGCTCCTGCGCCACAAATGCTTTCACTCCGCGAAAATTCTCTCCATAACGAACCAGCACGATCTTGCCACGAACATCTACCTTCAGTTGATCGAGCTTCCTGAAATCTTCAAGCGAGCCGTAATTTGCGTAAACCACATCGGCTTCCACGTCTCCGGAGGGCGACATGGCGTTGTACGGCATCACTACCCGAGGATCGTCGTCGTAGGGGTCTCCGTTCACCTGCTCGCGGGTTGGGCCATGCATAGTGACACCAGCAGGAGCGGTTAGGTCGACGCTGATTTCCGTGGGATAGTTCATCCAAACCCTGTATTCGACGATTTCAGTTTCCAGCCCAGCGTCGCGGAACTTCTTGGCAACGTAATCGGCCGTCGCTTTGTCCTCGGGCGAACCCGCAATGTGCGGAGCCTGGGTCAGGATTCGCAGATGTTCTTCGGCTAACTTAGGATCCGGCACCGCCAGGAAGCGGGTTTCCAACGCAGCTTCTTCCGTGGAATTGCGAAAGCCGAAAAACGGGGTTGAGCTGACGTCATTCGCCGAAACAAATGACTGTGATGTTCCACAAACCTGAGGAAAGACAACAATAATAGTAAGTATCAAAACAAGCATGAATTTCATCGGGCTCCTGG
Source organism: Acidobacteriota bacterium (assembly GCA_013290025.1). GTDB lineage: Bacteria > Acidobacteriota > Terriglobia > Terriglobales > Acidobacteriaceae > JABCYV01. The sequence goes on from JABCYV010000148.1 coordinate 9,227, forward strand.
TTTCTTTGGACGCGGGCTTTTACGCGCGCAGCGTATTTAGTATCTCCTGCACGTCGGGTGCCTGGGTTACAGGGTAGACTTTGGAGAGCTCAATCCTTCCCGTTTTATCAATTACGAAGATGGCGCGATCACTGGCTCCGGCAAACGGCCCTTTCTCGCGGAACACGCCATATTTCTGGCTAACTTCGCCATGCGGCCAGAAGTCACTGCAAAGCGGGTAATCGAATGGACCGATGTCGCGTTCCCAAGCCGTGGTGTTCATTATGGAATCCACGCTGATGCCTACGACTTCCGCATTCCGGGCGAGAAACTTCTCCCGCTCCACCTGATACGCAACCATCTGTTCGGCGCTGACTGGGTCCCAATTCAGTGGATAGAAAGCCAGAACCAGGGATTGATCCCGGCGCTCCCCGAGATGGAAGCGTTTTTTCACCCCGCCAATCAGAGCCGGGAGATCGAAGTCGGGCGCCATTTCGCCGGTCTGCAACAATGTCATCTACCCTCGTTGAGAATTCTGTGCCGGTTCTGATCGGACAAGAAACCGATGATTTTACTCCTCGAGCCAGCCCCGCTGCGTTTGGATGCGACTTCGCCTAGATTTACAGGCGGGCAAGCGCCGAAGGGCGACCTATCTCTCACGATAAACTAAGGGCATGCCTGTGCAAGATCCCACTCAGCGTTTTTCCTCGCGGGTCGACAACTACGTCCGCTATCGTCCAGGCTATCCCGTAGTGGTTCTCGATCTTCTAAAGAAGATGTGCGGACTAACCCCCGATTCCGTGATCGCCGATATTGGTTCGGGTACCGGAATTTTCACACGTATGTTGCTGGAGAACGGCAACCGCGTGTTCGGGGTCGAACCGAATACTGACATGCGTATGGCCGCGGAAAAGCTTCTGGGGAGTTTCCCTCGTTTTACTAGCGTGGCGGGGGCGGCCGAAACGACCACGCTCGCGGATTACAGCGTCGATTTCATCAGCGTAGCCCAGGCTGCGCATTGGTTTGAACGCGATAAGGCCCGGCGTGAGTTCGTTCGCATTCTGAAACCCCGGGGATGGACGGTGCTTCTGTGGAATGAACGACGCACGGACTCGACGCCGTTTCTCCGCGAATATGAGCAATTGCTGCTCACCTACGGCACCGACTATCAGGAGGTGCGGCATGAGCGCACCACGGCCGAGATTAGCGCGTTCTTTTCTCCGTCCAAATTCCAGCAGCGCGTTTTCCACATGGGCCAGGAATTTGACTATGCCGGTCTCGAAGGACGATTGCTGTCTTCTTCCTACACACCGCAGCCAGGCGACGCAAAATATGCGCCCATGCTGCGGGAGCTGAACCGGATCTTTGAGGCACATCAGGCTGGGGGTCGGGTGTCGCTTGAGTACGACACGCGGGTGTACTACGGGCAACCGGAGTGATGCGGTGCCTTTTCTTAACTGTCTCTGTGGAGGAGGAAACCATTAACACAGGGGCACAAAGATACACGAAAGAAAGCTGACGCAGCAGCACGAAAATGATCGGCCCGGAGGCCTATGCCTGAAGAAAAAAGCTTCCACATGAGTCCCGACGATTTCCGCCGCCACGGCCATGCCATGGTGGATTGGATCACAGACTACTTCACGCGCATTGAATCCTTTCCGGTTCTTTCCCGCGTGGAACCGGGACAGCTCCGGGCTTCGCTGCCAAGCGATCCTCCAGCCAAGGGCGAGCCATTTGACACTATCCTGCAAGACGTCGAAAAACTCATTCTGCCCGGCATCACCCACTGGCAATCGCCCAATTTTTATGCCTACTTCCCATGCAACGCTTCCGGACCGGCGATTCTGGGCGATCTGCTCTCATCAGGCCTAGGAGTACAGGGGATGCTTTGGGCGACGAGCCCCGCCTGTACCGAGTTGGAGACGCACGTTCTTGACTGGCTGGTTGCCATGCTTGACTTGCCACGAAAATTTCTTTCGACAAAAAGCGGTGGCGGAGTGATTCTGGACACCGCTTCCAGCGCCTCGTTATGTGCTTTGTTGGCAGCGCGTGAGCGGGCTACGAATTTTGTCAGTAATCAGCGTGGCTGCGACCGGACGCTTGTGGCGTACACATCATCGCAGGCGCATTCGTCCATCGAAAAGGACGTTCAGATCGCGGGACTGGGCCGCCAGAATCTGCGTCTCATCGCAGTTGACGAGAAATTTGCCATGCGGCCTGAAGCACTCGCCCGACAGATCGAACAAGACCGGCGTGCTGGAGTGGTCCCTTGCTTTGTTTGTGCCACGATCGGCACTACGTCTTCCAACGCGATTGATCCGGTTCCCGAGATCGGTCGCATATGCCGCGAGCAGAAAATCTGGTTGCATGTGGACGCCGCCATGTCAGGCACGGCGGCGCTGTGTCCCGAATTGCGGCACATTCATGACGGGCTCGAATTCGCTGATAGTTATACTTTTAATCCCCACAAGTGGATGTTCACCAATTTTGATTGCAATTGCTTCTACGTAGCCGACCGCAAGGCCCTGATTCAGACCCTGAGCGTGTTACCAGAATATCTGCGCAATAGGGCCACGGAGACCGGCGCGGTCATTGATTATCGCGACTGGCAAATTCCACTTGGCCGCCGATTCCGTTCCCTCAAACTGTGGTTCGTAATTCGTCATTATGGGATTGAAGGGCTGCAGTATCACATCCGTCGTCACGTGGAACTGGCACAGCAATTTGCCGAATGGGTATGGAAAGATCATCGCTTCGAATTGGCCGCGCCTGCGCCGCTAAACCTGGTCTGTTTCCGTCACAAGGGTGGAGACGAAGTCAATCAATCGTTGATGGATCGTCTGAATCGCAGTGGCGACCTTTATCTCACCCACACGCGGTTGAACGATCGCCTCACGCTGCGTCTCTGCGTGGGACAGGCGAATACGACCGCGCGTCACGTGGAGCGTGCCTGGCAGAGGATTCAAGAAGAAGCAGCCAATGCCATATGACGCGGAAGCAGAGTCTGGGCCCGCTCCTTGCCGAACAAGCCGGTTTCGTTGACTTGCTTTTGCATACCGCATAACATGGCCCGATTCCATGGTCGGCGAAACGATCTCGCACTATCGCATCCTTGAAAAGCTCGGCGGGGGAGGCATGGGCGTGGTCTACAAAGCCGAAGATACCAGTCTAGGCCGCGCCGTTGCGCTTAAATTTCTCCCTGATGATGTGGCCCAGGACCGGCAGGCTCTGGAGCGCTTCCGCCGCGAAGCTCGTGCCGCCTCATCGCTCAATCACCCTGGCATTTGCACTGTCTACG
>JABCYV010000149.1 GCA_013290025.1 Acidobacteriota bacterium
GAAGTCCGACTTCGATGCAGTCCATATTCCCGGACTTAAAACAGAATCGTTTGCTTGGAACTATCTGCGGTACAGCCCGCTCATCCGAAAATTGTTCTGGTATCAGATTCCACGGCAACCATCGCCCCGTCTATTGATTCGTCTGGATGGAACGTTCGAGAGTTACATGCAGAAATTTTCTGCAAAGCTACGACAAAATTGGCGTCGTACAATCAGGCTATTAGGAAGGCACGGCGAGGTACAGCTCGTGCGGGTAACCAAGGCGTCCGAAATAGATGACTTCCTCGAACTAGCCTACGCCATCTCGCGAAAGACTTGGCAATCTCAGCGAGCTAAGCAGAGCTTGGCGAGGCGGGATCGTGATCTGGTGAGGGACGAATTGGGATTCTTGGCGGAGCGTGGATGGTTGCGATGTTATATGTTGAAGTCGGGTAATGAGGGCTGCTCATTTGTCCTGGGGCAACAATATGGCCGGTACTTCTACGTGGATGCGGCTGGTGTCGACCCTGCGTGGCGCCGTTATAGCGCGGGCACAATCATTCTTCTGCTTGTTTTGAAAGATTTGTTCGAAGAAAACTCACCGCAGTTTTATGATTTTGGGGCCCACGTCAGGTTTAAGGACTACTTAGCCACCGAAACCTATCCGGAAGCGGACGTCTGGCTTTTCCGTCCAGGCGCATATGCACTGTTAACCAGCAGCATCTATCGCGCCTGCAATGCTGTTTCGACGAAAACTGGAGCGGCCTTGGATCGGTTCCAGCTGAAATCGAGAGTGAAGAAACTGTTGTGGTCCCGGGAATGAGGAATTTCTGCTTAGGGCAAGGCATGGAATTGCGGACCGAACCGGTGCGCTTTAGAGGAAATTCTTTTCACACATTGCGAACCGGCGAGATCGGTGTACAATTTCGCCGCTGTTGCTAAGTCGCAAAGGAGATCCCGGCTAAGCCCATTCCCGCTCCGCCAAAGGGCGCGACTTTGGACGCGGAGACACTCCTGCGACCGCTCGCCATTACTTTTCCTCAGAGGGCGCACAACCATGGGAAGGACACCCCAAAGCGACGCGTATGTTCACCGTCCGGCCGGCAAGGAGATCAATTCCAAGAGCCGGCGCAAATTTCTAGGAGGCATGGGTATAGCAACAGTGGTAGCCGGTGTTCTCGGCAAGGCCCCAGCCGGGTTCGCCCAGTCCCAGGAACTCAGCGATTCCGTTATTGCCAATAGCAATGCGTCGCCCGGGTTTAACGGCCGGCTGCAACGTGCTTTTAACCTTCGTGTCGCGACAGCGCAGAAAGACTCACGCATTCCAGTTCCCCCGCACACCTCGAACGGCGACGAGCAACGCTATCCGGATCACTCCGCCAGCTATAGCAAGGGTCTGACGCAAGACGATATTGGAGTCGTTAATCGGGCTGCGTGGACGTCCTTTAAGAAGGCGCTGGGTTCCGGCCGGAACAATGACTTCGAGGCCATCATCATGGGCGGCACGCACACTCTGAACGGTCCTCAGGGAGCGTATGCCTTCGATCTCGAAACTGCCGACTCCGCCCAGTTCGGCAATGCTCCGTGGATCGGTGATCCGGGCGGCCTCCCGCTCGTCCCACCTTTCGCACAGATCGAGAGCGCGGATTACGGCGCGCAACTGGTCGAGATGTACTGGGCTTCGCTTTTGCGCGATGTGGCCTTCACCGACTACGTCACAAACGCCACTGCCATCGCCGCGGCGGCGGAACTTACAGCTATGCCAGCCTACAAGGGTCCGAGAGACGGCAACGGAAATGTGACGCCGGATCTGCTGTTCCGTGGCGCCTTCCCCGGTGACGCGATAGGACCGTACGTTTCACAGTTCATGATTACTCCCACGGCGTGTGGCGCTCAGCCGCTCAGCCAACAGATGACGACATATCTGCCCGGCATTGATTACATGGCCGACCCAACGACGTTCCTGCAGGTTCAGAGTGGGATCAGCACCGGACTCAACAATCAGCTCGATTCGATTCCGCGTTGCCTGCGTGATGGGCGCGGTCTGGCAGCCTATACTCACGTGGATGTGTTGTTTCAGGCGTACTTCACAGCCTTCCTTGTGATGACCGGACCGAAGTTCCAGTTCCCCGTAAACCCCGGCAATCCCTACAATGGATCAAAGACTCAGAATGGGTTCGGCACATTCGGCGGGCCGGATTACGCGGCCACGCAGGGAGAAATTGCTGCCCGTGCGCTGAACCGAGTGTGGTTCCAAAAGTGGCTGATTCACCTGACGCATCGTCCCGAGGCAGGCGGAGGGGTTCTGCATCAGATTCTAAGTGGGAACAAGAACAGGATCGACGCTCGGTTGAACAGCAATGTTCTGAACTCGCAAGCGGTGGCGCAGAGCTTCAGCAAATATGGGACGTATCTGCTTTCCCAGGCTTTTCCTGAGGGTTCCCCGTATCACCCGTCCTATCCGACTGGTCACGGAACGGTTGGGGGGGCTTGCATTACCTTGCTAAAGTTCTTCTTCGACGGCAGTCACGTATGGCCCAATCCCATGGCGCCCACGAGTGATGGCCTCTCACTCGTGCCCTACACGGGTGCGGATGCGAGCCAGATCACCGTCAACGGTGAACTGAACAAGCTGGCGCACAATGTGAGCTACGGTCATGGTATCCATGCGGGTATCCACTGGCGCAGCGATACCGAAACGTCCATGCTCTTGGGCGAGGCTCTCGCGCTCAGCTTCCTTCAGGACAGAGCCCATACCTACCATGAGAAGTTCACTGTCCAACTTGCCAAGCTTGATGGGAGCATTGCGACAATCAGCAACGAATGATTGTTTGGTTACGACAACAATCAGTTCTCTCTCGCTTTTGCTTGAGCGGTGCTCTCAGGTTGCTGCGTGTGACGTTTGATCCAATCCCGCGCCATGCGCTGGGCTTGGGCGATTTGTGCTTTGGTCATGTGCTGAGCAGCACGTTTCATATCGTCATCGGTTGGCGGGTCCACCGAGGAGCCGACGATGGCGAACCACATGTAGGCCTCGACGTAATCTGCTTTCAAGCGGCCATCGCGATACATATAGGCCAACTGGACTTCCGCCTGCCAAACCCCTCCCACGTATGAGGGAATATGGTCTGCCGCCTTCCTATACCAACTGGCCGCCAACGAGTTGCTCTGGGGCACGCCTTCTCCATCCTCGTACCTCCGGCCCAAGCAAAACTGTGCGTCGGGCAGTCCTTGTGTAGCGGCCTTCCGTATCCACTTGAGCGCCTCTCGATCATCGATTGCCTCGAACCACCCCCGTTCGTATGCAGTACCCAGCCAGAACTGCGCATCTGCGTCGCCTTGGGTTGCCGCTAGGCGCAACCATCGATCGGCGTCACCGTAGTTTGGGATCGCGTCATTGTGCCTGACGTTAGTCAAGTACATCTGGCCCAACCCCGCTTGAGCGCGTACATGGCCTTGTTCAGCGGACTTGAGCAGCCAGCTTCGCGCTGCGTCGAAGTCTCTTGGGACTAATCGACCGTCTCCATAGACGAGTGCCAGCAAATATTGGGCTTCGCGGTCGCCCGATTGCGCTTGAGACAGGAGAGACTTGAAATCGTCTATTGTCAGGACTTCTACGCGAGCCAAAGCAGCCAAGCGCTCTTGGGTCGACTTGGGAAGATCTTGCTGAGCAGGCAGTGGAGTCACAAAAAGCACCGCTGCCGCTATGAATGGGAGCCAGTTACGAAGCCTCATACGAGCCTCCCAAGTTTGTCAGCCATATTACACTTAATCGGCACTGAGCCGGGATAGTTGTTGAAACGTCGCCATTGCACTAATGCTCGGCGACTGCTCCGAGAGCTGACAAATGTCTCTTTACTTTGGGTTGAAGCCGCAGGCTTTGGATACGCGATCGGTATAAATGCCCGAGGGTGAAAACTCCGCGATTTCAGGACCACCGGCAGAGCGGAATTCCACTTTAAAGACATTGGCGCGAAAAAGTTTGCGGGTGGTTCCCTTGTCCATGGAGAGAGCATGGCCCGGCACCCAATTCCAGCCGTGAGTGTCGTGGCTGTCATCCACACGGACCAAAACGACGGCCTGGGGCTGACCCCAGAAACCCGGACGATTGGGCGGGCCGAGCTTCACATTGGGATTGAAGAAGCTATTTTCGAGCTTGCTGTTGATGCACACGACCTCAATCTTGGGTTTCTGGTAGGTGCTGTCGCGCAAGAAGTTGTCGGCGCTTAGCACAAATTTTGCTTTCTTGGCCAGCGTCATCTTGTCTTCCGTGTCGAACTCCCACCATTTTCCGCCAACTGGAATGCCGCCATCCTGCGCCCAGGATGAAACCGTGGCACCGCAAAGCAAGATCGTGCATGCTAGCAACGTCCTTACACACACATGTGGATGAAAGATTTTGGAAAAGAAAGACTCTGCTTTCAAGCTCTCCTCCCGCGAGCCAGTTGGTGCTCGCTTGCCCTGATGCACGACTTCGGCGTCTGCCGCATCCCCTGCCAAATAGTTAGATGAGCGCACGCCATCAATCTCAGTCCGTCGCCAGGAACGGATTCGGCTCCTGTTCGGCGGCCACAATTCCCTCGGGCAACGAGCCGCGGTTGTATTCCGCCATGCGGTTCTTCCACTTAAGGAAGTCGGTGATCGTCTGCGGCTCAATGCGGATTTCTACTCGCCAAAGACTGGCCAGCAGAAGATTCATCTCATTATTAAACCCCACAGCGGTGCGAAAGTTCTTCGCGGAAGGCCGAATCATTTCAATCTTGCGGTTGCGGATTTCGAGCAGACCCCAGCCGGCAGGCACTTCTTCTGCGCGGACCAGTCCCTCCACCACCAGGTAAAACCGTTCCGATCCGACGCCAACTTCCGGCTTTTGTCGGAAGGGCTTGTCGCGGTCGGCCAGAAAGTCCGCACGCGAGGTCTTGCACTCGACCAGGACGGAGCGGCAGGCGCGCTTCCAGCCAATGGCATCAGGCATCTCGCCGCTGACGCAGGCCTGTTCGGACAGAACGACCCCGCAGCGGTAGGAGCGCAACCACGAGACCGCTCTCTGGACCAGCTGAGCATGGGTCATCCGGATCTAAGGGTAGCGAAGGCAGGAGCGGGTTGGGAGTGACAGAAAGGCTACTTGCGGCGGGATCGTGAATGGCTCGCCGCCATCCGCGAAGCTCTGTTCGAGATCCCAACAATACACCCTTGACACCTTGCCCCGGTTGCACAATAATCCGTCCCCGGACTACTGCTGGTCGTCCCGGAACGCGGCTTGTGTCGCGGGTTTTCAGAGATTTCACTAAACGCAGCGCGTGAAATTCAACAGTGGCTCCCAGATATGTTGGCGCGGGAAGAAACCTCCGATGCAAAGGAAACTTCACATAAGGAGCGTTATGAAACGAATCTTGTTGCCGCTCAGCTTGCTTGCGCTTTTGTTGTTTGCGGTCGGGTTACTGTTCACGACGGCTTCTCAGAATGTAGCGTCGTCCAACGCTGCCACTGTCAAGCAGTCGTCTGATACTCACGCGACTGACGCACCTATGCAGGCAAGAGCCGGAAGCAAGGCCAGATCCAGCCGACAAGCCAAGTTGGAGCGGGACGCGACCGATGAAGCTGACCTGCCAGCCGCCCTTGGGCGGCACCTGAAGAAGCTGATGGAAACGATACCCGGCAACGGTGGCGAGGGTCCCGCCGGTTCGGCAGCAGAGTGGAGATTCATGGCGCGAGCCTATCCTGATACAGACATTTCGCTGGACAAGATCGAGGGCGCGCGCGCGGCCCATGCTGCGCATCTGGCAAAAGGCTTTGCCAGCACTAATGCGGCGACTCCAGGCGCCTCAACCTGGGTGTCATTGGGCCCCAGTAGCGCACTCTATCCATTATCACCCTTCCGGACTTCGAACAACTACGTGCCCAATGCCTATCTGGCCGGGGGACGTACCACAGCACTGGCGATCGATCCAGGGTGTATTCCCGGCAACTGCCGGCTGTGGGCAACTCCCGCTGGTGGCGGCGTGTGGCGGACCAACGACGCGCTGAAAACTCAGCCGATATGGACGTACCTCTCCGGGTCTTTTGCCATTAACGCCGCGGGAGCGGTGACGCTCGACCCGAACAACAGCAACAACGTGTGGGTCGGAACGGGCGAGGCGAACGCCTCCGGTGACAGCGATGCCGGCGTTGGTCTGTACAAGTCCACTAATGGCGGTGATACCTGGAGCGGGCCAATTGGCAGGAACGTGTTCAACGCTCGGGCCATTGGTTCTATTGCCATCGACCCATCGAACTCCAGTACCATGTACGTGGCGACCACGCGGGCGGTGCGGGGCATATCCTCTGTCACCGGTGGCGCCGTAACCCTGGCGCCTGGAGCTCCTCCGTGGGGCCTCTACAAGTCGACGGATGGTGGCGTTACCTGGTCGTTCATCTTCAACGGCGCCCAATCGACGGCGGGCTGCCGTAACACGCTCAATGTCGCCCATAACCTGACGCTCTGCTCGGTGCGCGGTGTGCGCAGAGTGGCGCTCGATCCCTCGAACCCGAGCATCGTCTATGCTTCAGCATACGCAAAGGGGGTTTGGCGATCTAACGATGGTGGCAACAGCTGGGCGCAGATATTCCTGCCGATCGCCGACCCCGTCGTTACCAGTTTCACCGAACGGCCGGAAATCGCGGTCACCAAGTTGGCGAATGGCAATACCCGCATGTACTTGGTCATTGGGCAGGTTGGCGCGCCGCCGGCGCAAACCTTCCTGAGCAATAACGTGGCTAGCGGCACTCCCAATTTCTTCCTTCTGACCAGTAGGAATCCGGCTTCTCCGGGATACGCCACCTACAACTCGTGCACCGGCCAATGCTGGTACGACAACTTCGTATACAGCCCGCCGGGGAACCCGGATGTCGTATACGTCGGGGGTTCATACCAGTATGGGGAAACCGGAAACATCTCGAACGGCCGCGGCGTAGTGCTTTCCACCGATGGTGGAAAGACCTTTACCGATATGACGATGGATGCGACCGACGTGGTGCATCCTAACGGGCTGCATCCGGACCAGCACTCTCTGGTCACCAACCCCGGCAACCCGTTGCAGTTCTTCGAGAGCGACGACGGGGGAATCATCCGCTCCAGCGGCACCCTGGCCAATATTTCCGCGAATTGCAGCTCACGCGGCCTGTCTGGCACGGTACTCAGCCGCTGTCAGCAACTGCTGTCCCAAGTTCCCACTCAGCTACATAGCGTGAACAAAGGACTCACCACGCTCCAGTTCCAAAGTTTATCCATAAGCCCGTTCGACTCGACTCTGGTCCAGGGCGGGACACAGGACAATGGTACCTGGCAGTCCACGATCACGCCTAGCTTCTACCGGCAGACTATATTTGGCGACGGCGGTCAGTCGGGGTTTGACGTGGTCAATCCTAAGTTCCGCTTCCATACCTACTTCGACGCTCAGGTCGACGTGAACTTCAGCAATGGTGCTACTGCGGACTGGAACTGGATCAGCGATCCCATCGTCGGCACCGGGGAAGAATTCTACGTTCCCATCATCAGCGATCCCAACGTCAGCGGGACGATGTTCGTGGGAACCCACACCGTCTATCGCACAAAGACTCACGGAATGGGGTCCATGAGCTTGGCTACGTTCCGTAAGCATTGCAACGAATTCACCGGTGACTTCACCGTGCCGTGCGGCGACTGGATAACCATCGGTGCCACCTCGCTGACGGACAAGGCACTGGGCACCTTAGCGGGAGGGGCTGTGGCTGCGGTGCAAAGGACTGCAGCCGACAGCACAACGTTGTGGGCGGCGACCAGCACGGGACGCGTCTTCATCTCGCATAATGCGGATGCCGAGCCCAATGCCTCGGTAGTGTTCACGCGCATCGACACCGGTTCGCCGGCTGCTCCTAACCGTTTCGTGAGTGGGATTTTCATCGATCCTGCAAACGCAAACCATGCCTGGATTTCATACAGCGGTTACAGCGCAACTACGCCCGCAACTCCCGGTCACGTGTTCGAGGTGACCTATGACCCGGTCGCGCAGGCAGCAACGTTCACCGACCGGAGCTACAACCTCAGGGATCTTCCGATTACGGATGTCGCGTTCGACAACCCGACCGGCGACCTCTACGCGTCAAGCGATTTTGGCGTATATCGTTTAGCGTCTGCGTCGACAACCTGGGTGCTTGCAGCGAAAGGAATGCCTAGTGTGGAAGTTGCGGGCCTGACCATTGTCCCCAGCGCGCGCTTGCTGTACGCTGCCTCGCACGGCCTGGGCGCCTGGGTACTGAACCTTCCTCAAGGAGCGAGTGCAGCGAAGGACGGGCAGGCCAGGCTTTCGGCGCAAAAGTAATCGCTATCTAACCCGGTTCCCCACCCTTTCCAACTTGAGAAAAGGGTGAGGGACCGGAGCTTTCGTTTTTCTTGCTCAGTGACAAAAAGGCTACTTGCGGCGGGTTCTTAAATGGGTGAGACGAAACTCGACGCGAGAAGCGGTAATCGCTAGTCCGCACGCTCCCAGGTCAGGACATACTTCGCCTCGTTCGGTTCTGTGGTGGCTGGCGTGATGATTAGCCGTTTGCCTTCGATCCTGAACGGTCGAGGTTGCGTCGAACCAACCCAAGGCGGGTTCAAAGCAACTTCTGGATAGTGCGTAACCGTGAAATGTTCCGCGTCGAGCTTGTACGTTCCACAATAGGCAATAAATCCGTTGAAAGCCGTAATTTTCTCTTCGTCAGTGGGCTTGGCAGGATTCTTCCATGCTGGGCGGTCCGGGTTCATGATCTCCGCGCACATGTGTCCGTCAGGTTCATACATGATGTACCCAAACGCGTGGGGGCCGAACCTGTCGTCGGGTTTTACAGTTCCGTCTTTCAACGTCATCTCTATCGAAACCAGCCGCCAACTTCCGAGCAGTTGAGCAACCGTCGGCATCGCAGGTGCGCTGGTTTGCGCGAACGAGCACATCGCCAGCAGCAAGATCGCCAATAGCGTTTTCATCAAGAAGTCTCCCTTTTCAGCTCTGAATCGCTAGAATTGTACTGCTCCCGGCTGAAATCACCCAGGCTGGGAATCGTCGTTCGCAACGGATTACTGTCGCAACCGGCGTAAACTCCGTTCGCAACAACTATCCGTAAGCAGTAAGCGCCTAGGCAAGACTTTTCCAGCTTCTGCCGGCTAGTGCCAGCTACTGCAACTTTGCGTATTCTGTCTTGGCTTCCTTCAGGATGGGGATATCCGGGTCGGCATCTTTCCACTGGGTGAAGAAGTCCTGGTAGGCAGTGCGGGCCTTGGCGGTGTCGCCAGAAAGTGCAAGGCTTCGAGCCAGGCCTAGCCGCGCGAGGGACACGTACGGGGATGCGCCGAGAGCAGGTTTGTGATCGAGAAGCTTCTGGAATTCGGTTGCCGCCTGCGTGCCTTGTTTGGCTTGGAGATGGGCGACACCGCGCAGGTAGGCCGGCACGCCACCCGCGATGTAACCGAACTGATAGGCCTCAGTGGGGCGCAGTTGCTCGATAGCCTTGGCACTATTACCATGCTGCAGCTCGACCCGAGCGTGAATTTGAGGGATTGCCAGCTTCTGGACAAGCGTATCCAGAGGATAGTTCTTGCCAAGTTCCGAGGCGGCGGTCTCCGCCTTCGCCGCTTCGCCGCAAGTGGCGAACACAAATCCAACGAAGATGTCCGCGACCTGGGTTTTAGCGGTTGAGATTGTGGCGGCGTTTTGGCGGGCCTGCTCGCAGACACCGAAATCCGCTTGAACGACGGCGAGTTGACCCAGATCCGACAACTCGATCTCTTTCAGGTTCTGGTTTCTCTCTATTTCTCGCGCCTGTTGAGTCAAATCGCTCGACTGTCGCAGTTTTCCTTCGCTTTGCAAGGCGCGTGCCTGCTGCTCCAGAAAGCTGAATTCGCCGGGCTTACCCTTGGCCCAGGATAAAAGGCGTTGAGCCTCATCCGGCTTATCGAATGCGAGCGCCAGCCAGTAAGCACCCCAGTGCATGTCCTCTGAATTTGGGAACTGCTTGAGGGCCTGGTCGATCGTCTGGCGAGCCTCGTCGCGCCGGCCCAATGCAGCGTAGGCGTAGGCCAGAGTGCTGTAAGCACTCGCCGCGTTTGGATCCGCAAGAATGCTGTGGCGTGCGACTTCTGCGGCTTTTTCAACTTCGCCGATCTGCTCGTAGGCTATTCCGAGATTGTTGCCCGGGATAGGGTCGGATGGGTAGGTGCGTTCATAGAGCTCGAGGTTTTCAATCTCTTTGTCGAGTTCACCGGTGACCGTCTCGTAGTAATGCTCGGTGATGTAGAGCTTTTCCCGTTCGCTGACACGGTCTTTCAATTCGTAAGCCTTGCGGGTGTACCCCTTGGCTGATTCGAGCTCACCGGCGTTAGCGTAAACCGTGCCCATGCGCGCATACACCCAGGCGAAGTTCGGGTCGAGCTCGACGGCCCGGCGATAGAAGGGCAGCGAATCCATCGCGCGACCCCGATCGAACTCAGCGTTCCCCAGGGCAAATGCTTTCAGCGCATCGAGCGATGCCGTGGTGACCTGCGCGATCGGAACATCGAATTTCTGCACGGACGCCAGGGACTCGCCGAGCGTGCCTCGCAGTTTCGAGACCGCGTTGCCGAGCGCGGACAGCACTTGTTCCTTGCTGGACGCCTCCGCCTGCTGCTGGGCAAGGGAGTCGCCGCTCTGGCAATTCACGGCGTTCAAGGTAAGGATGTATTGCGTACCCAGGCTGGCGATGGATCCGGAAAGCATCGCCTTGCTGCCTACGCGCAGGCACACGTCGCGCGCCAGATCGGTAGTGAGGCGCTCGTCAGGAGAACGGCCCATGAAGGCGAGTGTCTTCTGGATTCGGGCTGGCGGCACCACGCGCAGAAACGGCGATTGATCGAGATCCACGGCGAGTGCTTGCTTCAAAGTGCCATCGAATACCGGATCGCCGGTAGTGTTGGCGAAATCAGCGAGCACAACTGTGTCTTTCTCGGTGAGCTTGGCGGCGTGGGTCGAGCGATAGTACAAACCACCAGCAATCAACACGGCCAGGAGCGCAGCGGCGGCGATGGCGGGAACCTTCCACCGCGTCTTGCGAGGTGCAACCGCAGCGCTCCTGCCAGTCTCTTGGGGGGCGGGCACCCCCGCCCGTGAAGTTTGCGAGGAGGCAGAGGCTGGCGAGCTCCGCTCGCCCTGGACGGGCGGGACGCCCGTCCCCACACGGTCGGTGGAGATGGCGACAGCCGAAGAAGCGTGGGAGCCTGTATCGCGCTTCAGCCGCTGGAGATCGGCACGCATCTCCGCTGCGACCTGGTAACGCAGGTTCCGATCTTTTTCGAGCGCCTTATTAATAATGTCTTCCAGCTTAGGTGGCAAATCGGGGTTAAGCCGGATCAGGGGAGTGGGAACGCCGTCCAGAATCGCCTTGAAGATCAGGGCAGAGGTATCGCCACGAAATGGCAACATCCCCGTGGCCATTTCGTAGAGGACGACGCCGAAGGAGAATAGATCGGTGCGGGCGTCGAGTTCCTTGCCTTTCGCTTGTTCCGGAGACATGTAGGCAACAGTGCCCAGAGTGGAACCCGGGCTCGTGAGGTGCTCCTCGCTCATTGCCGTGGCTTGTGTCGCCATTCCAGCCTGGTCGCCGGGGCGCCCGGAAAGGGGCCCGACCTTCGCGAGACCGAAGTCGAGGATCTTGGCGTGGCCGCGGTCGGTCACGAAAATGTTGGCGGGCTTGATGTCACGATGAACAATACCGCGAGTGTGTGCCGCGTCGAGCGCATCAGCGATCTCGATGCTGAGAGAAAGCAGATTCTCCAGTTCCACCGGACGGTTGCCAATGACGTGCTTGAGGGTGGCTCCTTCGAGAAACTCCATCACGATGTAGGCTTTGCCATCTTCCTCACCGATATCGTGAATGGTGCAGATATTGGGATGGTTCAAGGCGGAAGCAGCCTGAGCCTCTCGCTGGAAACGGCTGAGAGCCTGCGGATCCCGGGCGACCTCATCGGGGAGGAACTTCAGTGCGACGAAGCGGTGGAGGCGAGTGTCCTCGGCCTTATACACGACACCCATCCCGCCACCG
The DNA here is from genome assembly GCA_013290025.1 of Acidobacteriota bacterium. Lineage (GTDB taxonomy): Bacteria > Acidobacteriota > Terriglobia > Terriglobales > Acidobacteriaceae > JABCYV01. The sequence goes on from JABCYV010000149.1 coordinate 12,052, forward strand.
CCAAGCTTTTCAACGATGCGGTAGTGCGAGATGGTCTGGCCGATCATGGAGTCGAGGTATGGTAGGCGGGATGCGAGTGCAAGTCAATGAAGGCCGTGGAGTTGGTGTGTTCTCAGAAGAATTGTTGGCGCAAAATCGCGATCTCTAACAATGTCGGCACTGTCAAGCACTGCCGCCCTCGGCGGGCCCAAGGTGCCAGTGCCAGCGACTCCAGTTCCTTGCGACCCGCTGGCCGCCACAGTGCCTTCTTGCGCCGCAGGCCTTCATTGAGC
>JABCYV010000150.1 GCA_013290025.1 Acidobacteriota bacterium
TGCGCACGCGGAGCCCGAGAAATTTCGAAAGTTGAAGTGCAGGTGGACGCCGGTCCCTGGGAGCGGGCGGAGCTACGCACTCCGCTTTCGCAGTTGACCTGGGTCATCTGGCGATACGATTGGCCCTATCGGTCAGGCAGGCACATCTTTACCGTTCGGTGCCATGAAGGAAACGGCACGCCGCAAATCGCCACTCCCAGCCCGCCGGAACCGAACGGGGCCACCGGTCTGGACACCAAGTCAATGATGTTGTGATAACGCGCGCCCCGTCGCGGAGCACTCTCTCGAGAATTCAAAATGGACCACATAACGCACCACTATCACGAACCGGTTAGTTCGCACGTCGTCCACAGTTTGTCGGGAGCCCCCGCAAGTCATTACCATCACGCGGGACACTCCGTCGCCATGTTTCGCGACAAGTTTTGGCTGAGCTTCGCTCTCACGATGCCCGTCGTGCTGTGGTCGAGCGACGTCCAACATTGGCTTGGATACAAAGCTCCCTCCTTCCCGGGATCGAACTGGATTCCTCCGATCCTCGGAACGGTCATCTTCTTCTATGGCGGCCTGGTTTTCGTCCGTGGAGCCCGGAATGAGCTTGCCGACCGCAAGCCCGGCATGATGACTCTCATCAGCTTGGGAATCACCGTTGCCTTCTTGACGTCGCTTGCGGGAACATTCGGCCTCCTCAAGATTGAGGTCTGGTGGGAAGTGGCGACTCTAATCACGATCATGCTTCTTGGACATTGGCTCCAAATGAGAGCAATCTCCCAGGCCCAAGGAGCACTCAATGCCCTTGCTGCGCTGCTTCCGGACATGGCTGAACGAATAAGCGGTGCAGAAATTGAAACCGTCCCGCTCTCCGCGTTGCGCGTGGGCGACGTTGTTTTGGTGAGACCCGGAACCCGGGTTGCGGCGGATGGGACAGTGGTCGAGGGTGCTGCCGATGTCGACGAGTCGGTAATCACGGGCGAGTCTCGAACTGTATCGAAAGAGCCTGGTGCTGCCGTCATCGCGGGCACAGTCGTGAGTGGCGGGAGCCTTCGAGTTCGCGTTACGGCCGTCGGTGAGCAGACGGCTTTGTCCGGCATCATGCGTCTCGTTGCCGCTGCGCAAACCTCCGGATCTCGCACGCAGGACCTTGCCGATCGTGCTGCCGCGATCCTTTTCTATGTGGCCGTCGCGTCTGGAGCGATCACTCTCGCCTACTGGTGGCTTTCAGGGGACAAAGAGCACGCCCTGATCAGGACGGCGACGGTTCTCATCATTGCCTGCCCGCACGCCCTGGGACTGGCGATTCCGCTGGTGATCGCGATCTCGACGTCGCTCGGCGCCCAGAACGGTCTTCTCGTCAAGGACAGACTCGCGCTTGAGCGCGCTCGCAATTTGGATATAGTGATTTTCGATAAGACCGGAACGCTCACACGTGGATCTCCTATAGTGTCTGGGGTCGCGGTTGTGCCTGGCGGCAACGAGAATGATTTGCTCGCTCGCGCCGCGGCCGTCGAATCCAACTCCGAACACCCGCTCGGCAAGGCCATTGTGGCCGAAGCTAAACGTCGAAACCTGCCCAACTCAGATGCCGCTGACTTCCATGCGCTGCCTGGTCGCGGAGCCCAGGCACGAGTAAACGGCAAAAGCATCGTGGTCGGCGGACCGCGTCTGCTGACCGAGGCCAAGGCAGCAGTCCCGCCAGAGCTTGCAGAAGTGACGGCCAACTGGGCGGCCAAGGGCAAGACCGTTACGTTTGTGATTGAGGAAGGGCGCTTGCTCGGGGCTCTCGCTGTCGAGGATGAGATTCGGCCCGAATCCAAGGAAGCGGTTTACGAGCTTCATCAGCTCGGTCTCCGGGTGGCAATGATCACGGGAGACTCCAAAAAGGTGGCCGAGTCCGTGGCTCACGACATCGGGATAGACGGAGTCGCAGCCGAGGTCCTTCCCGCTGACAAGGCATCTGCAGTGAGTCGATTTCAGGAGGACGGTGCGAGGGTCGCCATGGTTGGGGACGGCGTGAATGATGCACCCGCGCTGGCTACCGCAGATGTTGGAGTCGCGATCGGCGCGGGTACTGACGTGGCGGTTGAGTCGGCTGGCATTGTCCTAGTGCGGAGCGACCCGCGCGACGTCGTGGGAGCGATCGAGTTATCCCGAGCGACCTATCGAAAGATGATTCAAAATCTCGTTTGGGCGACTGCGTACAACATTGTTGCCATCCCGGTCGCTGCAGGACTGTTCGTCCGCTGGGGAGTGGATCTGCCCATGAGTGTGGGAGCAGTGGCCATGAGCCTGTCCACCATCATTGTGGCCGTGAATGCGCAATTGCTCCGCCGATTGAAATTGCAGCGCACGGCCATTTAGTGGCATGTATCTCTTCGCACCTCCGTGTCACACCCGCTCTTGCCCCGTCCTTCACGGCTTTACATGAACTTAGAGGGCGCAGGTGGTGCTGTAAGGCTTCACAAACCCGCAGGAAAAACTACGGTCTATAACGTGATTGCCATTCCGGCGACTGCCGGGATGTTTCTCCGATGGGGAGTGAATCTGCCCATCAGAGTGGGCGCTATCGCGATGAATCTTTCCACGATCATTGTGGCACTCAACGCGCAGCTTCTCCTTCGCATAATACTGGGACCTTGAGGGCTATGCAGGCTTCTTCGCCTCGGCGCAGAACACAATGACCTTTCCGTTCTGCGACCGCGCAATGAGCGGCTCTCTTCTTTGGAATTTCGCAGGTACGTAGAACTCAATTATGCGGGCCATTACCGCCTCCTTCCTTCTTGAAATCCTTTGTGTTTTGGTTTTCCTCTCGCACATTGGTTTGGAGCGGAGAAGCCAGCCACCACCAACGAACAGAATCATGCAAACGAGTCTTTTCATAAGTGGCTTCAAACGAGCGTCCGGGCTCATCCAGATGTCATTTCCCAATTGACGATTTCTCCAAGACGGTGTGGAGCACTTGGGTTGCCAAAGGTCAGAACAGGAGCCTGCAGATGGAGAACGAATTGCAGGAGCATTAAGTCGTAACACATCGATGAAAGAGTTTGACCAACTCGTTGGCGGTGAAATAGAGGATGAGTGTTAGGTAGTAGCTTTTGTCATTTCTAGGTTTACTTTATGTCGGACCAAGCTCCAACCACGTGGTTTCACAGCAACCGTTACAGTGCCCAGGGCGCGTGTGAGCACTGCGGCGGTGCCGTTCGCCACGAGCCCTGGTGCATGACGCTCAACACAGAGATTTTTTATGCCTACAAGATTGTTATGGATCCCACGGCGCTGACTGTAGGGGATGCCCTCATACTCCACTCGCTCGGCGCCGCGTGGTCGAAGCAAGGTTGCCAGGGTGATTGCGGCCAGCAATAAGTAAATTGGTAATTCCTCAGATCTTTTCGACCGCAGAGGAATTTTTCGTCAACCCAGAAGGTCAACGTGCGCATGAGCCCAAAAATGGAGAACAAATTGCCAAGGCAACAAGTTGTGAAACTTCGAGTACAAACCGTCCTCGAGCGGCTCTTTGGCTGCTGGCATCGCAACGTAAGCCGTCCATTCACGATTTCGGGCCGGACTTACGAGGTGTGCCTTGATTGTGGAAAGCAGTTTGCGTACGCTCGCGTTGACTTTCAGCACAGTGGAGGGAATTGATCGGCAACGCATTCGCCCAAAGGGCTGAACTGGCACAGCGGCTGGTGTTGGCGGTTCACCTCCGTCCCTGGCTGTCATATTTCAAAGGACTTAACATAATTGGACCAGGACTGGGATAAATCATTAATTCTGGCAGCCCGCAATTGAGGGGATAGGAGGTAGAGCGATCTGAAACTGCCCTCGTTACCGATGAGTAAACAGAATTGGGCTTGGTTGGGCGGGCGTGGGGGCGGGCCGAAGGCTTGATGCGGACTTGTCGCGCAGTCTGGTGTTTAAAACTGAAGTTTGAGTGCCAGCTGAATCGAGCGCGGGCCGCCGATCTGATACAGCGGATTGAGGCCGCCATTCGCGCCGCTGGAGCCCAAGCCGCTGGCAAGGGTTTGCGTCGAACAGCCGAAGCCGGTGCTTTGTGCAGGCGGGAGACACTGCGTCTGGCTCAGGTCGGTGTTGGGACTGCCGAAGTTTGGATGGTTAAGAATGTTGAAGAACTCAGCTCGGAAACGCAGCCCAACGTTCTCGGTGATGTGAAACTGGCGGTGCAAGCCTAAATCCACCTGCGCAGCCCCAAAACCTCTTAGCACGTTGCGTCCGAAATCACCCTGATCTCCCGGCGAAGGCAACGTAAACGCATCCTTATTGAAATGTTTGCCGCCGGGATCCTGCGCGCTGTGGATGACGATGGGCACTCCGGGATTCAAGTCCGGCCGGGGTTTAAGGGCGACGCCGTCAGCGAAGAGAGTTGCACCCACTACATCAACCGGCGGAGCCGATCTGGCCAGAACAAAACTGTTCAGTGACCAGCCGCCAAGTAGGTAATGGACAACGCTTTGCGACCCCGGGGAAGGGAGATCATAGGTTACCCCAGCAGTGAACGAATGCCGGATGTCAAAATCCGAATCGGCGCGGTCCGTGTCCGGAATCAAAATCGTGCCCGGCGTGCTCCGACTGGTAGATGCGTCCGTCGATGCAATGTCAATCGAGTGTGAGTAGGAATACGAGGCTAGAACTTGGATTCCACTCGACAGACGCCGTTCGAACTTGAGTTGCAGGGAATTGTAATTCGAGGTCGCCGAATTGTCGGTTATCGAGACAAACTGAAAATCTGGATTCGGATTGAACAGACACCTGGAAAATCACGCCCCGAATCACCGTGACTTATAGGTTGAAACACCGCCGGCTGAGCGAAAAAAGCAGTTGTCATGGCGCCTGGAACCGTTCCCGAAAGAGCGTAGCCCGCACACGACTTTGGCAGCGGAGGACACGCTACTCCCGAGAAGTCAGCAAACTGACGGTAAGAGAACGGACTGCTAAAAGGAGAGAGCCAGCGATAGTCCACTCCAAACCTCAACTGGTGGGCGCCCTTTGTCATTGATAAATTGTCGATAAGATTGATTTGGCGTTGCTCGTCGATGGCCGCCTTGCCCTGCCCGAACTCCCCAGCGCCGCTTATGAGTAAAAGGAACGCATCATCGTTGGACGAACTTCCGGCCGCAAACAAGACGGAGTCGGGAACCGGCACAGCACCGCCGAAATGATCCAGAGCAAACGCAGTTCCCAAACGGTGATTGCTGTAGTCTGCCCGCACTTCATTGCTAAGCCTGGGCGTGACCAAGTGTGTGAGTCCGACGGTGAATGTATTTACGGAGGAATCAAGCGATTCTGTCGAGCTGAGGGCTGTCGATGTAAAGGAAGCGCCTCGCTGTTTCAGGCTAGAGGGGGAGTGGTTGTAACGAGCGAACAAATTGACCTTTGAGCTGACGACTTGATCCAACCGGATGCTGTAGCTGTCGAGGGACGAGGGGTTCGCAAAACTAGCATTGAATTGTGCCGTCCCCGTCGCAAGCTGGCCGGACGGTGGGCATCCATTCACATTCGGTTCGCACTGCGCAAAAAGCTCTGCGCCGTTTGGAAATGGGTACGCGTTCAAGAAGGGCTGCATTGGAAGTCGGCGCCATGGCCCGTGCATCACCAAAGACCTGACAGGTATTGTCAGGCACGGCAGTCGCCTGGGTCACCGGCTGGCGCAAACGTAGCCCTTCGTAAGAAAAAAAGAAGAACGTTCTGTCCTTGAAAACTGGTCCGCCGATCACACCGCCGAAGTCGTTTTGTCTCTCTTCCGGCTTCCTCAGATGGTTGAAGTTGGCGAACCAATCGTTGGCGTCCAGCACGCCGTTCCTGAAGTATTCAAATAACGTGCCATGAAAACGATTGGTTCCAGAGCGTGTCACGATTGAAATCTGTCCCCCAGGCATGCGCCCAAACTCCGGAGCAAAGGAAGAGGTCTGAATGCGAAACTCCTGCATGGCATCCGCCGACACCAGGCTGTTCGTCCCGCCTGAAACGGTCAGCGCTGGTAGCCCTCCACCTGCAGTCTGCCCCAATGGAAAATAGCCAGTCACACCGAAATTGGCGCTGACCCCATCTACCGTGAAATAGTTGGCGTCCGCGCGTTGTCCGTTCACGCTAAATTGTCCCTGGTCGTTGAAAACCGTTGGAGTCACCACCACACCGGGCGTGAGCATGATCAGCGTCTGAAAACTTCGGCCGTTCAGCGGCAAGTTATCGGCGAAAGTGCGATCCACCAGTGTGCTGACGGTGCCGTCTGTTGCATTCACATTCACGGCATTGGCTTCGACGGAAATGGAATCCGAAACAGCACCCACATCAAGCCTAAAATTCTGGTCCAGATTGTCTTGGGCGTTGACGGTGATTCCCGTCAGACGGACGAGTTTGAATCCGCTCTTTTCTGCTTCCATCCGGTAATGGCCGGGACGAACATTGGCGAAGGTGTAGAAGCCTCCGTTGCCAGTTGCCACTTGGGTTTGAGATCCACGATCGACGTCAATCAGTCGGATGCTGGCGTTGGGGACGACCGCGCCAGCCGGATCAATGACAGAACCTCGGATCGTGCCAGTTTTCGTCTGTGCGAGGGCGGGCGGAATAAAACAAGCGAGCACGCAAAGGAGAGCGAGTACAGCTCAGCGGCCGGTCACCTCTAGGGAAGTCATATTCCCCCGCTGAGATTTGTTTGTGATAGGGTTTGGTTCAAAAAATGCGGCTCTCACCGCATGGAGATTCCGTATGGTACATCAGCAGGCGAGAGGCCATTGTAAGTTCTCGCGCTGCCCAGAACCTCGCAATCGTGCTCTCGGCCTTTTAAGCCGTCAGCTGGCGGTGACAAGATCCATCACTTACAACCTTTTCTTCGTTTCCGACGTCACCATTGGCGAACAGTTCTTCAGCAACGCGAAGATCAATCTCTCTTTCACATCCCACACATCAAAGGTTCAACCGCTTGCCGGAGTTGGTCCTAAAGCGTACGTCGATAACTACGGCACCGCCCGCGTCGTGATCACCAAGGGTTCACGAACCATCAGCGCCGAATTTGCGCCCGGTCAGCTCTATGTCTTCTTTAATCCCAACACGGCGAGTGTCGGATTCGGGTCTTATGCCCCCGACGGCTCCCGTCAGCTTGCCTACCCGATCATCTTGGGGCCACACTTCGGAGCCAGCCCTCAGTTGCTGGAAGACCTTTCCGACATCATCACTAACAACGATGGGTATAACTACAGCTTTGAGACCCAGGATATTGCCGCAGTAACGGACCTAAAGCACCCCACCCTTTTGGCAGACTACGTCTCATCCTGCACCGCCTTCACCTTCGATCCGGCTAACGGCATTATCTGTTCTCCGCAGGCTCAACCCGCCGGGCTGATGACGGACAAGGGCTTGTTGTATATACCGGAAAACGCTTTTGGCTGGGGGGTCTTCTGGTCGAGTTTTAACCCGCCGAATGATGATGATTAAGTGAGATCTCTTCCGCGCGCCCCGCTCCCGCTTCCCCTCACCCCTTCACTGGTGCCCCCTCGCCCTATTAACACGTCCGCGCCCAACGCCCCTTTGTCCCCGCGACGTTAAACCCAGAATGCCCGCCCGAGTCGCCGAGTCGCTCAGCCTTCCTCGGTTCTCACCTTCCGGGCCTTGCGCACCACCCGGTTTTTCTTCTTCTTCCACACGCACCGCGCCTGCCGCCACAAAACGCCTTCTCTTGGCTTATGTGGTGACCCACTTCAATGCCCCACTCTATGCAGATACGGCATTGCTGCCATGACGACTCCGTTACTCCTGCCTGCGGCCGATGTGACGGCTACACAGGCGTCACCTGCCAGTATTGCGGAAGCCTCGGATCAGGAACTTTCTCGCCGAAGTGCCGAGAAGGAGACCGCTCGTACTGCACATGCCACCGCTGCAACGACTTTGGCTTCCGTCCGAAGACCTTCGAATCTATCAATCTGAGAGGTACAGGCTGCGCCGAAAAACTTATGGTCTAGGTTGGACCTTTCGCCAACGGGAGCCACACTTGGAAACGTGTGTCCCCAGGTCTCGAACTGACTTGAATAGTTCCCCGGTGCTTCTTCACAATTCGTTGAACCGTGTCGAGACCGAGTCCTGTGCCCTCTCCGACTCCTTTGGTTGTGAAAAAAGGCTCAAAGATGTGGGACTTGATCTCGGGCGAAATTCCCGGACCGTTATCGCCGATCTCAACCACAACGCAACTGTCGTCGCGATAAGTTCGAACTCGAAGCTCTCCCTTTCCGTCCATCGCGTCGATGGCATTATCGATGAGGTTGGTCCAAACCTGATTGAGTTCGCTCCCAAATGAATTTACCAGAAGAGGGATGCGCTGGTAGTCGCGCTGCAGCTCCACTCCGCGCCTGAGCTTGTAGTTCAAGATGGTTAGTGTCGTTTCCAGGCTTTTCACGACATCGACGTTTTGTACCGGTGCCTGGTCCATGTATGTGTATTCCTTAATCGCCGCGACCAAGTCAGAGATTCGCGACGTGCTACTCTCGATTTCTTTCAGCAGGTTCGCGACCTCTACCGAAGCGGAGATCCTCACCAGTGCAGCTCGGGCAGTGTCCGTATCGAGACTCGCGAATAACGATTCCAGCACTTCGGGTTTAACGTTCTTCCGTGCCAGGTCGGCCGCCAGTTGCCACAGGTCGTCCTGCCCGTGGCTGCGCAACAAGGAATCAATTTGCTCTCCCAGGTCGCTGATGGTCAGTGCATCGCGCGGAGGTTCGTCCCGCTGGATGATCGAAGCCTCTAACTTCTCAATTTCCGACTTCTGCGCACGAGTGAGGTCGCGCCTTCCCAGGTCATGACTCGCATCCTTGATTTGTTTCAGGATGTCGCGCAGCTGGCTTGTAGCACGTTTGGCGGCGGAAGCGGGATTGTTGAGCTCATGCGCGAGGCCTGCAGACAGCTTTCCTAAGGAAGCCAAGCGGTCGCGTTGTTGTTCCATCCGAGTGGTTTCACGGATCCTGTCGGACATCAGGCCCACGAGACGCTTGGTCAGTTCCGGCATTTTCTGCACGAGGTCTGGAAATAGCGAGGCAGGAAATCGTAGGGCGCGGCTGTCCGTCTCTGCACGCCCGCTCACAGTAAACTGCTTCATCCTCGAAAACGGCAGCAATCCGGTGACGTCGCCCGGCTTTAGGTCAAAGATGATGGTTTCACCCCCAAGTTCGCCCCGCCCCTGGAGTTGCCCCTCAAGAAGGACAAACATCGCATCGGCTGGATCGCCTTGGCGCGAGTAGCTTTCACCCGCCTTGAGATGCAGCTCTTGCGACTGGCTGATGAACCAGGCGATCTGATCGTCAGGTAAATCCGCGAATACAGGGACGCGAAGTAGTTCCGATTTCTCGACCATTTAGACCTTGCTCAAGTACCGATGGATGAATTGCACGGGTACCGATCCTTCGCCGACTCCAGAAGCCACCCGTTTGACCGAACCATGCCGCACATCGCCCACGGCAAAGAGACCGGGAACATTGGTCTCGAGCAGAAAGGGATCCCGTTCGAGCGCCCATCCCTTGGGGCGCTGGTCGGCAAGAAGCAGAGCAACGCTGTCATTCCGTACCCTCATCTGCTTTAACAGGTCAAGCGCCTTTTCGGGAGAATCGCTTCCTATCACACGGTAATCTGCACCGTACTGCGACCGCAAGTCGCGTTCAATCGTCCGTAAAACATCGGAGTCGTCATCCACACTCAGCATGATTGGTTTTGCCATGATCGGTCTCAGTCTCGTAAAGCAGATGATCTCAGATTTATATGCTGCCTGAATAGCTTGATCAGATACAGAAACTTGAGTCTGGTCGCGCGCTCCGATTGCATACTTCAGGATGCAATCGCAGCTGGCGCACTGTGCCCATCATGCGGGCATCCGCCACCCCGGCCCGACCTTCCTCGCCCCGCCAGATCCGCCAACTGAAGCATGGGTCCACGCTCTTGTATACAACATTGGGCAAACCCAACGCGATGGCTCCTGGATTGTCAGCAACCTTTCCCTTAGCGGATTATGGAAGGGTTCTCCGTCATCGCGACAGTCGGCACCGTTTCAGGTATGGGCACAGTGATGGGATTCAGACTCTCCAGCCAAGTGGCAGGTAAGCGGCGTTCCTGAGTTTTATACGGTCCATAAGCGTGACCAAGAGTATTGTTGCGGTGGTCGTCAGCGATTGCGCCGGACTACGCGCAGGTGAGAGGTGCCTTATGCAACGCAGACCATTTCTGAAGGGGGTGGGAGTTGTGACTGTCGTCGTTGTGGGCGGTGGAGTCTGGCGCGCCTACGACCAGGGCGTCTTCAGCGTCGGTCAAGGACCGGCTTACGAACCGTGGAAAGACTGGCGTAACAATTCCGACGAGGGAGCCCTCGCGCTGGTGCGAGCCGCGATTCTAGCCGCGAGCCCGCACAACACACAGCCTTGGCTCTTCAAGGTGACGAATTCCTCGATTGTGTTGTATATCGACACGAAGAGAAACGTCGGGGCGCTCGATCCCTTCCTGCGGGAAGAGCACATCGGGATGGGCTGTGCTCTCGAGAACCTGATGCTGGCTGCAGCTGCCCATGGCTACCAAGCCACCGCGACGCTCCTTCCGGGCAAGCTTGGGCCGATTCCCGCCGAGTCCAAACCGGAGCTTTTGGCACGCGTAGATCTCGTCTCGGGTAAACACGAAGAAACCAACTTGTACGATGCGATCCCGCGGCGCCATACGAATCGCAGTGCGTACAAGCCTCAGAAACCGATCCCGCCCCAGTTCGTCGACACTCTGAGCCGCTTGGCCAGCGAGGAGCCAGACGTCAAACTCTTTCTCTTCACAGCAGAGGCCGACCGAAAAAAGATCGTGGAAGTCAGCTCCGCCGCGAACGCCGAAATCTATTCTGACCCGGACGTAAAGCGTGGTAGCGATCGATGGATTCGGATCAAGGAGTGAGGTCCAGAAGTTCCGCGATGGCCTCTCGATTGATGCCTTTGGGCTGCCTCCAATCGCCACAGGAGTAGCCAAGATGATGCCTCTGTGGCTGCTGAAACGGGTCGCATCACGAAGCGAGGCAAATGGCTATTCGGACTTGATGCTGACTGCGCCCTTGATCGGCATCATAGCGGTGCATGACCGTTACGACCGGGAACACTGTCTACGCGCAGGGAGAATTTGGCACCGGGCGCATTTGCTGACAACTGCTCGCGGACTGGCCGGACGCCCCTGCAACGAGTCAGTGGAAATGATCGACCATGAAAAGGCGCTGGGAAAACCGGCGCTGCGGGCTAGCCTGCTTGGCGAAGTCCTGCATGACGCCACGTGGCAGCCGACCTTTGTTTTCTATATGGGCTATCCGAAATGGACTGCACACGCCAGCCCGCGGCGGTCGATTGAGAGTGTAATTCTTTGATGTCCGCGCTAACCGGTAGTTCCCCGTTGCATCAGCCAACATAGTTCCGGGTGTATCGTCGGCAAACCGGACACTGGCACCTTTCCGGGATTCTCGATTCTGCTAAGGGGCTTCAACGGGCGAGCTAAAAACCCCCACCCGTGTTCAGGGTTTCCCAGGCCCATCTACAAAGGAGTTACGTGGGCGTCTGTGCAGCATTCGGGCATTGTAGTGCATCTGTGTAGCAGAAAGGATGCGCCTTACCGAAAAGCGCGGCAGTGACGCCAATCACCAAGAGAGGTTCAAGGGCAGTCCACGACTGAAATCTGGACCTGAGCCTATTTCGGAAACACGCCATCAATCTTCCGCATGATCCGCTCTGCCCACTGAACCGCAGCGGCCACGAGCGACTCTGTCCTTGGGCTGGAGCGGCTGTCAATCAGATCGTAGGTGGTTACGGGTCCCACGGATGACGATCGTGCCTCTCTCGGCATCTGAACGGCAGAGCGGTTTGGTTCTACGGACTGTGCGACAGAAATCTCTGACGAAAGCCGAGACTCATCTGCCAGTCGGCCATCGCTCATCAATCGCCTTCATGATTTCTTCGGCCCAGCGCACTGCGTCCGCGATTGCGCTCATCGTCGCCGGAACTCGTTTTCCGCCATCAAACTGCGCGAGTTTGCGCGCCGCGAGGATACTCGCCGCGATCAACAGCACGCGCTTGCGCCCCTCGTCCATCCGACGCAGTTTATCACTTTCGCTTTTTTGTTCGCCACCACCAGCACAGGTGTGAAATCACAGGTGTGAAATTTCGGGCTGGGTTGCTAAGTCACTGATGAGCGACCCGACACATAGGTAACAGATTGTACCGGACACATGGGTTACACTTTTTCCCCTTTTGGGGAGGGAGTGAATGCCTTGGAAGGAGTGTTCGGTGATGGATGAGCGACTGCAGTTTGTGGC
>JABCYV010000151.1 GCA_013290025.1 Acidobacteriota bacterium
GACTTCGCCGATCACTGGCATTCACCTCTGGTTTGATCGTCAGATTACCGATCTCGATCATGCCGTATTGCTCGATCGCACGATTCAGTGGATGTTCCACAAATCGAAGCTGCTGGAACGGATGTCGTCGAACGAGGGCGGGGTTTCTCCTCCGCTCAGAAACGGCAGTTACGTGGAACTTGTGGTCAGCGCTTCGAAGACTCTGGTCGAGAAATCCCGCCAGGAGATCGTGGATTTGGCGTTGAATGAACTGCGGGAATTCTTTCCGGGTTCACGCACCGCGAACCTAGTGAAGTCCACTGTGATCAAGGAAATCCACGCGACCTATTCGCCCCGGCCGGGAGTGGAATCTTTTCGCCCCCCACCGGAGACTGTTTGGCCGCGCGTTTTTCTAGCCGGCGACTGGACGGCCACGGGCTGGCCCGCCACCATGGAAGGCGCAGTACGCAGCGGTTACCTGGCGGCGCAGTGTGTGGCCCGTGTCGCCGGCTTACGTGACGCCGCTTTTCTAGTGCCAGACCTGCCGGCGGCGGGCTTCATGCGATTATTCGGATGAGTGAAACGATGCGCAGAGCATGCCCCACGGCTCACAGGTGTTTGACAAATTGCGCTATTTTCTTGCCCGCATCCTCGGTGTAGTGGACCGTGATCTTCTCACCCTCTTTTGCGGAGTACTCAGAGCCTTTTACCACTCCATGTACTGTGTCCACACTGGCGTCCTTCGCGACGCGGTAGGTGTCTTCGGCCCCATCCTCGGTCTTGACTGTGATCGTGTCCGCGGCCTTGTCCACATGCGTGACTGTCCCTTTGCTGGTCTTAACCGTATCCTTGCCGAGGTCGTCCACTGCGACCGCCACTTTCTTTGCGCCCTCACCCGTGTAGCGCACTACCACATGAGTGCCTTCCTTCCCCGCGAGATAGGTGTCGACGGCCCCGGTCTTCACACCTTTGGCGGCGTGCATCACGGTCTTATCGGTGAACTTCAGGGTCTCTTCCGTGCCCTCCGCGGTTTTTACGGCGACGGTCTTCGCCGCCGAATCAACCTTGGTGACAGTTCCAGCCAGAGCGTGCGCTACATCTTCAGCCGCCCGCAAATGTGTGATGCCGACGACCATAACGACTAACAGAATGCGCGAAACGGTTCTTGAATCCATGGAGAACATTTCCTCTCTTGATCTTTGGTTGTTGAGGGCCCGGAGTTGGAGGTACAGCATAGCGGAAATGCTCACCAAGCGCCAATGCGGAAATAAGAGGGTTTACGCCGCTAGCAGCGCCACGCCGCCAGCTACGAGCAGAGCAGCTATCCAGCGGCGACGGTCCACGCGCTCGTGCAGAAAAATTTTGGCGGCCAGCGCATTAGCCACGAATGTGAGGGCGGCTGCTGCCGGACCTACAACGCTTACGTCAGCCCAGGAAAGACCGACCAGAAGGCTATAGAAGGCCAAGGTCATGGCCAGGACACCCAAAAGGAAGTTGGGATTGCTCAGAATCCGCCCGACCACAGTGAGCGCGCCGCCACGCCGCCGAAGTTCGCCCACATCCCCGACTTGCTTCATGGCGCGCGAGAGCAAGACATCACCGGTGGTCGAAGCCAGCACGATGGCCGCGATCGCAGCCCAGGCATGGGCATGTTTCATCTTTCAGCTCCCGTGGAGACTGGTTCCGCTACGTGGTCCTCCGACCCTCGATAAGGCTTGTGAGTCAACTCTGGACCGCGCGTAACGAATCCTACGCCGGCGGAGATCAGCAGGATGCCCAGCCAGCGCGTTAAGGTGACGTGCTCGTGCAACAGAAACTTTGCAATCAACGCCAGCAAAACGTAGCCGAGCGAAGTTGCGGGAAGGACGTAAGTCAGATCCGCCCATGACAGCGCGGTCATGTAGGAGGCAAAAAATCCCAACAAGAAAATAATCCCCAGGGCGACCCAGGGATTCAGGATAGCGAGAATGACGTCAGACAAATGCTGCGGAGAAACGCTGCCCAACTCTTTCATGCCGCGGGAAAGCAACGAATCGCCGACGGCCGCAAACACAGTGACAGCGGCCAGCACCAGATACTTGCGAAAGGTCACACCTGTTTGTCCCTAGGCCTTAACCGGCTCCGCCGCAGCCGCGGATGAGTCTTTGTCGCGTTTGTCCTTGACCCACTTGTGTCGCATGGCGCGAACTTTGAGGAAGGTCTTGGCCTCTTTGTAGAGGCGTTTGCGGTCATCGCTATTGAATGCCGCCTTTTTCAGAATGCGGAAGACCGCTTTGGGCCGGAAGTAGTATTCGTCATAGAAACGGTGCACAGCGTCGAGAATCTCTTCCGCCGGCAAACCGGGATATTGGATGTGGGCGAGCTGATGGCCGCCCTCGTCTACCATCTTGTTGCCCGCCACCATAAATCCGTTCTTCACTGCGTACTCATAGAGCTCAGTGCCGGGGTAAGCATGCGCCACGGAAACCTGAATAGTTTCGACGTCTAGTTCTTTGGCGAAGGCAACGGTGTTGTTGATGGTCTCGCGAGTCTCGCCAGGCAATCCCATGATGAAATCACCATGAATCACTAAGCCGAGCTTGTGGCAGTCTTTGGTGAATTGGCGGGCGCGCTCAACGGTGGCGCCTTTCTTGATGTTTTTCAGGATCTGCGGGTCGCCAGACTCGTAGCCGACGATCAAAAGGCGACAACCAGCTTCCTTCATGGCCTTCAGGGTTTCGAAGTCGGTGGTGACCCGCGAAGTACAAGACCAGGTGAGCTTCAATGGCTTCAGCTTGGCGCAAAGTTCCACGGTTCGCGCCTTCTGAATGTTGAAAGTATCGTCATCGAAAAAGAATTCCCGGACATAAGGCCAGTAGTCCTTCGCCTTTGCCATTTCTTGTGCAACGTCATCGGTCGAGCGTTTGCGCCACGCGTGACCGCTGGTAGTCTGCGGCCAGAGGCAGAAAGTGCACTGCGCCGGGCAACCCCGGGTCGTGTAGAGGGAGACGTAAGGATAGAGCAAGAAAGGCACGTTGTAGCGCCGCGGATCCAAATCACGACGATAGACGTCAGTTACGTGTGGCAGAGAATCCAAATCTTCGATCTGCGGCCGGTCCGGGTTGTGCACCACGGATCCATTCTTCAAGTAGGAGATGCCAAGGATCTCCTCTAGAGGCTTGCCTTGGGCGAACTCGACCACGGCGTAGTCGAATTCTTTTCGGCAGACGAAATCAATGGCTTGGCCATCCCTCAACGTCCGCTCTGGAAGTACGGTGACATGCGGTCCAACAAAGGCGATCTTGATCTTCGGGTTGGCATCTTTGATCTTTTGCGCCAGCCGAATGTCTCCGGGAAAGCCGGGAGTGCTGGTATAGAGGACCAGAAATTCGTAGTCACCGGCAATCTTGATGGTCTCTTCCGCAGAGACGTAGTGGGGTGGAGCGTCCAGCAGGCGCGCTCCTTCCAGCATTCCAGCCGGGTAAGCGAGCCAAACTGGGTACCAGTAAGATTCGATCTCGCGGGTAGCGGGCCACCGTGACCCGGCGCCCCCGTCGAAGTTCTCAAACGAAGGCGGATTCAGAAACAATGTTTTTAAAGGCATAAGAGTGAATAACTTATACTAACATCTCCCGACCTAATTTTCTGCTGGCCCCAGATACGTTTGAGGTTCGTCCATCGCAAAGCCCTTCCCAGACAGGCCTACCCGCGAACCTTCATTTCAGGCTAATAGCTGTTCATCATGTGAGGCTAATGGCTGTTGATCATGCTGGACAACGAGTTTTCGCCGAATGGGTAAATTGGGGGGGTGAAGCGTGAAAGACTGCTCTGGCTAGTGGGTCCATCAAGGCTCGCCGGGTTAAGTCCTTCTGACCAGGCTACTTGCCCACGCCTGCTTAGTTTCCAGCTCACCCGTCGCGCGCAGGAGCGTAATCCGGGCCCGCTCGATTTCGAAGTTGGCGTCTTGCAACTGATTGAAACAGGCACTCAGCGATTTAGCCGGTTCAGGGCTTCCTTGGCGCGAGAGAATTCTTTGGCCAGAGAGAGGGCTGCGCGATATTCTTCGGCCGCGCCTTGTTGATCGCCTTGCTTCTCCAGAGCGGTGCCCAGCAGATAGTGGGCTTTGAAAGTGGGGGCTTCTTCCACTGTCGAATTGGACGCAAGGTAACGGCGCAATAATTCAATCGCCAGCGGGAAATTACGTCCGCTACGGATCAGGACATCCGCAGATTCCATGAGAACTTCTGGCCGGCTCAAAGGAGCGGAGGAGGCATGACGGATGGCCTCTTCCATTTCATCCCAGCGTTGTCCATGGCGGTAAAAGAGCGCCAGGTTGAACCAGGTAAGCGGACTCCCATGGCTGGCTTCAACCGCTGCCCGGTATTCTTTTTCGGCCTCTACCGGATCTTTTCTCTTTTCAGCTAGGCGCCCCTTTACCCAGTGCGCCTTGGCGGGATCAAGCCTAGCCAGGGTCTGTGCTTGAGCACGCGCTTTGTCTTGGCCACCACCTACGATTCCGGGGGCTTCCAGGTAAAACTCCGCTAGATCGGTGCGCGCGTCTACGTTGTCGGGATCGAGCTGTACAGCCTGCTCGAATTCAGCGCGCACTTTTTTCGCTAATCCTGCGGCGGAAAAAAAGCTGGAGGAATCCGCCTTCTCGCCATAAACACGTCCCAGCCACAAATGGTAGCGACTGTTCTGGGGATCCAAAGAGACTGCCTGTTCGCAGGCGGAGACGCTACGGTTCCAATCACCGATTGAAAAATAGGCGCGGCAAAGCAAGTTGTGCGCGGCGGCGTCATTGGGCATGGCGCCGATTCGTCCGCGCAGGGTTGTGATGGCATCATCGACTCGTCCGGCCGCCAGCAGAGCAGGGGCCGAATCGTCGGCCGTGGCGGCTGACGCTCCCGCGGCCAGTAATAATAAAAATATGGTTTTGATCGACCAATGCATTCCCTAGTGAACCACCTTCACCGGCAGGCCGCTGTGCAAGGGCTTGGAGTTCACCGAGGCGAGCGCTACCTCTGCATTGTCCGAAATTCCGCTGGTGACTTCCACTAAGGTCAGATTGGAAACCGAGGTCTGAACGTCGCGGCGCTGCAATTCGTTGTTCACGATCTCGTACACGTAAGGCACGCTGTCGTCCTGGCGGACGGCCTCTCGCGGAACAGTCAGTGCGCCTCGGTGTTCCGCGGTGACGATGGTGATGCCAACATTTATGTTAGGTAAGAGTTTGAAATCGTGGTTGTCTACCACGCAAGTTGTCTCTCCCACGTTGCGTGTGCCACGTAGCTTGACGACCGTAGGAATGGTATTCACCGCCCCATTCCAAATGCGGCCCGGAATTGCATCCCAGGTAACCTCGATCTTCTGTCCCGGTGTCAACCGCCCAACGTCGGGTTCGTCCACAAATGCGCGCACCAGTACCTTGGTGAGATCAGCCTCCTGCAATATCAGATCTCCCGGATTGAGGTACGCACCCTGGTGGAGCGGAAGCGAGAACACGATGCCATCGAAAGGAGCGTGAATGTTAAGCTGGCTGAGGACGTCTTCTGCCGCCGCGTGCGCGCTTTGAGCGTTGGTCTTTTCGGCCTCAACCCGGGCAATTTCCGGGTGGGAATAACGGCCTTTCTGTTTCTGTTGAAGCAACTTGAGGTCAACATTCGCGCGCGCCAATTGGTTCTCCGCATCCTTCACTTCAGCCGGCGAGGCCGCGCCCTTCTGCTGCAGACGTTGCAGAGCATCGAGGTTGCGTTGTGCAGCGTCGCGCGCGCCCTGGGCTTTTGTCAGCTGCGCTTCCACAGTAAGCACCTCTTCCCGATTGCCGCCGCTCTGAATGGCGCTGAGATCGGCCTCGGCAGCGCTCACTTGAGAGAGAGCGCGCGCAGCCTGGCTGCGGGCCTCGGCATCGTCCAGTTGCACCAGGAGCTGGCCCTTCTTCACATGGTCGCCCTCTTTGACCAGCAATTTCTTCACCGTGGTGCCGACGGGAGCGTGCGCCTCAAAACTTTGGATCGGTTCGACCTTTCCGTTGGTCGAAACCACACTGCGAATAGTATTACGATGGGCCTGGGCAGCACGGACCAGTACTGCGTCATCACGAGACATGAATGAGGCGAGCAGCACCACGGCGGCTACAATACCCGCCGCCCAGACGAGCCACCTGCGGCGGGCAAAAAAACCGTTGTTGTTGCTGGTTGATGCCACTTTGTTCGCTAAACGCAATAATGTATCATCTGACGCCTTCAGGGCCTCGTAGGACTAGTTAATGCCTTAGATGCATGAATGTAGGCCAAGAACCACGAATCCTTGACGGTTTGGGTTGTTCCATCCGGCTGGTTACAATAAATCATGCCGAAGCGCCCCCGCTACCAGACGAAACATGCCAAGGCCGGCCTCGATGCGGTATTTCCTGAGATTGAAACTTGGCCAAACCAATTTCCTGGCTATGAGATCGTTGTGGATGATCCGGAATTCACCTCAGTGTGCCCCAAGACTGGGCTGCCGGATTTCGGGTTGCTCACTATCAGATATATGCCCAACGGGCGCTGCTTGGAACTGAAATCGCTGAAAGAGTATCTGCAGTCTTATCGCAACCTGGGTATCTTCCAGGAAAACATTGTGAACCGCGTGTTGGAAGACGTAGTGCGCTGGGCGCGTCCCGCCTGGGCGGAGGTGAAGGGTGAGTTCCGACCGCGCGGCGGGATTTCGACCGTGGTGGTGGCAAAGTGGCCACGGCCGAGAGGCAAGGGGAAGAGTTAAAGGGTTTGCGCAGGGTCCGCCGGGAACTGAATGCAGAAAGCCGATGGTCGGCGCGGATATTCGTCCGTGGAAGACTAAGACGTCGCTGCGGAGAATTTCAATGGTTCAATGAGTTCGAGTTCATCGGCCCGCTCTGCTTTCACTCGGCTTACGTCATAAGCGTCCTGCAAGGACAACCAGAATTGCTCTGTGGTTCCAAAGAACCGAGACAATCGAACCGCAGTGTCCGCGGTGATACCGCGCCTTTCCAGAACGATGTCGTTGATGCGAGGCGGCGGAACCCGGAGTCGCTTCGCCAATTTGTATGCCGATATTCCCATCGGCTTCAAAAACTCCTCCCGCAAGATCTCCCCGGGATGAATTCTCCAGTTCGGTGTGCCTTTTCTAACAATGCCCATATTTCCGTGCCTCGCCGACTCAATGATAATCCGTGACCTCTACCTCGTGAGCGTCATAACCACGCCAACTGAAGTAAATCCGATATTGGTCGTTGATGCGGATGCTGTACTGCCCCTGCCGATCACCGCGTAGTTTTTCCAGTCGGTTGCCTGGTGGCTGCTTCAGGTCATCCAGGGCCACGGCCGAATCGAGCATGACTAATTTGCGCTTCGTAACGTTGGCCGGCGGAGAGCCTCTCGTCTTGCCTGTCCGCCAAATCGCCTCGGTTGCCCGATCGGCAAAGCTCTTGATCACGCGATCTTATAATAACGGATATCGTTAATAACGTCAACCGTTATGACCCGGGTGAGTGGGATTGATGTGACGCAGGATCGAGGGCCGCTGAGCTACCATGCTATATTCCTCGCCAGGTGACCCAAAGCAAACTCTATCCCCGTACCGCGCTGGCCCTGCTAACCGCGCTGAATCTTTTCAACTACATCGACCGCTCGGTGCTGTTCGCCGTGCAGGATCTCGTCAAGGCAGAGTTTCATCGCAGCGACGCAGCGTTCGGTTTCCTGACCAGCGTCTTTTTCATCTTTTACATGATGGCTGCGCCCTTCATGGGCCCATTAGCGAACCGGTTCTCCAGAAAATCGGTGATTATTGCAGGCGCGCTGCTATGGAGTGCGGCGACGCTGCTGACGGCTTTCACGCACAACTTCACTGAACTACTCATCCGGCATACGCTGGTAGGCATCGGTGAGGCCAGCTTCGTCACCCTTTCCCCCACCTTCGTCGCGGACATGTTTCCGGAGAATCAGCGCGGCCGCGTGATGGGGGTCTTTTATCTGGCGATTCCTGTGGGAACCGCGCTGGGCTATGTCCTGGGTGGCATCATGGGCCCGGCTTACGGGTGGCGCGCTCCGTTTTACATCGGTGCCGCCCCTGGAGTCTTGCTAGCGCTGCTCTTGCTGTTCGTCCCAGAGCCGCCGCTCGGACAGTTTGACTCCGCGGAGAAAAATACGCCAGATCGCGACAGCCTGAAGGGACTGCTCCGCAATCCGGCGTTCCTCACTGCCACGTTCGGAATGGCCATGATGACCTTCGCATTAGGCGGATTGCAGGTGTGGATGCCAACGTTCCTGCATCGCGCCCGTAATTTCAGTCTACGGGATGCCAACAATCTCTTTGGCCTGAGCACTGCGGTCAACGGCTTGGTGGCGTCGTTGGCCGGCGGATGGCTGTCGGACTACATCCTTCGCCGAACCAAGGCGGCGCACTATCTGGTCTCCGCAGCCAGCCTGGGAATCGCGATTCCGGCGATGTGGATGGCCCTGTACACGAATGGAAAATGGATGATTACTGGGATTTTCCTGGCTGAGTTTTTGCTCTTGCTGAACACTGGGCCACTAAATGCCGCCGTCATCAATTCCGTAGGACCGCATGTCCGCGCCATGGCTATTGCGGCGAACATCTTCATCTTCCACTTGCTGGGCGATGTGCCATCCGCCTACCTCATCGGTTATATGTCGGACAAGTATTCCCTCCAACGTGCATTCCTGGGACCCGTGATCGCGATTGCATTTTCCTCTGCGATACTGTTTTACGGTATGAGGTTTGCCCCGCCGGTCAGCATGCAGAATCGGCCGGTCGCTGTTGGAGCGCATTAGGGTGAGCTATTTCCACTGGATTACTGGGTGCATCCTTGGGCTGATATGGTTTGAGCGGCTTGCCGAAGCTGCTTTTGGCATGGGAAAGATCCCTGATGTTTCTAGCCCGCAGTGGAACCGCAAATTAGTCACACCCAATGGGAATCCGCGGGTCAGCGTTATCGTCCCCGCCTGCAACGAAGCCGACAACATCGAGCAGACCCTTTTACAGTTGCTCATCCTGGACTACGATAACTACGAAATCATCGCGGTAGATGACCGCTCAACCGACCGAACGGGAGCGATCATGGACCAAATCGCGGCCACGGCGGAACCCAAGCAGCGTCTAAAAGTGATCCATGTCGATGAGTTACCTTCAGGCTGGATGGGAAAGACCCACGCCATGTGGACGGCGTCCTTACAAGCTGACGGCGAATGGTTGCTATTCACTGACGCCGATGTATTGTTCAAACCAGATGCCCTCCGGCGCGCCCTAGCTTGCGCCGAAACGGAAGGCGCAGACCACCTCGTGATGTTCCCATACATGATTATGAAGCGCCCGGGCGAAAAAATGATGATCGCGTTTTTTCAGATGCTTTTTGTCTTTGGACATCGACCTTGGAAAGTCGCCGATCCGGACACGAAAGATCACATGGGCGTAGGCGCGTTCAACCTGATTCGTCGCCCTGTCTATGATGCGATCGGAACTTACGAGCGGCTGCGGATGGAAGTCCTTGATGACATGAAGTTGGGCAAGGTGGTGAAGAACGCCGGGTATGCTCAGCGCACGGCGTTCGGCGGCGATTTGATTTCCATCCGCTGGGCCAGAGGCGCGATGGGGGTAGTTCGCAATCTCACCAAGAATTTTTTTGCGCTCATGTCGTTCCAGTGGCCGCGAGCGCTTCTGTCTTGCCTGGGGCTGGCATTCCTGAATCTGATGCCCTTCATCGGAGTTGCATTGGCGCATGGCCGGGCCCGACTGCCTTATGCGGTGGCGATGCTCGCAATGTTCTTGATCTATGCGGGCATGTCGCGGAAGTCAGCGATTCCCCCGTATTATTTCCTTCTCCATCCCATCAGCACGGTTCTGTTTGTCTATACCATGCTGCGTTCGATGCTTTTGACCCTAGGACGCGGGGGAGTAGTTTGGCGGGGAACGTTCTATCCGCTGGCCGAGTTGAAGAAGGGAATGGTGTAGCCTGGGGTTGACACGACTGCCTGCCGGAGCTGACTACAGGAGATTAGTCGGATGAATCCTCCGGTATTTCGATTGGAATTTTCGCGGGCTGCCTCTTCTTTGTGGTCTTCCTGGCTTTGGGGTGACTCATTTTTCCTGCACTGTAGTGACCCTTCTGCTCGACATCGTAGTTCTTGGGAAGCGGTGGAATATGGGATCCTGATCCGCCAAGCTGTCGGAACTCCTGCAGAATGACTTCCGCTCGCCCGTCGTACTCCTTTACCGGCCCGTGGATTTCGATGACCCTACCCTGTAACTGACGAATGTCGCCCACGCTTTTCAGGTCTCGCGGAAAAACGACGACAGTAAAAGGGCACACACGGTGATCTTCGCAGAAGTCGAGGTAGTGCACACCTCGGTCACCTTGCTCAACTCGGAAGACTTTCCCGGTGATGCAGCGTGTTTCGCCCACATGATTCTCGGCATCGTCGATGGAAACGCACTCGGCCCGCATGAGGCTGGAGAACAGCATCGTGAGTCCCAGTGCGACGACGGCCTGCGACACGGCATGATCTCCAGAAGAAGAGTCGAGCGATGAATGGATTGTAAGGCGATCAGGAGAGTGAAGGCGGGATCAAGGAAAAGAAAAGGTGTGGACTTTCCCACAATGAAAAGAGGCCGAGGGCCGGTGGTCCGCGCCGGCCCGCGCGATAACGGAAAGAGGAACCTTAGTGGAACGACTTGACAGCCCCCGCCTCATCGTCTTTGACGTCAAACACGGTGTACAGCTTGGTGATCTGGAGCAAGTCGTGCACTTTCTTGGTGAGGTTGAGCAGTTTGAGCTCGCCGCCCTGATTACGGACGGTGGTGAAGGCGCTGACCAGTTCCCCGATACCTGAGCTGTCGATGTAATTCACATCGCCGAGGTTCAACAGTATTTTCTTCTGACCTTTAGAAAGGAGTTCGCGGACTGTGTCGCGCATAGTGACGCTGCCTTCACCCAAAGTGATGCGGCCACTACAATCCACTACGGTTACACCATCGACCTGACGCGTGCTGATCTTCATGCTCACTGGGAAGCCTCCTTGCCGCCCACGGCCGGTCCGTGGACGTGCTTGACGAGTTTAATTTCGGTGCCCGTTTGAGACGGGTTGATGTGCACTTCATCCATGAAGGAGCGAATAAGAAAAATGCCCCGTCCCGACGTTTTCAACAGGTTCTCAGCCGCCAGGGGGTCGGGAATCTTGCTCAGGTCCAGACCTTTGCCCTGGTCCCGGATGGTAATCACGAGATCGTGGCCGATCCTCTCAAACGCCAGATTGACCTTCTTGCCGGGGTCATACGCATTGCCATGAAGCACGGCGTTTACCGCGGCTTCACGCACCGCCATGGCAATTCTCATGACTTCGTCATCGTCGAAGCCAGCCTCAGAAGCGATTCTGGTGGCGGCTTGCTCGGCACTGTCGACGGTCTCCAGCGTCGAATCCAGTGTGTAGGAGACCCGGTGATTGGTCATGGTAAAGATTTTGGTGAATACGCCTGCAGACCCGGAACATTCGCCGGCCCGCGCTTCTGTTCCACGTCACCCCCACCGCCATAGGGCAGGAAACCTGAGCGGTTAGGGAATGCGGTAGTTTGCCCTTCTCATGTGCAAATGTCAACGTAAACGCTATCCCGTGGCAGTCTGCAGAACCGCACCCCGACGCTTGCCGTCCGACCATGCCCTCAAGAAAAACCGCAAACCTCCTGGATTCTGGCCCTGCAGTTGAGTATTCTCGGAAGCATGATGACGCTCGCGCTCACCGAACTGCTGGGCGCCCCGGTGTTTGACACGGCTGGCAGCCGATGTGGACGTGTGCGCGAGGTGGCGCTGGCCCCTCAGGAGGATCGCGCCCGCGTTGTCGTGTTGATCGTACGAACCAAGGCTGGCG
Organism: Acidobacteriota bacterium; assembly: GCA_013290025.1. Lineage (GTDB taxonomy): Bacteria > Acidobacteriota > Terriglobia > Terriglobales > Acidobacteriaceae > JABCYV01. The sequence goes on from JABCYV010000151.1 coordinate 11,859, forward strand.
ACCGACTCCTTCCTTTTGGCTCGGTAACTTCTGTGAACGGAGGTATCCGCGCTGACAGCGCACCCAGCGATTGGGCGCCTAGTGATTCGTCCGAAGGCCTCCTTCTGTTGGGGCGAGACTTGCTTGATCAGCAGGTGATTGATGTATTCGGACGAAAAGTCGTACGCGTCAATGATCTGGATCTTCAGCAGGAAGCGATTGGAAATCGTCCGGTTTTGCGAGTCGGAGCGGTGGACGTCGGCCCCCGCGGAGCCGTGCGGAGGCTATTAAAGGGAGTAGTTCCGTCGGGCGCGCTGCGGGCGCTGCTGCGGAGAATTCCCCTCCGCCCCATCCCGTGGGACTTCGTCGACCTGATCGAAACCGATCCTGCTCGTCGCGTAAAGCTGAAAATCTCGCACGAGCGCTTAGCCAGACTGCATC
>JABCYV010000152.1 GCA_013290025.1 Acidobacteriota bacterium
CCAGGTGCCGGGAAAGCTGTAGGGCGCTCATCGACTTCTTGGCGTTGGAGACCTGTTCGATTCTGACCACCGCTCCCAATGTCGTTACATCGTCTGTTCACGACCGAATGCCAGTCATCCTTAATCCAGACAGCTACGATCTCTGGCTCGATCCGGGGATGAAGGACGTGGGGCGGGTATCCGAATTGTTGAGGCCCTACGATGCTCAGCTAATGAAGTGCTATCCCGTAACAACGCGGGTAAATAACGTCATCAACGATGACGAGGAATGTTCAAAACCCGCGGAGCCTGCCGAGACTCAGGGTCGTTTTGTTGTACTAGTTCGGTCCGACTCTTTGGAAACATCGAAATGCTCTCGACGAGTTCAAAAGATCAGAAGGGGCCTGGCAATTGGCGAGGTAAAGCGACTTTGTCCGCCGACATGAATATCTGAGTACCACCACCCTGATTTCCGATGCTCGATGACACGACACCCCTGAAATACTCCGCGCCCTTCTGGATTTCGTAGCGTTCCATGATCGCTGCTGTGTTCGAGGGCGGCAAATCCAAGAGTCGCTTTGCTGTGCTCCCATCAGGCAAGATATCCGGGGTGTAGTATCTTGAGAGACTCTCGCTGGCTGCTTTGGGCTTACTAGCCCAACTGGTGGACAAAACCTTATGTCTCGCTAGGTTTTCTGTACTTGTTTCCCATCATGCTCGCGGCTGGGTTTCTGCCACGGTGGGCAATCGCTTTAATGGGTATTGCATGTGCGCTGCTTAGCGAGCGTTTCAGCAATCTTGACCCATCGGACGCTCCCATCCGTTTGGGTTTTGAAGCACTGGCGCTGGTCGGCGCTGGACTGTTCATTTCTGAAGTTTTGCGCAACCGGCGGTTAAGGTTGGCGTCCGAGGAGCGCTTACGCATCCTGGTGGAGACGAGTCCAGCAGCAATTGTCACGGTCGACGAGCATGGCTTCATCGAACTCGCTAACCGCGCGGCTGCCGAACTCATGGCTCCGCGGGATGGACATCTGATCGGGCAGCCGATCGCGGCCTTCCTGCCCGAACTACATCACGCACTTCGCTGGGAAGAAGGACCACAGTTTAGGACATCGATGCAATGCCGGGGGCATCGAGGCAACGGAGAGTCGTTTCTAGCGGATGTGTGGTTCTCCACTTATAAAGAAGGGCCGACTCCCAAACTAGCCGCCATCGTCGCCGATGTCACCGAAGAACGGAGCGTCAGTGCGGAGTCGAGTCCTGCTGTGTCCAATCACCAAGAGGGGACATCCTTGAACAATCGTGAATCGGAAGTGCTCCGGCTTGTTGTTCAGGGTATGGCCAACAAGGAGATAGCATCGCGTTTAAATGTCTCAGAGAGTGTAGTCAAGAACACGCTCCAACAATTGTTTGCGAAAACTGAAGTGCGCACCCGCAGCCAACTGGTGCGGGTAGCGTTGGAACGCTATAGGAATCTTCTGTGATAGCGTCTGTAAAAAGGACGCCGGAATCGAAACAGCCACGGCACTGTCAGTGCGATTGCATCGACCGACTCACCCAGTACGAAACTACGAAACTCCAGCGAGTTGCGCCAGAGCTTGCCAGTGCCGCGGGTGCGGGATCCGCTTGCCTGCCTGGATGTCCGATGAATACGGTTCGCTCACCCAAGTGTGGAACGGATTCGAGACTTCGCGACAGTCGCCAGCGCTGGCTGAATCTGAGCGACGTACACGTCGCGTGTGAGCCAACCGGGCAGGTGTGAGGGTTTCCAATTTTGAATTACCTGTCTATGCCGCCATTGCGTGGCTGACCGCTTCGCAAGGGAGTCCCAGTTGCTGCTCGCTCTTACGTTCAGCGTCGAAGTTTTAGTTCCTACCGTCCACTTCCGGCACAGAGTCGCTCTTTATGCGCCACGATGCTCCCATGTCTTGTCCTGGCAGTTACTTGCTCTGATGTGTTAATAGGAGACGGTCTCGGGTGGTCCTAGCATTCTGCACAGGACCGCGTTTGACGTAGCGGTAAAATCGGGCTGGCTCTCGTCGCTTCCAATAAGGTGCATCAAAAGCGTCGATGCCCGGCCCAGAGTGCATTGCACTGAAGAAGACCTTCTCTGAAGGATTGATCACGATCCCTACGTGCCCAGGCCAAACAACCAGATCTCCAGGTTGTGGATGAGCCACTCGCTCAAAATCCGGGGTTCCGAGATAGAGATCGGAAGAGTCTACGTAGCCGTAGGGAAAACCAGCGCGAACATAGATTGCGTGTACCAGATGGGAACAATCGCGCTTGGCACGAAGGTGAACACGGGAGTCAAGCGCGGCTGCAATTACTGCTAAGCCGTCATCTAGGGTCAATGTGTGAGAGACAACCCGAGCTTCGTCTCCACTTACATTCTCGCCTGTTGGAAGCTTCTGAGTCTCCCGCTGCGCGGCCGATGGGTAAGAAGCGAGTCCGCACAAAATCAGCACTGCGATCGCCTGTTTCGCGGGAAACTCCATATCTCGATATTGTGATGCACGGTTAAGATGTAATGCCGGATGCGCTGGTACTAAGACCGCGAGCAGGGGAGCGTATTACGTGTACTCAGGCATGCGTGCTGGTGCCCTACTTCTTTTCCAGAAACTCTTTGAAGTGTTTTGCAACGGCTTCAGCCATTGACTGCTCGTTCTTGCTCCCGCCTCTCTGTTTGTTGACTGAGTAGGCCCAAAGCATTTTGGTCGAACTCGTCTCGATTAGTTGAACCGAGACATTCCCCTTGTCCTCAATGCCAGCACAATAGGCGAATAAGCAACGTGCGATTTTGCCGCCTGTCGATTCCTGTTTGATTTCGATAGGCGCAGACTTCAAAACGTAGGTCGCCTTGGCTTGGTCCGTGACCACATCAATCGGAACGCCCTTCTTAGCTATGGCTGCGGCCAGATAGGTCTCGAATCCGTTCTGAGGTTCGAGGTAGACCGTGGGCCGTGATAGCTGGCCAAGACACGGCAATGACGCCAAAAGCAGTAACGGTAAACCACATTTCTTCATGTTGTCCCACTCCCCTGGTGAGCGTAGCCTTCGGGTCCAGGCCAATCAATAAAAGCCAGCACGTAGTGATTACGTCAGTAATCAGCGTGCGCTATAATCCCAACCCGAGGGGGACACATGGACATTCTTGCGCAATTAAAGTCTGCAAGGGACAAAGCTGCATTCGAGTTAGGTCGGTTGGAAGCGGCTGTTTCCGCGCTCGCAGGGTCTCGGTCAGGGTCTCGGTCGGTATCCGCGTCTGCTCGCAGAAAGATGAGTCTCGCGCAGAAAGCGCGATGGGCAAAGCAAAACTCCAATGGCCGAGTGGCTACCGCTGAGCCAAGGCCAATGTCAGCAGCGGGGCGCAGGAGGGTTGCCAAAGCTCAGAAAGCTCGCTGGGCTAAATGGAGAGCCAAGCAGCGATGAGAGACGCTAACTACATTTCGGAGCGCCTTTCGGGTCGCAAGCAGGAACTGAGCGATATCAGAATTGAGAATGCTTTGTATTGGAGCCGAGGCACGCATACCGAGTTGGAGAAAGCAAGTCGTGCTTTAAACCAGCAACGCGTATCGCGTATCAAACGGGAATTGTCGGACCTGATGAAACGCTGCGCTTAGACCACTCGAGGAACTTTCGAGTGAACCCTTTCAGGGGCGAAACCCACTCTGTCTAAACCAAATACCATTTTGCCTTTGGGTCTTGCAAAATAAACGCTAACGATTTCCGCTAGTTGTTCCAGTCTGAACGCGAACATTATCGTGGGACAGCAAAACGGAGGGCGAAGCCGAAGCGCAAACGCCATGTGTCGGCGAAGTCCCGAGCGAGGATGGCAGCCGCACAGAGGGCACGTTGGGCGAAGGTCAGAGCAAAAGACAAGGCGCGGGGGTCGCACTAGGCAGCTTTTCGGGAGACGAAACGAACTCGGGATTCCATTCGCTAAGGGAGACATATGTCGAAGAGTCACTCAAAAACCAAACCCAAACGCCGTAACAAGTCAGGTCGCCGGAAAGATCCATCCGCCGCCACGATGGCAGCGCTGAAAAAGCTATCGAATGCGAAGCCGTGATGTTGCAGAGATGCAAATTCTGGAGTAGAGTGAGCGCCCCGTGTGGGTGCTGGGACTCATCGCGCTTGTTTGCCTGCTTTACTTCCTAGTTAGGACGGATGCCAGAGTTGGTGATGAGCAGATTGCAAAGTGGGTCATGACAAACCCAGCCATCGACAAGTGGTTCTGGTCAAAGGTGGCCGGGGTAAGCCACGACAATCTAAATGGAATGTCGAGGCAGCAGATACTCAGGCGATGTGAACCTCGCGAGCTTCTTACATTAGCGCCAGAACCACGAAATCCGGTTGATCCTCACGCTATAGCGGTTCTAAGAAAAAACGGAGAGCAAATCGGCTATCTCAACAGTCGGCTTGGAAGAGAGACGTACAACAGAATGCAAAAGGGAGAACACTGGGGAGCCATGCTGACAGTAATCACTGGCCGGGAACGTCATCCGCACGGATGGCTCGGAGCGAACATAGTGATGCTCAGATTCACACAGATGAACGTTCCGAATGTGGCGGGCGCGGCAAGGACGGAATGACAAACAAAGTTTTAGCTGCTCTTGCACTGGCAGGTGCGGTCATAGCGTCTGTCGCTGGTTATAGCTACTACTTGCAGACGCCGAACTATGCCCTGCGCCAGATCAGCGATGCGGCAGAAAGGCAAGATCAGGTGCGACTTGCCAAATATGTGGATTTTGACAATATCGTGGCTGGCTTGATGGTTGTCATTCGCCAAAAGTAGATCGTCCGGACGCGATTGACTTTTCAGCAGCTTAGCAGGAAGAATCGGGCGACATGCTCGCCTTCCTGCTGGGTTTGTTTCGATTGATTTGGCTGTTCGGAAAAGGCCATCACGCGGTCGCGCTGGAGAATCTCGCCCTCCGCCAGCAAATTGCCATCTATAAACGGAAGCGAAAGCGCCCCCGATTGGGCGGACGGGACCGCTGGTTCTGGATTGCGCTGTCTGTGCTGTGGCAGGACTGGCGGCGAGCCTTGTGCGTCGTTCATCCCGACACGGTAGTGCGTTGGCAGCGGGAGCGTTTCCGCCGATACTGGGCGAACCTGTCGAAGAGGTCCGGAAGACCGGGCCGGCCGCCGATCAGCCTTCAGGTTCGCACGTTGATTCGGACTATGGCACAAGCAAATCCCTTGTGGCGTGCGCACCGCGGATTCACGGCGAGCTGCGGAAGCTCGGAATCCAGGTTTCGGAACGGACCGTGTCACGCATCTTACGGACCGTGAAGCGGCCGCCGTCGCAGACTTGGAAGACCTTCCTCCAGAATCACATCGGGGAGATCGTTGCCATTGACTTCTTCACCGTACCAACGATCCGTCTGCGGGTCCTGTTCGTGTTCCTGGTGATCGAGCATCAGCGCAGAAAGGTCCTGCACTTCGGGGTCACCGAACATCCGACGGCTGCATGGACGGCTCAGCAGGTCGTTGAAGCCTTTTCGGAGCAGGACGCCAAGCATTATCTGATACGTGATCGCGACTCGATCTATGGCGACGAGTTTCGCTGTCGAGTCCAAGCGCTCGGAATGAACGAAGTGATTACCGCACCTCGCAGTCCTTGGCAGAATGCGTTCGTGGAAAGGCTGATCGGCTCGATTCGGCGTGAGTGTTTAGATCACGCGGTGGTCCTCAGCCGACGGCACCTCCGCCGTCTGCTGAAGAGTTATCTAACGTACTACCACCGCTCGCGGACACACTTGGCGCTGGCGAAGGACGCTCCCGAGCCGCGCGCCATCATGCGACGGGGCAACATCATTGCGATTCCGCAGGTGGGTGGGTTGCACCACCGTTACGAACGCCAAGCCGCGTGAGAGCGGAGGACAACATGCCCACGCTGAACCGGTCGGCCATCGTGGTCAAACCCAAGCAGCCTTTTCTGGATTGGCTCCACACAGCTGATCCCACCAGCGTCGAACTTACATTATTCAACTTGACTCGGGAGCCGACGATCTACTTGATCCCGGAATGCGACACCGACGAGGGCGTAGCCGAGGTTCTGCGCGATCTGTGCGAGGAGATCTTCGAGGAGCAACTGGCGGGTTGGTACACCGACACATCGACCTGGCCGCGAGACCGGAGTTTCGATGTCTTCTGCCGCTGGTTCGATTATCGACACCATTCGATGCTGATTGACCTCTGTGATGAACCGCTGATCCACGACATTGACTGATAAAATTACAGGCAAATTCGGCCTCGACAGAAGCACGATCTAGTTTTGGCCAACCACAGATTGCCGGACAAAGACCAATCCTTCTCACACGGAAGCATTTGGAAATGCAGTATGGAAATTAGCAACTACCTCCATGAGCAACGCTGGTTTGGCCGCGATGTTGAACTTTATTTCCCGTTTAACGATTAGAGAGGTACTGGGTGAAGCGTTCGCCGATGAGCACAAGCGCCGGATCTAGAACGATGGAATGCAGCAGTCACGCGAACTGAAGAAGAATGACAGCTACCGACCTGGTGTTTCAGACAAGAGCGACCATCTCAATCCTGCGTCCCGCCCCGCACGCCTTGACATTTCCAGATAGTTAGTACAGCTAATGGAGTGGCTGGATTTTGCCCTCCCCTATAGCTATCCCCTTCTCGCGTTGACGGATAGGAGGCAGCGCGTTTTGAAACCGGACTCCAATAATAACTAACTACTAATATCGGGCGGCTGGGCGCTCGGTGCGAGCGTTCACAGTGGCCCGAAATGGTCGTATACTTGGCTGGGTATTTTGTGCCATTGAATCGGAGTGTGAGCCATGGCGTCCGATGTGGAATCGGCGGGTAGTACCGCGCCAGATTTGGAAAAGCGCGTTGAAGAGCGGTTCGGCGTGCTTCCAAATTTTTTCTGCCTCGCGCCCGAAACTCCCGAGATCACTGAGAAACTGTGGGGATTTGCCCAGTCCGCCTACCTCGACAATCCTCTGCCGTCCCTTTTTAAGGAACGCCTCTTCGTTTATCTGTCGCGCTTTTGCACCGTCCGCTATTGCATTGCACGGCACGTGGGTTTCCTGACAGGGCTTGGTCGTCCTTCTGGCGATGCGCATGCCCGCGTTCACAGCGCTGAAGAAATCGTTGGGTTGCTCCAGCGTCCGTTTCCACGCGGACACGAACTAGAGTTGGGCCTTTCACTTTGCGCGACCTATCCCGCGCCTCTTGTTGAAATGCCGAGTGCCGACTCGCAGATCGAAGAGTCCGTCTTTGCACTCGCGGGTCATGTCTTCCTCCAAACGCCCCGTGCCCCTGCCTGTCTCGATGCACTGGAACGATTGTTCGGCGCGGTGCGACTTCAGTACCTGCTGCTATTCTTGGCTTTTGTCAGGGCAGCGCACTACTGGACCAAGGTTCATCCGGAGATCGAGTATGAGGATGACATTAAACATCTTCTTGCGACGCACCAGGCACTAGCCAACTGTATCCTCAGCGATCCGGAAGCCAATCTTGATAACATCGGCCAATCACTCTTGGACGAGCTTCCCGCGTTGCGCTTAAAAGCCGATAAGGCGATCGGCTTGCTCGCTGCGATCGTAGATTCCTCCGATGATGCGATCATCAGCAAGACTCTGGACGGTGTCATCACCACCTGGAACGCAGGGGCGGAGCGACTATTTGGCTACACCGCTAAAGAAGCCGTAGGTCAGCACATCTCACTCATCATTCCGATCAATCGCCGAGACGAGGAAACAGCCATCCTTGAGCGACTCCGCCGGGGCGAACGGATCGATCATTTCGACACTGTCCGTGTACGAAAGGACGGCACCACACTTGATATATCACTGACAATTTCCCCTGTCAGGGACGCCGCGGGCAAAATCACCGGTGCCTCGAAAATAGCACGTGATGTCAGCCAACGTAAGCGAATTGAGCGGTCGTTGCATGAGAGCGAAGAACGGTTCCGCGCACTGGCTGATGCGCTCGACACCCAAGTGCAGTTTCGGACTCAAGAACTACAGCGGCGAAACGCAGAGATTCTCCACCAGTCGGAACAGCTTCGAGACCTTTCACGGAGATTGCTGCTAATGCAGGACGAGGAACGCCGACATATCGCACGTGAGCTGCACGACAGCGCTGGTCAGACCTTAGCTGTGCTGGGCATGAATCTTGCACGGCTCGCCCAAGATACGAGCCACGATCCTGTACAACTCGCCAAAGACGTCAAAGATGCCCAAGATTTAGTTCAGCACCTGACCAAAGAGATACGCACGACTTCATATCTTTTGCACCCACCAATGCTAGACGAGAGCGGACTATCGTCTGCACTTCACTGGTATGTCCAAGGTCTGGCGGAGCGCAGCGGACTAGATATTGACCTGGAAATCGCCGAACACTTCGAAAGACTCGCCCCTGAGATGGAACTCGTCATATTTCGCCTTGTGCAGGAGTGTTTAACAAACATCCATCGTCATTCGGGAAGTAAAACCGCGCTAATCAGTGTTGCTCGCGAACCAGACAAGATTTATGTGGAGGTTCGGGATCATGGCACCGGAATGTCGCAGGAACGATTTGCTGAGGTTCAGTCCCGAGGGATCGGCGTCGGGATAAGAGGAATGCGCGAGCGCGTGCGCCAGCTCCATGGCGAATTGACTATCGAGTCGAACGCTCTCGGTACAAGGATTTTCGCTACTTTCCCAGCTAAGACACCTCCGGCGAAGGGACAGAGTACGATTCAGCACCTTGACGTTGCATGATTGTTTACTCTTCAAAATATTGGCCCACAATCAAACGTACCGGAGAAATTTAGAAGCGTCACTAAGGTCCACACTGCACGTGCTCAAAAAGTAACGTCGTACTTAGCACGCCATGGTTCCGCGCCGAACACTTGTCTGGTTCGGGTGTCGGTCGGAGACGGCTGCCACATGTCGTGGCTCTGAGCTTGCTTTGAAATAACGGCATCTGTCACCTCCCCCAGCGTGCTCAGATGCGGTTGTGCTGCGTTGTACCACCTAGCGAAAGGACATGGCGGAAGTCTAGCGAGGAGAAGGAACTCTGTCTGTCAGATAGCGCACGAACCGAAAACTTTCCAGCTCTTACGCGGCAGGAAACTGGCTCAACTGAAACCGGGCACTTTATACGCTGGGTTTCGCAGTTTCGATCGAATCGTCCATCCGTGTCATCAAGCTGATAAGTCAGCTTCTTCCACGTTATCAGGGTGCCCCTAGCGAAGCTCAGACACGAGAGTGAAAAGAGCTAGAGCATTCGTCGCGGAAATTGGGAAACATTCAGCCGGCTCTCGGTCTGGCACAGACCAGATCGCCAGCGAAGGGCTTCTCCGGTGTTCGATACGAAACATTTATGAGCATATCTCGCGAGGTGATTCCGCCTACATCTTCGTCATCGTGAAATTGCCTGAGCCCTGGCAACCAGCCCCACCGGTCAGAGTCCACATGCCCGAGATCGTATTCCCGTTCGCCGTACCAGTAAGGGTTAGCATGTTGCCGCTGGGCGACCCCGACTGCACGGTAAACTGGAACTTCCCCGTGACGTTGCCATTGACATTTCCGCTCAGGGTGAACGACCCAGTTTCTGAGTCTCCCGATTCAAAGCACGGGGATGACGTTGAGAAGTTGAAGTTCGTCACCCTTAACGACTGGTCACCGTTGACACTGAGCGATGTTGTGAAATTGAAGGCAGTATTCGTGAGGGTAGCCGTCCAGTTGCCGTTGATGTTGCCCGAATTGTTGGAATTCCCACAGGCTACAAGTACCACTATTAGTGCGAGAATTGGTGTGATCGCAAATTGCTTCATTAGCTCCCTTTACAAAGCGGCAATAAGTAGCGAATGCCAGTTCGCGAGCCATTTGAGAAGCGGGTCGCGGCATCCATAAGTACTTGAGTGCCTACTGATGGCACCAATAACCTCAATCCTATGTTGTCCGTGCCCCCAGTACGAAATGCAGGATCAAAGAAACTACGGCAAGTACGAGCAGCAGGTGAATAAGCCCACCCGCGACATGAAAAACGGTGAACCCGCCGAGCCAAGCGATCAACAGGATCACAAACAATATTGTCCAGATGCTCATAGCGCCTCCTATGTTTGGGTTTCAAGAAGAATTAAATTGTGCGTTCTATTCTCCAGAAGTCCCGGTCGCACCCTGCGGCTTTTTCCCAGTGGTGCGCTCACGGACCCGTTCGCCGAAGTCCGAAACCTGGTCGGCGATGTTGGTTCGCGTTTCGTCACCGCTGGCCGGTGCGATTAGCAGGCCAACTCCTAGGCCGATACCCACTCCGATCAGCAGAGCACTTACGTTGCCGAATATGTGGGAGTCTTCTTTGCCGCGAAGAGCATCGGCGGCGTGGCTCAGGCGCTCGGACGCGGTTTCATACGTCTCCCTCGCTCTGCCCTTCATGTCGCCCATGTTGTCGGGCATACGGTCACGCAGGTTCTCAAGCAGATAAAGGCCGGTACCGAGCAGCGCGCTAAGAAGGGATTCTCGCTTCTTAAATCTCATTTGGTATCTCCGGGACGATTAGTATCGCCGATAAGAAATGATTTCGGACTCGACAAACGAGCGTACAGGAGAATTTCAACTGCGTCAGTAACGTAAACACTGTACGTGCATAACAATAAGTGGGTATGGTTCTGCCGGCGTCCCGCATCGAACACAGAAGTAAGACATCTCTTGTTCGTACGAGTACATCTAATACCCGCTGGTACCGAAAAGAGCGTGCGGTGTTAAGTGGCCACGGCGCAATCATGGATTTTCGTTTCGGAGGGTAGAGACATGTTCACCTTGATCTCTCGGTTATGGTTCGAGGACAACGCTCAGGATATCGCCGAGTACGCTGTGATGTTGGCCGCGATCCTGGTCCTTGTAGTCGGCACTATTCGTCTAGTCGGCGCGAACGCGAATAATGCCTTCTCGTCGGTGGCCAGCTCGCTCCATTGAACTCGCCAAGACTTGTCCTCGGGGCATCGCCTTCATGGTTCGACATCGGACATCAAATTGTCGTCCATTGGCATATGATTCCGCAGTTATGGATGCAAAGGACATTCTGGATCGAGTTGCTGTCCTCAAGCAGGAGATGGAGGATTTGCAGGTTGTAAACGTTGGACCCGACGAGCCTCGATTGAGCAAAGGAGTTTACGAAGCCAGGCTCTCACGCCTGGAGCAAATCAAGATGGAGTTAGCGGCTTTGCTTGACCAGTTCAAGCGAACAGGGACGAAATACCCGTGAGTCACAAGGCTGACCCAGGCATGTTATGACACCGAGACCACATCCGAAGCCGAGCGAAGTGAATCTTCACGTTATGGCATCATCTCCGTTGTCCGTCGCCCGGAGCGATATTCACGGGAACACGGTGTACAGCCGTATCCTGTTGTCCATTCCAGATGAGGAATACGAGGCTATCCTGCCTCACTTGGAATTTATCGAATTGCCTTTGCACCAGAGTTTGCACGAGTCACCTGACGGGCTTGAATATGGTTACTTTTTGAATTTAGGACTCACCTCCCTGGTGATTAAGACGCAGGACGGCAGGAGCGTGGAGGTGGGGATTGTCGGTCGGGAAGGCTTTGTGGGAGTGCCCTTGGCGGCAGGCTTGACCTTGACTCCTTATCGTGCAGTCGTGCAGGCGAAGGGAAACGGATTCAGAATTAAAGCCGAAGTTCTGGAAGTCACTCTGAGCGTGACTCCAAGTCTACGGCTTAGGCTGAATCAGTATGCACAGGCAAGGCACGCAGGTGGCGCAGTTAGCCGCGTGTAATCGACTCCATGAAATTGACCAGCGTCTGGCCCGCTGGCTGCTCATGTGCCAGGACAGAATAGGTTCTGACTTGCTGCCAATGACTCACGAATTCTTCGCCCAAATGTTGGGAACTGGCAGGCCGAGTGTTAGCCTGGCTGCCGCCGTGCTACAGAGAGCGGGCTTCATTCAGTATGCCCGTGGCACCGTGAAGATTATTGATAGAAAAGGTCTAGGGAAACTCTGAATAAGGCCGTTCTTCGAGGTAGTAAGTGTTCAGCGATACCCGTGCCAGCGTTCGGATTGAGTTTTTTCGCTCTTCCGCCCGATTCGGCGGGTCGCTCGTGATCTGGGCCTT
>JABCYV010000153.1 GCA_013290025.1 Acidobacteriota bacterium
GATGGGATTCCAGCTCATGCCAGTTGCTGTCCGAGCAGCCGATGATGAAATAGTCGAAGCTTCCCTTCTCTTGCGCCTGTTTCAAGTGTTCGGCTACATTTTTGAAATGGTGCAGAACTTCATCATTCACGCGGCGCTGCGCGTGCCCGGCATCATAGCCGGCAAAGCCATCGCCCCGACCCCGGTGTGGTAAGGAGCGAAAAAGTCCTGGACGCTCCTTGAGTTCGTTGAGCCGTAGATCAAAGAAGCGGGCCTTGTGACGATCGAGAATGGCGATGCCCAAACGAGGTTGCCCGCCGAGCAGCACAGCCAGAGGTTTGAGATGGAAACGACGATTTACGAACAGCTGAGTGCCTGGCAATTGTGGGGGTAAGTCAAACTCGCGCCAGAACTTCTGGCTGCCGCAGGCAAAGACCGCCTTGGCACTGGCCTGAGTTCCCTGCCAGGCTCCAGCCAGGTCAAACATGCGGTTCAGATCGGCCCGGGCGCAACCGTTCTTGCCATTCTTCTCTGCCTCGCGCAAGGCATTGCGAACCACCTCTTTTGCAAGGATCGATTCCTCGCGGTGCGATTTGTTGTGTGGCCTCGGAGGTTGAAGATAAAAACTGAGCGCGCAGCCTGCATCCCCCTTCAGTTGAAATTCAGCCAGTTCACGGATGTCTTCGCGGGTGATCATCAAAGATTTCTCCGAATAAAGTGATGACGCTCAGTCTGCTGCCGTGTCTTGGAGAAACTTTTCTCGAAAGCGATGGGCTAGGGGCGGAGAACGGCGCAAGTGATCGCGCGCAGCCAGGATTGAGGAACGTATTTCCTCTTGACGACGATCCGTAATCTCACAGATTTCCTCCACCGAAAATCCTTCGATGGTGTGAAGAATAAAGACTTCCCGGTCCGGGCGCTTGGCGCCATTCAGAGCGTATTGCACCAGGGACACCATTTCGTCCGAAGAAGCAATGTCCTCAGGCGTAGCTGTGCGGCGATCAGCAATGACGCTCTCCTCGGTCAACATTTCATCGGGCTGGTGGAACTGGAGTTCGGGTTCATCGCTGGCGCGGACGTTTTGTTTCCTGGCTGAGACCTCCAAGGGAACGGCCGAGAGACTTTCCTCGCTGCGAACAGAAAGGTCGTCGAGAGCACGGATAGCCAGCCGGTAGAGCCAGGGTTCGAGCGCCAAGCGGTCCGGCTTCTCGCCGCCATCGCCAAGGGCTCGAGCGATAACTTCGTCGACAACTTCTTCCTTGCTCACGAAATCGGGCGCCACCTCGCCGGCCACTTCGCGGAAATACAGCTCGCGTTCCACAAAACGCTCAAGACGGCTCAGATTCGCGTTCACATACGAACGCACGTCGTCCGATGACACCGTAGGCGGCTGCACTGCCGCCATGGTCTGCTCGAACGGGACCTGGCGCTCAGGGCGGGCATTTTCTGTGCGACGGCGACGCCATTTATGCGAGCTGCGCAAGAGATCCTTGTGCCGGGTGATCTGCTGCAGCAGATCATCAAAGGCGGCCTTTACTGCAACCACCGGGGTTTGGGCGGATTGCTGGACCGCCATTTGGCCCGATGGCAGGCGCAGATTTAACGACACGATCGTGCCTTCACGGGCCGAACTCTGCTCGACAGCCCCCTTCAGGTGGACCAGTTCGGGACGAAAAACTTGCAGACGCTTACGCAGTTTCTCGACCAGGTGATTGATATCTTTTTCGATGTCGGGAGTTTTATGAAGGCGGTAGCTAATGTGAACGTTCATGACTAGGCCTCGGAAGACTGGAATACTAGATCCCACGAAGCTTTCAGGCGCTTACGGGCTGATTCTACACCCGGACGAAAGAGAGGAAGGGCGGAAATTCAAGGAAATTTTATTCTCCCCATTTTGTCATCCTGAGCGAAGCGAAGGACCCATGCAGTTTGCCTTGACAATAGGACCGACGGTCGGCGCGATGCATAGGTCCTTCGTTGGCCGCATTTCGCTTCGCGAATGCGGACTACGCTCAGGATGACAAAGTGGAAGGGGTTTTGCACCTGACGGGTGAACGTCGTGGACGGCGATAGTGATGCCACAGGGCCTCACACTGCGACCGTGATCGAGGTCTCGGTCCGTACCACGGGCCGATAGAGGGTGTCCCGCTCCATGGGCTCGCGGCCGGCCTCGCGAATCAGGCGAACGAGTTCCTGACGGCGCATGCCTTGTGGCGTGGTGGCGCCAGCGTCGTGATAGATCTTTTCTTCGATCACAGTGCCGTCGAGGTCGTCGGCGCCGAAGCGCAGCGAAATCTGGGCAATCTTGGGGGTCAGCATCTGCCAGTAGGCCTTGATGTGCGGGAAGTTGTCGAGCACCAAGCGGCTGACCGCAATTTGCTTAATGTCCAGCATGCCCGTGGTTTTGGGCAAATGCTGCAAGGGGGTGTTATCGGGATGGAAGGCCAGCGGAATGAAGGTTTGGAAGCCGCCAGTCTGATCTTGTAACTCGCGCAGTTTGAGCAAGTGGTCGACGCGGTCTTCGTCGTTCTCCACGTGGCCGTACAACATGGTGGCGTTGGACTTCAAGCCCATCTCATGTGCGAGCCTGGCGGTTTCCAGCCATTGATCGCCATCAATTTTGTGGTCGCAGATGACATGGCGCACCCGGTCAGCAAAAATCTCCGCTCCGCCGCCGGGCAAAGAATCCACTCCCGCTGCTTTCAGTTGCTCCAGCGTTTCGCGGATCGATAATTTGGCGCGCTTGGACAAATACGCGACCTCGACCATAGTGAAAGCTTTGAGATGAACTTGGGGGAAGCGTTGCTTGAGTCCGGAAATCAGGTCGAGGAAATACTGAAAAGGCAAATCGGGATGCAAGCCACCAACAATATGAAATTCCGTCACCGCTTCCGTGTAGCCGGAGGCAGCGGTCTGGAAGGCCTCATCGAGTGCCATGGTGTAGGCGCCGGTCGTGTCTTTTTTGCGGCCGAAGGCGCAGAGCCGGCAGGCGGCGACGCAAACATTGGTCGGATTAATATGGCGGTTGACGTTGAAGTAGGTTTTGTCTCCGTGCATGCGCTCCCGGACGGAGTTAGCCAACCAACCCAGCGCAAGAATGTCGCCTGTCCGATAGAGAGCGAGAGCATCGTCGGCGTCCAGGCGCTCCCGAGCGATGACTTTAGCGTGGATCGGAGTGAGGCGTGAGTCATCAGTCTGGAATGGATGAGGTGCGGACATCAACATCGATCATACCGCAGCAACAGACAGGAAGTCATAGTGTTGACTGAGGGGTTAGCACTATGGGTCCGATGGGCACACTCATCGACGCAGTAGCAGATCTCCTACAATGAAAACGAAGAAGACTACCGAGATAACACCGTTCATGGTAAAGAAGGCGGCGTTAAGTCTGGAGAGGTCGCGGGATGAGACAAGAGAGTGCTCATAGCCGAGTAGAAGTGCCACAATGACGACCCCGGCAATTGCTATCTTCCCCAGGCCAAAGGCAACCACGAAGCTAATCAGCAAGAGCAGCATCAGGAGATGGAAAACACGAGCAATCCAAAGGGATCTACTGATGCCACAGAAGCGCGGGATGGAATAAAGTCCTGCCTGCTGGTCGAACTCGTAGTCCTGGCAACTGTAAAGCACGTCGAACCCTCCCACCCAGAAGGTAACGGCAATGGTAAGCAGCAGAATCCGAGGATCGAACGATCCGCGTACCGCAATCCAGGCGGCAGCAGGCGCGATGCCGAGCGCAAATCCCAATACCAGATGCGACCAGCGAGTGAAGCGCTTAGTGTAGGAATAGAACAATAGCACGCCCAGGGCAACCGGGGAGAGCACGAACGCCAGCCGACTTAACTGCGCTGCGGCGAGCACAAACGCGGCACAGGAAACTACAACAAATGTCGCCACGAACCGGGAGCTGAGAGCGCCGGCAGGAAGAGCGCGTGCCATTGTACGCGGGTTGGCGGCATCAATTGAGGCATCGGCCAGGCGATTGAAAGCCATAGCGGCTGAGCGCGCAGCCACCATGGCGATTACGATCCACGTCAGTTGATGAATTGTCGGATGCCCATTGGCCGCCAGCATGGCTCCACAGAGCGCAAACGGGAGGGCGAAAATGGAGTGCTCCCATTTGATCATCTCCAAGGTGACCCGCAGGTTGTGGAGAAGAGGCACGAGAAGATTGTAAAGCAGTTGCCGGTTCTCGGCTTCCGGGTGCCAGTCTTCTCTCGGCTTACCAGGAAGAAGAATAACCTTGGCCGCCGATCAAGGGAACGAAACGACATCCTTCCAGGCGATCGATGGTGGGCTGACCTTCAAGTTTGCGCACCAGCTGAAGCTCCTGAGCCTCGGCCGGACCTACTGGGATGATCATGCGGCCGCCCTCCTGTAGTTGCTCGAAAAGAGCAGAAGGAATGCGGGGAGCGGCGGCGGAGACGACAATGCCGTCGAAGGGAGCGAATTCCGGAAGGCCCTGGCTGCCATCACCTACGATCACGGTCACGTTGCGGTAGCCGAGTCGTACCAGCGCGGCTTCAGCTTCGCGCGCCAGCTGGGCATGCCGTTCGATCGAGAAGACATGGGCGCAGAGTTCGGCAAGAACAGCAGTCTGATAGCCGGAGCCGGTACCAATCTCCAAGACTTTTGACGAAGGCTCGGGTGACAGAGTTTCCAACATGAGCGCAACGATGTAAGGCTGAGAAACGGTCTGGCCTTCGCCGATCGGAATGGGGTGGTCCTCATAGGCTTGATCGCGGTAACGCTCGGCCACGAATTCGTGACGCGGCACGCGGGCCATGGCATCGAGGACACGCGGGTCACGGATGCCGCGGGCACTTAGCTGCGACTCCACCATATTCTGACGTTCGACAGTGAAGCGATCGGGGTGAATTTCCGCTGGCATGCTTCTCTTCAGAATACGCCAATCGGACGGCACACCTCGCCCCTACTTCTTGCGCTGGCGCATTCTCACGTCGAAGCTGACTACACCGTTCTGATCACGCAGGCCCACGATGGAGACATTGCGCGTGAGGTTGTATTCCACCTGGATGATCTGCTGCGATGTCTGCGAAACGTTGGTGGTGTAGGTGACGGTGAGATCGTTGGCTACCTGCTGCTCAATGGTTACGGCCGGTCCGGTCTGAGTTGGCGAGGTTTCGGTGTTCAGTCCCTGCGGATCAATCTTGATACGGCTTATACCAAACAGGTGCTGCATCCGGTTGCTGACCGTGGCATTAAGAGCTGCGTTGAGGATGGCGCTGGAAGCCTCCTGGCTAAAGGGCGACCCACCCGATTGCTGCAACTGCGCGGACTCCTCAGTGGTACGGCCAAGAGCCAGCAGGGCGATGACGTCGGCGGTGGGTAGAGGCGGTTCGGAACGGTACGTAATGTTAAGCTTGTCGACCCTGCCGTTCACAATCAGAGTAATGTCGTAGTCGCGCACGTGAGTAGATGCTTGCAGATCGAGCACTGGATCGGTGCTAACCGGATTGGTGAAGGTGACCCCGCCGCGGTCCAGACGATACTTTGCTCCGTTGAAATAAACTTCGCCCTCGATGATATCGGCGCGACCGAGAAGAACTGGTTTTGCGGCGGTCCCCCGTAGGCGCAAATCGGCGTCCCCAGAAAGTCGCACGACGGCAGTCTGCATTTGCAACTCGGGCGCGGTGACGATGTGAACATCAAGCCGGATCTGATTCAGCAGAGGATTGGTTTGAGGCAGTGCGGTGGTCTGGGCGCTGCGCGCGAGGTAGGCCCCGAAGTCGAAGCCGGGAGTCATGGTTAGCCGGTTAACCGTGATGTCCCCGGAAAGCGTGGAAGCGGAAGTAGTACCCACAAAATGCAAATTGGCGGTGGCCGTGGAACTGATGCCCTGCGGGTACCTCAGACGTACATCCTGCCCCTGAACGGTCAGATCGAAATTAAGCTCCCGGTTGTAAGAAGTTGCGTAGCCGCCCAAAGTGACCAAACCTCCACCGGTATGCGCGGTAAGCGATTCGATCTGCAGGCGGTCGTGGCTGAATATCAGAGAGCCGTTTATATCGCTCAAAGCGCTGGGCAGATCGCTGTATCCGATAAAGCCGCTCGCGATCTGCAGCCGGCCCTGGGGGAGCGGCTTCGCCACAGTGCCGGAAACAGTGATATCCACTGTGACCAGTCCGGAAGAGATGAAGTCAGGATTGAAGCTCTCGATTAGCTTGAGGTTGGCGCTGCCCTGAGCCCGCAGATCGAGATGACGTTCACCGGATAATTGAATGGTACCGTTGGCGGCAAGATCGGTTCCCTCGCCGATCAGGCGCAATTGCTGAATAGTGAAAGATTGGCTGGAGACGGAGAAGCGAATCGGACCGCTGTTATGGACCTTGAAGTTTTCCACGTCAGCGACGAAATCATCTAGGTTGCCCGTGATGCGTAGTTCGCTGCGCTTAAGCAATGGCCCTTCGATTTGAACATTCCCGACGGTGGCCGAGTGACCGGTCAGGCGTCCCTTCATATAGGTCCGCAAAAGCGCATCGACGTCGAGATGATTGAAGCGCAAGGCAAAGCTGGAAGGCCAGTCAGCCCGGAGACTGATTTTGCCGTCGACATTTAGCTCAGCGTTTTCGAACTGCGACTTGCCAGTCAGCCGGAGCTCGGGACCCTGGCTGACTGCATCGATGGTGAAATCTCCAGCCCGTTCGTGATCCAACGTAAGAGCACGCAGACGAATGGCGGCATTGACCACTGGCTCTTCAGGCGTGCCGGAGCCCACCGCGGTGAAGTCCATGCGCCCCTCCACCGCAAGGCGGCTGGTCTGCAGTTTAGGGATATGGGCGAGGTCAAAATTCGATCCAGTGAGACTGAAGCGAAAAGCTCGGGTCGAGAGATTATAAGTCCCATCGCCGGTAACCCGAGCGTCGTAGTAACTCAGGAGGACGTTCTCGAATGTGGCTTGGCCTCCGCTGAAGCGCACGTCGGAGTTGACACGGTCCACCGGCTCACCGTAAATGATCGCATCGGTGAGTTGGAGGCGGCCTTCGCCGTTAGGATCTGCCAGCGTGCCTTTTGCCTGGAAGGAGAGATCCATGTGCCCGCTGATGGGATAGGCATAACCCGCGAGCGAGAGGACTTCGGCGGCGTCGGCATCGTGAACGTTCACGCGCGCAGTAAAGGAGCTAGTGTCGGTCAATCGCCTTTCCTGAAGGCTGGCCGTCAGGTCGAAGTTGATGGCTGCGTCACCGTGATGCAGCGTACCGTTGCGCGCCGCGAAGGCACGCGGGGAAAGCTGAACATCCGTGGCCAGCGAATCCCAATGCACTCGCCTTCCGGGAGTACGCGACGTGGCGGGAACCAACAGATCGAAACTCTGCGATTGAAGGCTACCGGCAAAGGCTATGCTTGAAAGTTTTCCAGTCGCGGTGCCGACGAATGAGGCACGGCCATGCAGCGTGATGGGGACGTTCCCCTTATATCCCGCCGAGGTGAGAATCGGCTGCCACTCTCCAATGTCGGTTGTATTTACAGACAGCTTTAAAGCTGCGCGGGAAGAAAGGGAGCCTGAGGCATGCAACTGCGTGGCGCGAGTAGAGGCGTTCAGTTCGGTGACCTCGACCTCATCGGAAGCGGCACGGTAGGTGCCGCGGAAATGCGCGCTTAGAGGAAATTGAGTGGGGGCCGGATGAACTGGTGGCACGGTGTCGAGCAGGATTTCGGCTTCGGCGTTCCCTGGTGATCGCCGCCAGCGTGCATCAATCGTGCCATCCACGGACGCAGCCACATTGATGCGATCGAAGGGGCGTGCCGCGGTAGCCACTGCGGCCGCTATCTCAGCTGCCGATAAGTCCCTCATACGCAGATGAACAGTCCCCCTCCGCTCTTCCGCTTTCCTTCCTTTCGTGGGTTTGCTGGCGGGAGCTGAGTTGAGCCACTGCGTAATTTCGGCATTCCCGGAAACGCTGCCACCTAGCAGCTTCGCCTGGATTTGAGAGAGTGAGAGTCGCTGCGGGTCGACGGTAAATTCTGCATTTAGGCTCGACTTACGCAGCCCGACGGCGCGATCCCTATACTCGAAGTCATTCAGGAAGACCTTTCCAGCAGAAGAGAAATCACCCGCGGACCAGGAACCGCGGCCGCTAGCCTGGAGGACCCCGTGCCGTACTTCGTGGCGGCGCGCAATCGCTGTCGCTTCCTCGAGGTCCAGCGTAACGTCGTAATCGGCTTCGATCCTGGGTTGGCGAAAATCAGCGATTCGACCGCCACCACGGATGAGGGAACGGCCGGAGGTTGCTTTCAACGATGTGATTTCAACATTGTTCCGGCCCAGAGCAAAGTGCGCCTCGGCCGTCCAGGCGATCGGCCGGTAGCCGTTGAAGGTAGTGTCCACCTTGCCCAGCAGCACATTGCTGTAGAAGCGGCGCCGCAGCAACGAGTAAGTCATGTCGGCGGAAACATCGCTCACGATAAAGTCGAGAGGAATTTCCTGGTCCGCCCAAAGCAGTTCGCCGTGGCGCACCTCGAGGCGGCTGATGGAAAGCGCAAATAGTTGCTGCAGGGCAGTCTTGTCCGACGTCTGCGGCAATCGGGGTTGAGGCTGGTTGGTGGTACCGTCCGGATACACAATGATGTGCACTATCGGATGATCGAATACGACGGAGCTGAATCCGAACTGGGTCTCCAAGAGAGAAATGATTCGAATCGCGGCGATGAGGCGTCCCACGTGAGCGTATGGAACTTCGCCTGCTGGCTCGCGACCGTGGATGGTGAGGTTTTCTACCTCAACGCGCAGACGAAATGGGGAGGTATGAAAACCACCTAAATCAACTCGGCCACCGGTGATCCGTTCGAGGTCGCTCACCACCCGGCGGTGCACCAGGGCCTGAAAAGAGTCTGTGGTCGTATACCAAGCGAGTCCCGCCAGCGCCAGCACGCTAGTGATGGTTGCGAACAGCAGGTACTTCCAGAGCTTGCGCCGACGCGGCTGGGCGCCGGTCTCTGTCATCGCGTCCCGTCTCCGGGACCGGACGATGCCTCGGTGTGGATTTCACTTCCGGAGCGTAGATTCTGCAACCAGGCGATAAGCAATTGGTTTACTTTTTCTTGGGTGAGCAGTTCTTTGATTGTAGGCGTGACCTCATTCAGGGGCACATCTTTCGCTCCCGCTTGGCGAAGCTGAGGGAGTAGTTCCTGATTGTAGTAACTCTCAACACTCTTGGAATCGATGTTGACGCCGGGGCGGAGCCGGGCCTCCACCAGGCGCGTCAATTCCAGTTGGATGGCAAGGCGCTTCTTGAGATCCTCCATGGTAAGTCCGTATCGCGCGAGTGTGGCGGCCCAGCCGGACTCAGTTTCGGCGCCAGGATATTGTTTGCGGATTTGATCGATATGTCTGGTCACTTCTTCCGGGGACGCCGCCGGAGAATCGGAGGCACGCACTTGTTCACGCAGCAACTCCTGGTCAATCAGCCGGTCAAGCGCCGATTTGCGGTCCTCGCTAGTAACGCGGTCTGAGGGGCGTCCGCCGATGAATGCCTCGTAGCGGACGTCATCATCCCAGTCACTTTGGAGAATGATGTGGCCGTTTACTGTAGCCACGATTCGATCGATGATGTCCCCGGCCACGGCAGCTGCAGAAGTTAAGCACAAGGTCAAAGTCCAGGAGAGGATGAAGAGCTTCTTGGTCATTAGAAGGTCTGTCCAATACTAAAATAAACGTTGAAATGGCTCGCGTGCTGCGGCACGAAGAAAGTGAGCGTGTTGTTGCTGTTTGTTAGACAGTACGCCGACGGCGCCGGATTGCTGGAGCTAGGCGTGGTCTGGCAACTGGGAAACGCGGGCGGATTCAGATTGTACCCGAAATCGAAGCGAATGGGGCCGACGGGTGTCCGGTAACGCACCCCCAGTCCAATAGCGTGGGAAATGTAGTTGTAGTTGCATTGTTTGGCGGTAGTTTGCTCCAGGCACAACTGCGGATTCTTTTGCTGCCAATGCAACAAGCTGTTGAGCGTGTCGCGGCCGTTGACGAAAACATTTCCGGCATCGTGAAAGATGGCAAAGCTGATGTTGCTCTGAAAAAAGGGCAGCGTCGGTGGGGGCATTCGTAGCTCCAAATTGTTCAAAAACAGGCCGCTCCCACCCAACGGAAAACCGGTAACTGGGTCGCGCGGGCCTGCCTGGTTTAACCCGAACCCGCGGTGAGAGTTGCCCCCTCCAGAAAGAAAACGTTCGGGAAGCGGTATCAGGGTCGGGGCGGCACAAGTAGTCTGGGTGAGCTGTGGACAGGACTGCCCAGGCGGGAGAATCGAAGTGTTGCCGTAGGCGGTCTCTATCCCGACCCGAGTAGAGCGGGCGAACACAAATTTTCGGCCTTGCTTTCCGAAGCTGTAGTACGTGGAATTCTGGATCAGAATCCGACTGAAATCGGCTTCTGATCCGAAATGACTGTCTGCGACGCCGCCATCAACCGTGTTATAGCTACCCTTTGTAGTTTCAAGCTCATCGTCGCGGTGGTTGCGGATGTAACTGAAGCCTGGCGCTCCTACCCGCGTGGGTAACGAGAGTAAAGGAATCAGGTTCTGGCTGATTTCCAGATTCGCGGCTTTGACTCGCCGGTAAGTAAAACGGTAGTCCATCAGGCTGGTGGTTTTCCCGGCGGAATTCTTGTTGAGAATCTGCTCGGCCTGTATCGATGACTCAAGCCGTTGGGAAGTGAAGGTGGTGACGTCCACCGTATTGTCGTAGAAGCCTGTAAGTGTCAGTCGCCAGTCGGGACTCCTGAACAAGCGTGGGGCGCTATAGCTGATAAGGCCGCGCTGCTGCAGGCGCCCGACGTTGGTTTTAAAGGTGATGCTGTTGTTGCGGCCGCGAAGATTGATACGTGTCACTCCAAAAGACACCCGCGGACTCACTCCTGTCTGGCCAAGAGGCTGGGTGCTGCCGATAGTGGGCTGCCCGGTCTGAAACTCGAATCCCACCCCATAATTGAATGTGTACCGTTTGGCTTCCTGAACGACAATCAGAACATTCTTTTCCGGCTCGACCCCCTCGGGATTCTGCACCGCGGTATCCACTTGGCTGAAGATGCCGAGGTCGTACAACTTTCTTTGGGTGTCCAGCATGTCAACCTGGCTAAGGGGGTCGCCCGATTTCACCTGGATGTCGCGCTGCACCACAAAAGGATGAGTGTGATCCAAGCCGGAGATAAGCACTTGGTCCACGAAGACTCGCTGACCTTCATGAATGGTGAAAGTGACATCCATGCGATTGGGATCGTGCGGTGAGGGTTTGGCTGAGGCCTGGAAAGTAGCGTCGGGAAATCCGCGATTGAAGTAGTAGTTCAGGATGGTGTCTCGGTCCTGTGCAATGTAGTATTCCGAAAAGGGTTGATCTTCCCGTGTATTGATTTGCTTGCGAAGGTCGTCTTGAGAGAAAGTCGTATTGCCGACGATTTGCAGTGTTTGAATCAAGGTTTGAGGACCCAAATTCACCTGTAATTGCACCGCAAGTTGGTTTGCACGGCCCTGGTAGTTGTCCTGCACGGTGCTGGTGATCTTCACCTGCTGGAAACCGTTGGCGCGATACATATCCTCGAGACCGCGAATGTCGTCGTTGAGCAGGGCTTGACTATAGCGGCCTTTAGAAAAAAAGCGTCCGGCCGGTTGCACTTGCATGCGCGAACGAAGCGTTTCTTGGGGAAATCCCTTGTCCCCAACCATGTTGCCCGCGATCTGAACCTTCATCAGCTTGTGATGTGGGCCGGCATCGATGTCATAGACGATATGGAGTTCATTGCCGCCAGGTGGGGCGGTTTTTTTCAACTCCACCTTGGCATCGAAGTGGCCACGGCTTTGCAGGTAGTTCAGCAGGTTGCGTCGGCCTTCATTTAAGAGGTCATCATCGAGTGCATTCTCTTCGTAAACCGGGATGGTTCTCTTGAGCACGCTGCGGCTGATTTTGAAGCCCTCCGTAACAATATTCACCCTTGGGCCGGCAGTGATATCGAAGGTGTAGTCGACCG
>JABCYV010000154.1 GCA_013290025.1 Acidobacteriota bacterium
TTCTCATCGTTACCTTGCTCGACGGCGGCAGTCAGGATGCGCTCGATTCCGATTCCGTAGCTGCCCATGATCGGCGTAACTTCTTTGCCATTTTGTCGAGCACCCGGGCTCCCATCGACTCCGAATACTTGTAGCCCAGCTTGAAGATGTGTCCGATCTCGACTGCAGTATCAATGCGCAGCGGAGCGCCGCAATTCGGGCAGGCTTCACCCGCAGCCACATTGCGCAAGTCGACGTAGACCGTCGGCTGAAAGTTGCGGCTGGGGGTTACATTCTTCAAGTGATAGTCTTCCTTATTCGCGCCTGCGATCAGGTTTTTGCGACGCTCGAGCGCCTTATCGACCAGTAGCAGGGGACTCTCGGTGTCATTCAGGTCTTTTGCCCAAGTGATACCGATTGGTCCCAGGAATCCTGCTGGAGAGCCGAAGAGCTCCTCGATTTCGTTGGCTTCCATGGGACGAGTTTCTCTCCCGCCTAGGGCCGTCGACAGCTTGGCCTCATTCATCTGGTGATCGCCACGCAGCAGCAACACCACCGGACGCAGCTTCGTCTTTCCGGTCTTCGAATCCGGTTCGTTCGCCATCAAGGCCAACGTCTTAATTTTGTTTTTTGGGGACACGCCAAGAAACCGAGCGACGTCTTCAATCGTCTTCATTCCTGGAGTGTGCACCTCGATCGGATTGCCATCGCCCGCGGCGGGCAGATCGTCCACGGACGCAAGTTTCGAGGTTGCCTTCTCCAGGTTTGCCGCATAGCTGCAGCTTTCGCAGCTCACGATCAGGTCTTCACCTGCCGGCGTCCGCACCATGAACTCGTGCGACTGTGATCCGCCCATTGCGCCGGAATGCGCTTCGACCACCATGTACTCGAGCCCGCAGCGGTCGAAGATGCGGCAGTAGGCGTCGTAATGCTTTTGATAAGAAACATCCAGCCCGGCTGCGTCCATGTCGAACGAATAGGAATCCTTCATCATGAACTGCCGGACCCGCAGCAACCCGGATTTCGGCCGCGCTTCATCTCGAAATTTGCTCTGGATCTGGTACCAGATTTGCGGTAGTTGCTTGTAACTCCGCAGCTCCTTGCGCCCAATTTCGGTCATCACTTCTTCGTGCGTCATGCTCAGGCACAGGTCGGCCCCCTTGCGGTCTTTGAGGCGGAACATATTGTCACCCATGACCGCCCAGCGTCCGCTGGCCTCCCACAGTTCACGCGGATGCAGCGCCGGCAAATAGAACTCCTGACCGATCTTGTCCATCTCTTCGCGGACAATAGCGATGATCTTGTTAAAAGATCGGTTTCCCAGAAAAAGATAGGAGTAGATTCCGGCAGCAAGCTGGCGGATGTAGCCCGCCCTCACCAGAAACTTATGGCTGGCAACCTCGGCGTCGGCGGGCGCCTCGCGCAGAGTAGGGATAAAGAGTTCAGACCAGCGATGCATACTTGGGGGTCCTGAGTAGCAGGGAATTGGTTATTGTAATTGATTGGACTTCGTACACATGCAGGGACGCCACGGTTGGCAGCCCTGCCGTGCGGGGTCGGCGATGAATGTCAGCCCGCCAACTGTTTCAGGATTTCTTTCCCCAGCTTCTGCGCCTCGCCGAAGAGCCTTTGATATTCGACGAATAACCGGTTTAGCTCGAGTGACTTGTCTGGCCCCAGCCGTTTGCGCAGTATCATGTCGCGAACGTGGACCGGGTTGGGGAGGGTAGCATCTTCGGTTAATTCTTCCAGAGCTGTGTTGGGATCGTAGTGATACATAGCAGTCATTGTAGCGCCGGCCCGCATTACATCATTTCTGTTCCCCACAGATCGTGCAAGTGCACGATTCCTTCGAGTTTCATATTTCCATCCACCACCACGAGCGACGTAATCTTTTTCTCCTCCATGAGCGCCAGCGCGGTAGCGGCGAACTCCTGCCCGGAGATTGTCCGGGGATTCCTGGTCATGCATTCGTTCGCGGTTAGGTCGAGGACATCTTTTCCGCGTTGTTCAAGCAGTCGCCGCAGGTCCCCGTCACTGATGATCCCCACCAGCTTTTCGCCTTCGACCACAGTAGCGACGCCGAGTTTCTTGCGTGACATCTCATAAATCACGTCCGGCATATTGGTCTTTGGCGTGACGCGCGGTACGGCGTCGCCGGTATGCATCAGCGATTCAACCCGGGCCAGACGCTTGCCCAGCTTGCCGCCGGGATGCAGATTGGCAAAGTCCTCTTCCTGAAAGCCGCGCTTTTCGGCCAGCGCCATGGCCAGCGCGTCGCCCAGTGCCAGCATCGCCGTTGTGGAAGCTGTAGGCGCCAGTCCCAGCGAGCAGGCTTCTTTGGCAACAGAGCAGTCGAGTGCAATATCGGCAGCGGCAGCCAGAGTGGAGAGCTTGTTTGGTGTGGCGCGGGCGCCCTCGCCCGCGAGCGTGGAGATTTCATCTCCCGTCATCGCGATGAGCGCCACCTGCAAGCGCTTAATGGTCGCCAGAAGACGCAGAATTTCTTCCGTCTCGCCGCTGGTCGAGAGCGCCAGCACGACATCGCCTCGCACCACCATGCCGAGATCTCCATGCACCGCATCCACCGGATGCATGAATAGCGCCGGGGTTCCGGTCGAGCTGAGCGTAGCCGCGATTTTGTGAGCGATGATCCCGCTCTTGCCCATTCCCGTAACCACCACGCGACCGCGGCAGGCATGAACCAATTCCACCGCACGGTCGAAGGCGTCGGCCATGGGTCCGGCAATGCGGTCGGCCAGGGCACGTAACGCCTCGGCCTCAATGCGGACCACATTTTCTCCAATGTGTTTCATGGAAGAAAAAGGATGTTAGCACGCGCTCACCTTCCGCCACCGAGCCTCGACGACCTCTTCAATTCGCGAACAGAAGCGGCGCAGAAAATGATCTAAAAGTGCTCATCGATCCTTGGCACGTGCTCGGCCTTCCCTCCGAGTCCGCCCAAACCTCTGGCTTGGATGGCCCGGTCCCACGGACCAGCTTGCCAGTTATCTTTTCTCCTCTCTGGATGCACCCACGGAGGCAGTGTGATCAACAAATTACGTGCGATAGCCTGCGCATAAGGTTCGTACTGCGCGCGCAGCCTCGCCAGTTTCGCCTCGGCCTCGCCGTCATCCCGCACCTTTAGACCACGTTCGCCCAGACTCTGCCGCAACTGGGCTAGCTCGGCGGCCGACAGTCGGTCCGGCGCATGAGGGTCGTAGCGCGCATTCACCACCTGCGCCAGGTCGACCACCGCGTGCCGCGCCATCGCGAATGTGATTTTGGCCTGCTCCAGACGAATGCCGTCCACCCCCGCGATAACTAACGCGGTCGCGTCGAGAATGGTGGTCAGCGCGCCCAACCAGGATTGATTGTTGTGTTGCGACCGGAAAAAACTGAGGGCAGGATAGGACAAATGACTCTCCAGAACCTCAGCTGCCCAGTGTTCCCAGTCGCGAAAGACGCGGTCCAGCCCGGTCTGCTGAGGATGGTTTCCCAACCTGGCGAGTAACTCGGCCGCAGAAGGCGGAGATCCGGCGCGCGCGTCCAAGAGAGAAATTTCGATTTCGCGGCGAGAAAAGGACGAATAAATTGTTGGCAGATATCCGATGACGGCGCCCAAAAAGGCAAATCCCATGCCGGCCTCGAGCACGGCCAGCGCGCGTGCGATTCCCGACGTGGGGGTGATGTCGCCATACCCCAGGGTGAAGAAAGTCTCGCCGCTGTGGTAGAGCAGAGCCCCAAAAGTGATAGGCTCGTTGCCCAACTGAAAGTGTTCTCCCGCGCCGTATTGCAGCAGGGCGAACCCAAAGATCAGGCCGAAAGCCCAGAAGGCCAGCAGGAAAATCAGCGATAGCGGTCCAAAATATCCGAGAAAATTCTCCCGCCGCCCAGGTGAGTTAATATGGCTGGCGATTGCTCTCCATGGACGCCAAGTCCGGCGATAGAACCATGCGGTCAGACGAAATTGGCGCTGCACTCGTCGTGGCAGAACGACGGTCTCAAACGCATCGAGGAGAATGAGGAAAATGACCACGATGCCGACAATGGCGGAGAAAATCTGCATGTTTGGCGTCAGATGAGATGGGATGGTAGCAGATTTGCGACAAACGAGCCGGCGCGAGACTCAGGGCGTCAGATGCGCCGCCGTCAGGGCTCCGTGCATGGCTTGCAGCTCCTTCAACACGGCGCGGAGTTTCGTGGATTCCAGCGCGTTCGCGCCGTCTGATTTGGCTTCCTTGGGATTGTCATGCACTTCAAGAAAGATTCCGTCTACGCCAACCGCAACCGCGGCGCGGGCCAAAACAGGGATGAATTCCGGTTGTCCGCCGCTCACGGTGTCATCTCCGTCGGCGGACGCTGACGGTAACTGGACCGAGTGGGTTGCGTCGAAAACCACTGGCACAAATTTCCGCATGATAGCCAATGAGCGCATATCGACTACCAGGTTGTTGTAGCCGAACGAACTTCCCCGCTCAGTGACGAAAACTTTGTCGTTGCCCGCGGTGCGGCACTTTTCGACTGCATGCCGCATGTCCCAGGGCGAGGCGAACTGGCCCTTCTTGATATTCACCACGCGGTCGGTCATGGCGGCGGCCACAATCAGGTCGGTTTGGCGGCACAGAAATGCGGGAATTTGCAATATGTCAGCGACTTCTGCCACTTTCGCAACATCGGTGGTCTCGTGTACATCTGTGAGGACCGGCACGTGCACTTCGTCCTTCACCCTCTTCAGGATACGCAGACCCTCAGCCAGCCCAGGACCACGATAACTGCGCATGGAGGTCCGATTGGCCTTGTCGTAGGAAGCCTTAAAGATGAATGGGAAGTTTAGGGAACGCGTGACGCCCTTGATGACTTCAGCCATGAAAAGCGCATGGTCTTCGCTTTCGATCACGCACAGCCCGGCAATAAGAAACAGATTCCCGGAGCCGATGCGGACATTATCGATTTGAAAGGAAGTCGTCATGCCTTAACCACAGGGGACACAGAGGATCACTGAGTAGAATGGAAGGTTTCCTCCGTGTTTTCTGTGTCCTCTGTGGTTATCTTCTCCCCATTTTTTCCGGGCGATGGAACATCTCAACTTCGGCCGCGAGCCTATCCGCTCGCCGCTTCAGCCCGTGTTCGTAGGCTGCGCCGACAAACGTTTTGAATAGGGGATGCGGCTCCAACGGCTTAGACTTGAACTCGGGATGGAACTGGCATCCGATGAAATGCGGATGATCCGGTAGTTCGACCATTTCCACGTATGTCCCATCTGGAGTCGATCCCGAGATGCGCAGTCCGCCGGCGGTCAAGGTGCCTTCATACTCACGATTGAATTCGTAACGATGGCGATGACGCTCGCTGATCTCGAGCTTGCCGTAAATCCTATACGCCAGGGTTCCCGGCTCAATCTTGCAGGGCCACGCGCCCAGCCGCATGGTGCCACCGAGTTCCTCGACCCCGCGCAATTCTCGTAGCTTATAGATGACGCGGTGGGGTGTGGCAGGATCGAATTCGCTGGAGTTGGCGTCGGCCAGCCCACATACATCGCGTGCGAACTCAATGCAGGCGACCTGCATGCCCAGGCAAATACCAAAAAACGGGACATTTTTCTCACGGGCATAGCGGATTGCGATCAACATCCCCTCAATGCCGCGCTTCCCGAAGCCTCCGGGCACCAGCAGCCCGTCATAATCAGCGAGCTGTTCTTCGTAGGTGCGATCTCCGGTCTCTAAACCTTCAGCTTCGACCCAGTTCAAGTTAAGCTTGAGGTTATGTGCCAAAGCGCCATGCACTAACGCTTCTTTCAGCGATTTGTAGGAGTCCTCGTATTCCACGTACTTGCCCACTATTCCAATTGTGACTTCCGCCTTCGGGTTGTAAACCCGATGAACAATTTCCTCCCAGTCCTTAAGATCGCGCTCTTTGGCGTTGAGATGAAGGTAGCGAAGCACGAGCGTGTCGACCCCTTCTCGGGAGAAAACCACCGGTACCTCATAGATCGTCGCCACATCTTTGGCGGTGATAACCGCCTCTTCTTCCACGTTACAGAAGAGCGCGATCTTCGACTTGATCTCTTTCGAGAGGAAGCGGTCGGTGCGACAGAGCAGAATGTCAGGCTGGATTCCAATGCTAAGTAATTCCTTGACCGAGTGCTGCGTTGGCTTGGTCTTGAGTTCCTGCGCGGCCGCGATGAACGGGACCAGAGTGACGTGCATGAACAGGGTGTGTTCGCGGCCCAGTTCCTGGCGCATCTGCCGGATGGCTTCCATGAAGGGCAGGGATTCGATGTCGCCGACGGTGCCGCCGATCTCGACGATGGCTACGTCTACGTCCTGCGCCACTTTCTTCATGGCGGCCTTGATCTCATTGGTGACATGGGGGATGACCTGCACCGTCTTGCCCAGATAGTCGCCACGCCGTTCCTTGGCAATGATCTGCTCGTAAACCCGGCCGGTGGTCCAGTTGTTATCGCGCGAAAGCTTAGCGTGAGTGAAGCGTTCGTAATGCCCGAGATCCAGATCGGTTTCGGCACCGTCGTCGGTGACGAATACCTCGCCGTGCTGAAAAGGCGACATTGTGCCCGGATCGACGTTGAGGTAAGGATCGAACTTCATCAGGTTGACTTTCAACCCGCGACTCTCCAGCAAGCAGCCAATCGAAGCCGCCGCCAGACCCTTGCCCAAAGAAGACACCACGCCGCCAGTCACAAAGATGTACTTTGCCGACATCGCTTCCTCGCCTTAAATTGTGTTTGGAATTTTGTGCAGGATGGGTGCACGTCCTATTATGCCAGAAACAGGGTTAGGTGGCTAGGAATAGTTGCCTAGCGCAGACCTTCAGCCGTGCGCTCGAGCTGTTAGAAATGAGGCTTTGGTCCTAAAATGGCTAGCGCAGTAGACTAGATGAAATTCAGTTCCGTCAAAGAAATTAGTCCGATGCTTCAGATGTATCGCTTCATGTCGGCGGCGCTTCTGGGAATCCTTCCGTTCCTGCTGGTTGCCCCTCCAGTCTCGGCCCAACAACTCGCCAAACGTCTGATCCTTAAAGATGGCTCTTACCAGCTTGCTACCAAGTGGGAAGTGAAGGGCGACCGTGTGCGCTACCTGAGTGCAGAGCGTAACGAGTGGGAGGAAGTTCCCAAATCCCTGGTGGATTGGGAGGCCACGGACAAATACGAGAAGGACCGCGCTGCCGGTGCTCCTCCCCCCGAGGCGGTGGAGCTGGACAAGGAACTGGCAGCCGAACGCCGGGCCGATGAGGCCAAGTCTCCGCACGTGGCACCGGGTTTGCGTTTACCGGACGATGGCGGTGTTGTGTTGCTGGATACTTTTCAGAACCAGCCACAGTTGATCGAGTTGCAGCAGAGCAATGGCCAGATCAACCAGGACCGTAAAGGGAACATTTTGCGCGCGGCCATCAATCCCATCGCCAGTGCCAGGCAGCCGATTGAGCTGGCGGGCGAACACGCGAAGATTCAGGCGCATGCGGCTCTCCCCGCTATCTACGTCAACGTCGAACAACCCGACCTAGGGGCCGACGCGACGAGCCAGCTTCAGCAACAAAATATGCCTTGGGACCGCTTCCGAATCGTCCGTTTGCAAGCTAAGCAGAGCAAGCGCATCGTGGGAGACGTCAAGGTCGCGGTCTACGGTAAAGTCAGTCAAGAAGAGAAGTTTGTACCCACGACCGCAACGCAACTCACCGGCGGCTGGGTGAAGTTGACTCCCGCCAACGAGCTAGCTCCAGGCGAGTATGCCGTCGTCGAAATGCTGGGCAAGGAAGGCATGAACCTTTATGTTTGGGATTTTGGGGTGAACTCGTCAGCTCCTGCCAACGCTGCGGCCTTGAAGCCCGATGCGTCCGAAACAACTCCGCCGACCGAACAGCCAAAGTTACAAAAGCGGCCGCCGCTGCCGAACTAAGATCTGAAGCGAGTGTCCGTTGCATCCCGCGGCAGGCGGTGGATTTATCCAGAGCCATCCCTCTGACAACCGTTCGCATCCAATTGCGGCGCTAAATTTTTCCGAATCTGCCCGATTCGGAACATTCGGGGAGTTAAGGTCTCCGTTGACAGCCGATTCACTTGATGAGAAACTGCGCTTACTACTGGCTGTGGAATTGGCTCGGATCAATCTCCTGTCCTCTCAACAGTCCAGCCGCAGATCTCCAGCACTCTCCCTGCTATGAGGACCAGCCCCAGCTTCGACCGCGAATCCTTTCAAAAGCTCTTGGCCAATGCATTTGCCGTGCAGGAAAGTCAGATGGGAACTCAGTCGCTCTCTGCTATTGTCGAAGTTCAGCAGTTGATCAATTCAGCCAGTCTCGACCTGGGTGGCGCTATGCATTTGATCGCCGACCGTGTGCGAGATGTTGCCAATGCCACGGGAGTCGCGATCGGGCTACTGCGAGGAGATCAACTCGTTTACTGCGCCGGAAGCGGAAGCGCCGCCAGCTATATTGGGCGGCATGTCATGGCCGCGTTAAGTGTCTCGACGGCGGCCAAGACGAGTCGCGAGATTCTGCGGGTTGACAACGCCGAAACTGACGCGCGGATTGAAGCAGCGATTTGCCGTCAATTTGGAGCTAAGTCCCTTTTAATCTTGCTAATTTATCGAGACCATGCCGTGGCGGGAGTATTGGAGGTCTTTTTTAGCGAAGCGCACCGTTTCCAGGATGGTGAGGTACGCTCCTATCAGCTGATGGCAGGACTCGTAGGGGAGGCGATGTCCCAGGCGCAGTTTGACGAGCAAAAACCGGTCGCCGCGGAACTCTCAACCGTCCCACGCGCCATTCGCCATGTTACTTCTTTCGAGTTTCCCGGTGGCGCCAGGTCAGTGCCGCAGCCTTCAAACGCACGTCCAATCGATCGAGCTGGCGTAGCTATCATGGGATGGACCGCCAAGTGGACACGACTATGGCACAGGGCTGGCCCAATCATGGACCAAATAAGGAGTGCTTTTAGACAGCCCCGGAGTTACCTGGCCCTGGCAGGAGTTGTTGCTGCAATAGTGATAGCTTGCTGGATTATCAGCGCCGATCGCCGTCCGGTTCCATCTTCAGCGGCCCCAGCCCTGCAAAAACCGAATGCCCAAGACCAAGAGCCAGTGCTAGTCGCAACGCCCGTGCCGAACATCGCATCGAAGCCTGGGACGATCCATCGAGTGCGTTCCGGGAAGAACGAAGTCGACTACATTTCGGACGACGTCACGGTACGGCATTTCACATCCAGTCCGACGCCGCAGCCGGTGTTGGCTGGATACAAGCAAGTCGATATCGGAAAAGATGTCACAGTTCGATATTTCGCGCCCAAGACTGCGGTCGTACCCCCTACATCCGGCTCAAGGACCGCGGGTCACCATAAAACACGATTATGATCGGTGCAACTGGGCCTTTCTGACGGTAGCCGCGCCCAAAAACTGAAAACTCTGCTCAACCAGCTATTCATGAAGACTCACGCTCCGCGGTTCTCTCAGTGATTACTTCAGTCCTTCAACCAAGTAAAGATCAGAGAGGGAGCGAACATAGCTGTAGATGTAAGTTTTTGCGTCCGGGGTGATTATCAATCCACCGATGGTGGAGATTCCCGCCGCGTCAGCCGGTTGAATTGTTTTCCAGAGTGTTCTTCTCCCGTTAGTCAGATCGATCTGGAAAACTCGCGCCGGCACTTCTCCTGTTCGGAATACAAACAGTGAGCGGTTGTCGGCTGACCAGGCGGTAGGTATTTCGTCTTGCGCTGCTCCGGTGACCGCACGTGGCTCGCCACCGGCGACAGGGTAGACATAGATCTTGCGGTCACTGCTGGTACCTGCTACGAATCCGCCATTCCTGGAAACGACCAACCTTGGCCCAGCCCCTTCGGGACTAATGGCTCTTGCCTTACCATCCTCAAGCGACTCGACGTAGATGCGCAGTGCATGCCCTGGCTCGTTTGCGGTGAATGCAATCCGCTTGCCGTCTGGCAGCCATGCCCCGCGGATGTGGTTCAGTCCGTCATCTTTCACAGGTTTCATTTCCCCTACGCGCATCGGCAATAGCACTAGAGGCGAGGGTGTAATGTTCGGCCGCGCCAGCACCCAATTTCCATCGGGCGAGAGGGCCAAACCTGTACCGTCGCCAAGCCGCACTGCGGGTGATCCGTCGGTCTTGCGGCTGTAGACAGCGTACTTCGGACCTCCGCCTTCACCTGCCTCCAGGAAGAGGACAACACGTCCGTCAGGAGATAAATCAGCAGGAACGGACCAATCCAGCCACGACAAATCGCGCTCCTTAGCCTCACCGGGAGCGAGGCCGATCATGCCGGCACGATCATTCCCTCGAGTCAGGAGCACGTTCCCATCCTTCGATACATCGAGCAGCGTCAGCTCTCCAGGAACCCGAGCCAGGGTGCGGATCTTCCCTGACGGATCGACTGCAAACAGACCCCGGTCGCCGCCAGTGCGAGTTGCCGTGAACCATATCTCCTCACCGCGGGGCGACCACGCCAATCCTTGGATGCTGTCCCATCCGGTGCACAACGTATTCTTCTTGCCGGCAAGATCGACGATGACCACCGAGCCTCCGTCATCTCTGGGCTGGGGGTGATCGATAAAAGCGACCACATCGCCTTTGGGAGAAATGCGCGGATTACCGATCCAGCCGTCCGACTGATACAAGACCTTGTTCACCGGGAACTCTAGCCGCTTGCGTCCATCCACTTCCCGAACAATGGCCATACTTGAGCCGTCGGGTGAGAAATCTGCATATTCGACGTTTTCAAAAATTTCCCTTGGAGCTCCACCCACCAGTGGTACTTCGGCCAACGTGCCTGAAGAGAGAAAAGCATCGCTGGTGTGGCTATTTAACGCGAGCGCCATTTCACCCGCAGACGAAATAGCGAGCACGTCGGCGCCCACGGGCTCGAGCTGATTTGACTGCGGACTCTCCGGCCGGGTGTTGAACAACTGCAGCGGTTTTCCCTCCCACGCCGAACTGTAGATGACAGTTTTGCCATCAGGCGCAAAGCGAGCCGAATGCACGGTGCCTCTTTGAAAAGTGAGGGGATGGTAGAAAGGGAACACCGGCTGGCTTGGCTGGTGGAGCAGCAACGCTCCGATGCCGACTCCCGCTACAAGCGCGACTGCGCCCACGGCTATCGCCACGGGCAACACTCGATTTCGCACGGTCGCAGGTTGAGCCGTAGGCACAACGGCCGCGGCTTGAGTCGACGAAGACGACTCGGTCTGCAGGCGCGACGTGTCCCGCGAACGCTTGATGCGTTTCAAGTCGCCACGAAGCTCGGCTGCGGTCTGATAGCGGAACTCGCAGTCTTTCTCCATGGCCTTGAAAATAACTTCCTCGAGCTTCGCCGGGATTACCGGATTCAAGCTGGAGGACTGTACTGGTGAACGGTTTAAAATCGCTTCGAAGATCAAACCGGTGCTGTTCCCGGCAAATGCGGGTTGCCCCGTGCCCATCTCATAAAGCACCGCTCCAAAGGAAAACAAGTCGGTTCGCGAATCCAGTTCTCCCGCGCGTACCTGCTCTGGTGACATGTAGGCGACTGTGCCGACTGTCGAACCGGGACTGGTCAACTCCGGTCCCTGAGCACGGGTAGCTGTCTTATCCGCGGCGTTGCCTTGTCCCGGCGTGAGCTTTGCCAAGCCGAAATCCAGCAGTTTTGCCTGGCCGCGCTTGGTGATGAAGATATTGGCAGGTTTGATATCGCGATGCACGATGCCGGCGCTGTGTGCAGCATCGAGCGCGTCGGCGATTTCGATCGCGAGGGAAAGCAAAACGTCTACTTCCAGAGGTCGGTCGCCGATCAAGTGTTTAAGCGTCCGGCCTTCGAGATACTCCATGACGATGAAGGCTCGACCGTCATACTCGCCAAACTCGTAGACAGTGCAAATGCCAGGGTGATTGAGCGATGAGGCGGCACGAGCTTCGCGGCGGAAG
>JABCYV010000155.1 GCA_013290025.1 Acidobacteriota bacterium
GACATCGGTGATTCCGAGACGCTGAGTCAGCACGGCGTGCTGGCTGGGGCGCGGGAGGTCCAAGATAAAGGACTGTGCGCCGCTCTGAACAGTCAGCAGGAGCAAACTCTCAAGAACCAGCAGAATACGCGCGAAATGTCTGTACATGGTGCAAGCCTCCCCTTCAAGATTGTGTTATTGCGGAGCAATGTGGGCAAAAATCCCTGAACCCAGAGAACGAGCGTTTAGACGCCGGCCGCGGTCCACGGTTAGCAGCTACGAGGGTAGTTGATCGATCGTCTCGGCCTAGATCTGTATGTTTGTTTTCAGCCCTCGTTCCAAATTTTGGCGATCTGTCCGCTAGAATCGGGGTGTGCCTGAGGCAGCCAATCCCCGCCTAGAACGCGTGCTCACCCAACTGCGCCTCTACGAGCACCCGCTCCTGGACTTCTCCGCGCGCAGGAAGGGAGAGGGCGTGGAGGTCATCATCCAGTTCAAGAATCCGCCCGTTCCCGTGCACACCTATTATTTTGACTTGCACGAACGCGACCTGGACCACCCGCAGTTTGAATGGAGCTTTCAGCGTCAGCTTTACGATTGCCTGCATGACTACCTGGTCGAAATGTTCATCCGTACGCCTCAAGATCGGGCGGAACGTCGGCGGACGGGCCTGTGACTCTGCGTCAGAAGATTGAGCACGAGATCCGCGAACGTGGACCCATCCCATTTTCTCGCTACATGGAAATGTGTCTCTACGATCCTGAGCTCGGTTATTACTCACGGCATGCTGAGCAATTTGGCAAAGCGGGCGACTTCTACACGTCAAGCGATGTACACGCGGTCTTCGGGCGATTGCTGGTGCGGCAGTTTGACGAAATGTGGCGGATGCTGGGCTCGCCCAAGCAGATTGAAATTCAGGAGCTTGGTCCCGGCCGCGGATTGTTCGCGCAAGATGTGCTGGATTGGTCGCAAAAGAAGTTCGCTGAGTTCTTTCATGCTCTTCACTATTCCCTTGAGGAGAGCTCGCCAGCGCTACGCACACGTCTGCAGGCAACTCTAAGCAGGCACTTAGGGACGGGTAGGGCTTCGCTTGGGAAGGGCACGACTTCAATCGTGCCAAACCACGCACAAACTTCAAGAGCTTTAGCCCCTGAAGTTCCCGTCATCGTCTTCGCCAACGAATTCTTCGACGCGCTCCCGGTCGAGGTTCTCAGCTCGCAGGGCGAGCTGCGGATTTCCCTGCGAAACGGCCGTTTCGTTGAAACCTGGGCTCCCGCTTCTGTCGAAGAACTGGAATTCCTCGACCGCTATGGTGTGCAGCCGGAAACCGCAGAGCGAGTCGAAGTTCCGCTAGCTGCGCAAGACTACATGTCGCGAATCACGGCAGCCGTGAACTGCGGATTTATCGTCGTCATTGACTATGGATATTTGCGCGAAGAACAACTGGCCGGA
This sequence comes from Acidobacteriota bacterium, assembly GCA_013290025.1. Taxonomy (GTDB): domain Bacteria; phylum Acidobacteriota; class Terriglobia; order Terriglobales; family Acidobacteriaceae; genus JABCYV01. The sequence goes on from JABCYV010000155.1 coordinate 1,432, forward strand.
CGACATCGCGGTACGGTTACCACCTTCCACCAACATGCTGTAAGCGGGAATCCGTACGAAGCGCCCGGAGAGCACGACATTAGTGCTCATGTGAACTTTACCGCGCTGGCGGCTGCAGCGGAACACAATGGCATAAAAACCCAACCGCTGCTGACGCAGTCGCAGCTTCTGATGGGGATCGGGGAGAAGAATCAGTTTGCGGACGCGTTCGAAGAATGCCGGCTGCCCCAGGAAAAAGCCAAAGTGGCACTGCAGCTTAAGCATCTGGTTACACCAGCAGGCATGGGAGAAAACTTTCATGTGCTGGTCGGAAGCAAATGCGTGGACCCGGAGATGGTGGCAAGACTGAGCGGACTGAGCTTTGGCAAGTCCCGGCTTTGGCAACCTGCGGCGCAAGAAGGCTGATAAGCACACGCACATGAGGCAAACTTATGCGGTGCATAAGAAGGTTTCATGCCAGAATGTGATTCCGGCAGAAATGAGGGACCATCTATAAGCACATGGCGTTTACGAGCGAAGTAGTGCCCAAGGTCGATGTCAAGGGGCGCCTGATGGAAACCGAAGTCCGCCCACCCTCCTGGAAAATCCTGCTGGCGTTCGCCGTTATTTATTTTGTCTGGGGATCGACCTTTCTCGCCATTCGAGTCGGCGTTCATGAGGTACCGCCATTCCTGCTGGCGGCTTTTCGTTTTGTGGTGGCCGGGCTGGTCTTGTACGGCTGGATGCGGCTGAGAGGCACGCCATCCCCCACTTACCGCGAGTGGGCGGGCGCCAGCCTCATGGGGACGTTGATCTTTCTAGTCGACTACGGTTGCGTGTTCTGGGCCGAGCAACGTGTGCCATCGGGGATTGCTGCGGTCGTTCTGGCAACGATTCCTGTCTTCATCACACTCCTCGAAATTATTTTCCTGCGCACACAACGGCTCACGCTTCGTCTTGGCTTGGCGCTTGTAGTCGGCATTTGCGGCGTGGCTGTACTGATGAGTCGTTCGATGTCGTTAGGAGAAGTCCCCGTCGATCGTGCGGGGGCTCTGGCTTTGGTGGTGGCGGCATTTACCTGGTCGCTAGCTACCATCCTCAGCCGAAAACTTCCCCTACCCGCGTCCAAGCCCATGAGCGCCGCTGCGCAAATGCTTACCGGAGGAATTCAATTGTTGGTGCTTGCGACGCTTTCTCGCGAGCTGGTTGGATTCCGTATCCAGGCGGTTTCCTGGAACGCGTGGTTCGCGCTGGTCTATCTCATTACTGCCGGTTCCATCGTGGGCTTCACCGCTTACATTTGGTTGCTGCACTACGAATCGCCCACCAAAGTCGGTACCTACGCTTACGTGAACCCAGTGGTCGCGGTTGCTCTCGGCTATCTGATCGGAGGAGAAGTGGTTGGTCCGCGCACGCTTTTAGGTACGCTTCTTGTGCTGGTGAGCGTAATAACGATTACAACCACGCCGAAGCCGGCCACACATGCCAAAAACGCGGCAGCCGTCGCCGAGTTAAGGACAGCAAAAGCAGATTAGCTTCGTCCACAAAATGGCGTCATCCCGAATCTCGACGTTCTTCAGCCGAGTGAGAGCCTGCCCTGAGCGAGTCGAAGGGGATCTCGCGCGGGTCGGCAATCACTCCCCGCTAGATCCCTCGCCCCGCTGGTGAAAACGCGGGGGCTTCGGGATGACGGCGTGGTGGGGCGGCGGATGGCTCTTACGGTCTTGTCATCTTCTCCGGCTTCATTAACTGGTCGAACTCCTCGGCGGTAAGATGGCCGAGTTTCAATGCCGCTTCGCGCAGGCTGGTATGCTCGACGTGGGCGGTGTGGGCGATCTTGGCGGCCTTGTCGTATCCGATCTTGGGAGTCAACGCCGTGACCAGCATCAGCGAGTTCTTCACGTACCAATCGACCTTCTCGCGATCAATCTCGATGCCCTTGATCATGTACTCAACATAGCCGTGGCAGGCGTCGGTGATCAAGGTGACCGAATGCAGGAAGTTGTAAATGATCACGGGCTTGTAAACATTCAGCTGGAAGTTCCCCTGCGAGCCAGCGAATCCGACTGCGGCGGTGGCGCCGTGAACCTGCACGCAGACCATGGTCATGGCTTCGCACTGCGTGGGATTCACTTTCCCGGGCATGATTGACGAGCCTGGTTCGTTTTCGGGGATCGACAGTTCGCCGAGCCCGGACCGCGGGCCGGAGGCCAGCCATCGAATGTCGTTGGAAATCTTCATCAGCGAAGCTGCCAGGGTTTCCAGCGCCCCCTGGGCAAAGATGATCTCGTCGTGCGCTGAAAGTGCAGCGAACTTGTTGGGATGGGAGCGGAAGGGCAGGCCCGTGAGCTGGGCGATCTTCCGAGCAGCGCGTTCGGCGAATTCAGAGTGCGCATTCAGCCCGGTGCCCACCGCAGTGCCGCCGATGGCGAGGTCGTAAAGACCGTCGAGCGTTAGCTCCAGGCGGTTGATGTCACGCTCCAGCAGAGACGCCCAGCCACCGAATTCCTGTCCGACGGTCAAGGGCACGGCATCCTGCAAGTGGGTGCGGCCAATTTTTACCACGTCATCAAATTCCTTGGCCTTGGCCGCGATCGCGTCTCGGACGCTCTTAATTGCAGGAATCAACGCGTTCTTCACCCGCTCTGCCGCTGCGATGTGCATCGCCGTCGGGAACGTGTCATTGGACGATTGCGACATGTTGACATCGTCATTAGGATGGATCGGTTTCTTCGATCCCATCTCGCCGCCCGCCAGCTCGATGGCCCGGTTGGAGATGACCTCGTTGACGTTCATGTTGGTCTGAGTGCCGCTGCCAGTCTGCCAGATGCGCAGGGGAAATTGATCGTTGAGCTTACCCGCGATTACCTCGTCGGCGGCTTGCACGATCAGCTTAGCTTTGTCGGCCGGAAGCTTGCCGAGATCCTGGTTTACCAGGGCGCATGCCTTCTTGAGAATCCCAAAGGCACGGATCAACTCCGGCGGCATGACGTCGCGGCCGATGTCAAAATGCAGTAATGACCGCTGTGTCTGCGCGCCCCAATAAACATTGGCAGGGACCTCGATTTGGCCCATGCTGTCGGATTCAATGCGGGTGCGAGTTTTTAGTTCAGCGGGAGCCGCCATGTAGTATTCCCGATAACAACGCTGGGATCAAAGAGCAACCCGGCATTATAACGCGCGGATAACCGGCAACGCTGCGATAGGAACCGCTGCGCTTCGAGCAAAATACGGCCGTCCTAACTTTACTTCTTCCCTATCACAACGCTGAAGAACGTCGGTGGCAGGGGATGGAGCTCGCTTGAGCGGAAGCCCGTGTTCGCCAGCAGTTCCTGGTACTCGGAGAAGGTATAAGCGTCGCCAGCAGGAGTTCCGGCCAGCATGGTCAGGCTGAACCCTGCAGCCATGGGCGGCGAGACCCGGTCTTCATTGGGCACAAACTCGAGGATCGCTGTCCGACCTCCAGGTTTGAGTGCCGCGCTCACCTTGCGCAGCAAATTCGTGCAGGTCGGCAGGTCGAAGTGGTGTAGGAAATTGGTGACGAGCACCAGGTCGTAGCCGTCGCCATATTCGACATCGAACGCACTACCAGGAATGGTGTGGTAACGGCTGGCCACGCCGGCCGCTGCCGCATTCTCGCACGCCACCTCGAGGACGTTGGGCCAGTCCACCGTCCAAACTTCCGCATTCTTATTGTGACGGGCAATCGTGATCTCATACATTCCATGCCCGCCTGCTAAACTGAGCACCTTCCATTTCTGGCCTTCGTCTGCTTTGAGCACACCGGCTAACAACTCAGCGGGCATGGCCATCAGCGGCACCATGCTGCGCGCGAAATCCACCCACATAGGGTGTTCCGGGGTTCTGCTCCTTGACCGTGCCGCCTTTGCGCACAGCTGCGGCCAGTTCTTTGAATCCGTCAGTGGCGGAAGGGGAAAGAAGAAACCGGATTGCACCTCCGATGTAGGCGGGCGAATGCTGGTCCAGAAAAACGGCGGAATCACGGGTCAGACCGTAATGTTTGTTCTGCTTGATCAAAAATCCGTGGATGGCGAGGTAGTCGCAGAGGATGCGCGTTCCGCGTTCGGAGCTCTGGCAGCGCTGGGCGATCTCTCGAGCCGTCAGTTGGTCCTTGCCGATAGCGCTAAAAAGATCGAGCTGAATAGCGGCTTTGAGAGCTTCGGTCCGTTGGTAAGCTGTAATGGTCTCAAAGAATAGTTGTGGAGAGGGAGTAGCGCCGGGACTGGTTGCAGACAAGAAAATACCTCCAGTAAGATTGATTGGTGGCGCCGGGCGGCGAGAACATAATTTCATAAAGCAGACGAACCCGGCAAGCCCTGGGAAATCGCAGCCCTCACGCGTGCTAGAATCGTTACCTTCACGAGCGCCTCGACGTTCCCCTGGTAGAGACGAGTTTGGTGACCAAGCAGATTTCCGGCCTGACCCAACAGATTCCCGACACGCTTCCTCGCGCCCAGCTTGAGGATGAATCTGATACGCGAGCCGATGTACTTGTCATTGGCGCGGGCCCGACTGGGCTTGCCTGCGCCATTGAAGCCCAACGCGCGGGCTTTAAGACGATGGCCATTGACAAGGGATGCGTTGTGAATTCCATCTACAACTATCCGGCGAACATGTCGTTTTTCACGACGCCGGAGCTACTCGAAATCGGCGATATTCCCTTCAGCACCGCTCATCAGAAGCCGACGCGTGAGGAAGCGCTCGAATACTACCGCAAAGTAACTGAGCATTATCATCTCGACATCCGCCAGTACCAGTCAGTCAAGACGGTGGCTGGGCGTGACGGAAAATTTCAAATCACGACGACGGACAGCGTGGGCCGAATTTATGACTACGAAGCACGCAAACTGATTGTTTCGACCGGATACTACGATCTGTGCAACCCGCTCGGCATCCCCGGAGAAGATCTTTCCAAGGTTTTTCACTACTATCGAGAGCCACATCCTTTTTTCGACACAGATGTGCTGGTAATCGGCGGCAAGAATTCCGCTGCCATAGCTTCTCTTGATCTGTGGCGGCACGGTGCTCGCGTAACTCTGGTGCATCGTGGGCCGAGATTGCATAACCACGTTAAATATTGGATTTTGCCCGACATCGAGAACCGCATTAAAAACGGCGAGATTACCGCTTATTTCAGCAGCACGGTGCAGGAGATCGAGGTGGACTTTGTGAATCTCGACACGCCTGATGGGCCAGTCCAGCTGAAGAACGATTTTGTTTTTGCCATGACTGGCTACCATCCTGACTACGACTTTCTGCGCTCCATGGGTATTGAGCTTTCCTCCGAGCAGTGCCGTCCGGTGTGCGATCCGCAGACGCTCGAGAGCAACGTGCCTGGAATTTACGTGGCGGGAGTGATCGTTGCAGGATCGAGGACGAATGAGATTTTCATCGAGAATGGACGCTTCCACGGCAAGCAGATCGCCGCCGATTTGAAGAATAAGCTGAGTCCAAGCGCATCAGTGTAGGCGCGAGCGTCCCGCTCGTGCGATCGTTTCAGCACTCTGGAAATCGACGCCTGGCGGCGATCGCCATTCTTACGCTCGGGCGAGAGCTTGCCCTGAGCGAAGCCGAAGGGACGCCCGCGCCTACATGGTGACTGCCTCTTCTCCTAATTGCTGATTGATCAAGCGCGCTACCAGCGGTTTTAGTCCTTCCCCGGTTTTCTGCAAGACGAAATCCCGACTGGCGTCGGACCAGTCCAACTTGAAGCTGGTGGAAAGCGCAGAGATCCAGATTTGCCGGACAGGCGCATTGGGCGAGATCACGAACCTGCTGCCGTCATCAAAAGACACGTGTAGCGCGCCGGCTTGATCCTCTACCTCGATGTCAGCCGACTCCTCAGCTGTAATCAAGCTTTGCTTCAGCGATCCTAAGGCGTCGTCAGCCTGCTTGCGAAAATCATTGTCATCCAGCATGGTGGCATTATAAATAAGCCAGCACACCTCGGGCTCAGGGCACGGGAAAGCGGCAAACGGGAGAATGATTTCATGAGCCGGCTCCTGAGTTACATTTGAACGGCTATTACACCAGATTGGCATCAGGAGCGCATGTAGGCAGATGTGAGGGGAGTTCACGGAAAGCGGGTGGGTATACAGCGAGGGCACTTCCCTTCCTTGCGTGTTGTCAAATCTGTGTCTACCTCGCCTTGCGCTTCGTCCCTGGTTTGTGCAGCAAAATGCGCTTCAGGGCTGCGCTCATCTTGCGGCCATTCACCTCGCGGAATATACGCTCGATAAGAGTTTCGCGCCGCGGCCTATGAATCATTATGATCCCCTCACGAAGCGGCGCGAATAGCGACTAGCCACTAGCGACTACGATTCAGCTTGCGTTGAAGTGGTTGGCTCGGCCTTGCACTTATGCTCAGTAAATTGCTTTCTAAGACTCTCTTGCGCGTCCGCAACCCTCTTCAGGGCGCTCATTGGAACCTTGAATTCCCGATTGCAAAGAGTGCAGACTCCAACGGCGGGAACCGTGCCAAGCCACTTGAGGACTCTGAGATTACGCGTAGTCATCGACGCAGTGACTCTGAATTACTGGGCGTTTCGACGTTGTGGGGATCGGGCTTTAGCAGCGGCCAGTTTCCTGAGCCGCTCAGTATGCTCGCGCAGAGCTGCTTTGAGCTCATTCAAGATTGCGTCCAGATGTTCACCCTCTGGTGTAGCGATTGCCCTGGCGCACAAGGCTTGGATCCGATCATTTAGGCGGCGCGAACCCCCACAAAGAAAAATGGAATCTAGCAGGGATGTGGCTTAGGTTCGATACAGTACATACTGTATTTCGCGTGGGCTGCTGACGGTGGGACAACCTCTCTCAGTCCATCGTGTATCCCGGCATACAAGAAAAACCCCGGGCAATTAGGCCCGGGGCGGGAAAATAGGCGAATGGACTTAGCCGCGAAGGCGGCGTCGTACTAAGCCAGCCAAACCAGCCAGCCCAGTTCCTAGCAGGGTGATCGTCCCGGGTTCAGGAACAACGCTGGACGGAATCTTGTTGCCAACGAATCCAGTGATGTTTCCACAGCCGCCGCCTGAAAAGACACATGCGTGGATGGCAAAGGCGCCGGCGAGGTTACTGATCTTCAAATTATTCGCAGTGACGGTAAAGGTCAGGGTGCTGACACCGTTGATGCTCTTCCCAAAGGACGGCCCTTTGATGTCATCGGTAAACGGTCCAAGGTCCGCGAAATTGCCAACTTTGGTCCTGAACGAGCCAAAGCTTAGCCCCGAAATGTCGCTGCCCGTCAGCGCCGTGCTACTGTTAAAGGCGATGTCGCCGCCATTCCCCCCGACGAAGATTCCGTAGCCGGAGTTCATGGTGATGGTCACCTGCACTGCGTTGGCCCCGGTCTGGTTGAACTTTACGTTACCAACCACAGTACCCTGCGAGATGCCGGTCAGACTGCCATTCAGCAGATCGACAGTTATCGAGTTAGCTGCGGCTACCGGCGGCGAAAGCAAAAGCAGCCCGGCGAGGGCGATGGTGGCTAGAACGAGCTTTCCGAAAGAAAGTGCACGCATGAGACCCCCTTCATCGTTTCCATATTTGAGAGCACGGTAGCCGCTATTTCCCTGTGCATTGGATACTGTTTAATTGCCGTAGATGCAACGTTTGCGGACAGTTCCATCGGTGAAATGGGTGGCTTCGATTGATGTGCGCAGTGGCGTGCACATGGGTCGCAGCAAATTGCGCACGCAGCGGACACTATGACGATTCTGTGCCAGAATTCCCCCTACATTGAATACTGTAGGACTTCAATCCGGGACCTTGTAGGGGGCACCACAAGGTCAACGTGAAGTCAGTTCTAAATCCTTCTCTGCATACTTGCGTCTGCTGCGGCAGAACGGAATTTCGGCAAACGATGAGTCCTTCGTTCGTACCGTGCTCGAGCAACACGCGCCTCGATTCCTGACTCAGGATGAGTAAACCGGATGGACGCGCGAACTTGATAGTGTTATGTCCCGGCGAGCCGCTGGACCTTGGTCTCCGCCTGTTAGGCGCGAGTTTAGCCCAGTAGGACTACAGTCTCTTCCCGACAGATACGTTAAACCATCTGCGTTATAATGTTCTGAGTTCGTGGGAGGTTTCACGATGGCATCGTCAGACTCCCGTGTGCGCCACAGTTCACTACGCCGCGGTCCAATCGCACTGCGTTATCCCGAATGGCAGCGTCCCTACCAAGCCGCGCTGCTCGAATTGGATCCCAAGAAACTGGCCGAGCATGTAGCAGAGGCTGAAGCAGCGATCTTCAAACGCCTCCAGCAATTGAGCCAGAGCCCGGACGGAGAAACCGAGCGTCAGGTCATTGAGGGGGCGATCTGCGCACTGAAGATTCTTAAACGGGACAGCCTGAATTTTCCCGATTGGGAATCAGGCTCACGCGGCTCTTAGCAAATCAGGTGCCTGGTTGAGTCGGGGGTCGGATGAGATTCCAACTCTCCCGTTTATATGTGTGTCTGTTTCGCCCGTGTTCCTGCCATCTGCTTTCGGTCGCGTGCATTTTTTTCGGCAATTGCCCCCCTGCTTTCCTTCCTCAAAGGGCCTTATGGTCAAGCGAGTTTGACGATCCTATGACCAGAAGTTCTCTACAGGTCATGACCGCCGCGATGATCGTAACGGTACTCCTTTCTTGCCTGTCGGCGGGGCAAGGGTCACCGACACTACTGAAGGGGACAGCCGATACCGAAATCTGGGCGGGAGGCGTCGTCGCCCAGCACGACGGAACCACGTCCTTTAACACCGAGATCTTGATGGCCGGCGCACGGTTTGGGCGCATTCTGACCGCTCCGCATGGGCCCGGATGGCTTCGCGGAACTTTGCAGTGGAACTTTGATTTGATCCCGTTGTTCATCGTCACAAACCTGCAGACCGCTTACGGAGCCGAATTTGACCCGATCGTGGGCCGGTGGAATTTCAGGCACCGAGGCCAGACAGCTCCCTATCTGGAGTTGGCAGGAGGAGTCGTGCTCAGCACCTCAAATATTCCGCCGGGACAGACTTCGCACTTCAATGTCGTCCCCAAGATCGGATTCGGCTGGCAGATTTTCACCACTCCGCAGCGCTCGATCGATCTAGCCTTGCATGCATGGCATCTTTCCAATGCCTGGACCGCCCAAAGGAATCCCTCCGCCAATGGCATTCAATTGACCATTGGATATCACTGGTTCAGGCTGAAGAACCGGCCGTCGGCGAATCTGGCTCATCACACCGACCACGCGAAGATCCATCAGTGAGCTCACGCCTCGAATGAACCTCGCTGTTCGCTTTGCAGCCCAAGATCGTGACCAGTTAGCATTAGGAATTCAACACATACGTTTCCCATGGAACAAGAACGCTCCAGTACGATCTCGTTGTCTGCCTACCTACAACTCTTGCGTCACAACCGGAATTTCCGGCGTTTATGGATGGCGCAGATTGTCAGCGAGATCGGCGACTGGTTTTATACGCTCGCGAATTTACAACCTGCTGTTGCAGTTTACCGGCCAAGCCCGGTCGGTGGCGCTGGCGCTGGTGTTGCAAGTATTGCCGCAAACACTGTTCGGACCGATTGCCGGTGTGGTGAATGACCGCATCCGTCGCAAGCGGGTCATGATCACCGCTGATTTGGTCTGGGCAATGATCGTCCTCGCAATGCTACTGGTCCGTTCGCGTTCCACGCTGTGGCTGGTCTACCCGCTGCTCGTCCTCGAAAGCATGATGTGGGCTTTTTTTGAGCCGGCGCGAACCGCGGTCATCCCCAACGTTACCACCGACCAGGATCTGATCCTGGCCAACACGCTCTCCTCGACCACCTGGTCGCTCAATCTGGTAGCTGGAGCGACGCTGGGCGGAGTCGCGCTTGCGCTTTTGGGACGCAATGAATCATTTGTGCTCAATGCGTTTTCATTTCTGGCATCGGCGTTTTTCATCAGCCGCATGCACTTCGAGGAGCCGCATGCCGAGGCAGCTGCGGAGTTTCGCGCTCGCGACCTGTCGGATTTCTCGGCCATGGCAGATGGTATCCGCTATGTGAGGGGCTACCCTCGCCTGTTTGCGACAGTTCTGGTGAAGACGGGCTTAGCCACTATGGGGGTGAGTTGGGTTTTATTTACTGTGATGGGGGAAAGAGTGTTTCCTCTGCGCTGGCCGGGCCTCGAGCCCGAGCGAAGCGCCGTGTTGGGCATGAGCCTGTTGCTGGGCGCGCGCGGAGTCGGAGCGATCGTGGGCCCGCTATTTTCGGCACGCTGGGCCGGTCATAGTCAGAGCCGATTGCGACTAGGGACTCTCTGAATAAGTAAGTTTCTGACCGCGCAAGTCTGGTACCTCAGGAATGGTGGGTTGATAACCTAGCCTTCCATTTGGATTTTTTGCCTTCGCCTGCGCCCATCGAACCGGCTTTCATCTACGCGCTCGCTGTCAGCAGCTTCTGACGACTGAGAAACAGATTGACCAACCCGCAGATCACGAACAGCTGATGCGCGTTCTTCT
>JABCYV010000156.1 GCA_013290025.1 Acidobacteriota bacterium
GCGCCAGGCTGCGCAGTTGTCCGGCCAGAAAACCGCACAAGACATTGAAAGGCAGAGTGGCCCATTCTCCGTGAAAAAGAGCCGGTAGAGCCACCAGAACGCCGCCGAGCACGCCGGTCAAGCGCCCAGCCACCACGCCTAGCAACATCGTGGTCTCAAAAGACAAATCGCCGGCCACAAAACTCTTGGCGCTGAGCCTGATCCAGACGCCCAGAGCCATCGGAATGCCAATCCACAAGACCAGATAAATTTTCTGCTTCCAGCTGCGTTCTTCGCGAAACAACAGGGACTTGAATTCGACAGACCGCCCCAGGATGCTGGCCGCGGACGCAGCCACGCCAAGCTTTACCAGCAGATTGATAAGGATGAGACGTGGTTCCATTTTTGGCCTAGCGACGAAATCCGCTGAAGGAAATGTAGCATGAAGAGGCTAAAGTCAGCCTTGGACCCCAAGCATTCGGCCCCAGCGGAGCAACCCTGCCTGAGAAAGCGATCTCAGTCAGGTTCGGAGTCTCCCCGCGATCTCGTTCAGCGTGGCTTCCAGCCCCGCAACTTCCGTGAGCCCACCTTGAGCCATGTCCTCGCTGCCGCCCCCGCGTCCTCCCAGGCGCGAGAGAGTCTCCTTCATCAGCGCGCCCATGTCGAACGGCTGTCCCGCCGATTGCGCAAAGACCAGGCCGGGCTGGCCTGAGGTCGTACCGAGAAGAGCAACCACCGGGGAATTCTGCCGAGTGAGCCTTTGCGCCAGCAGTTTGATGAAAACCGCGTCTCGGTCCTGAAACGTTCTCACCACGATCCTTCGGCCATCGCTCTCGGGAGTGCCTGCCAGCAGCTGGACCGCGTGCAGGTCAGCTGATTCTTCCAGAAACCGCTCGACCGCCTTTTTTGAGGCCCGCGACTCTTCTTGCGCCTTACGGATCTGTTGCGGCACGTCCCAGATCTGGCTCGAGAACAAGCTGGCAGATTCAGCCAATGAGGAGTAGTCGCGTCGCGCTGTGGAGACTGCGCGTTTTCCGCAGACGAATTCCACCCGCCATCCCTGCCGCACTTTTTCCGTCTTACGCAGGAGAATGCAGCCAATCTGTCCTGTCGCACGAACGTGAGTGCCCCCACAGGCGGTTAGATCGAAATCCTGGATATCTATCAGCCGCAGCTCGTCCCTTTCTGTGGGCGGAAGTTTGCGTAACCCAAGTCCTCGTGCTTCCTCCTGGGTGACGAAACGAACCTCCACCGAACGGTTCTCTAGTAGAACATCGTTTGCCAAAGATTCGGCAGCTGCGACCTGATCGCCTGATAGGTTCTTCGTATCCAGATCAATCGAACAATAATCCGCCCCCATGTGAAACGAAACCGTAGGCACGTTGAACAGACGCACAAAAGCAGCGGAAAGCACGTGCTGCCCGGAATGCTGCTGCATGTGGTCCCGGCGGTGCTCCGCCTCAATCAAGCCGTGGACCCGGGTTCCCTTTTGAATTCTGTTCTCTTTAGTCTGGGCTGCATCTTGCAGGATGTGCAGAATCGTGCCATCTTCCCGTTCTGCCACCTCCACCACGCGGAGTTTGTCGTTCTCGTCATTTTTTCCGTCGAGGAGAACCCATCCCGTGTCAAACAGCTGGCCGCCGCTGGTCGGATAAAAAGCGCTTCGATCGAGAATCAGGGCGGGGCGCGAATCGGAGTTCGACGCAGGCACAACCTCCAGAACATCCGCGTGAAATTCGTAGAGGAAGGAATCGCGATAGTAGAGATGCTCAGTCATTGTTCTTGCTGACAGCTAATTACGGCCCGATGATTCCGCCAATCTGCCGCGAAGCCAAGGGCCGCGAGCGGTCGGATTTCTTGGACCCCTCAATGACGTCGAGATACTTCAACCCCGACCCGGTATTAAAGAGCACCACAGAATCGTCCGCGCTAAAGAATTCGTTGGCGCGCAGCCTGCGATAGGCGGCCAGCGCCGCCGCTCCCTCCGGAGCGGCAAAGATTCCCTCCACACGAGCCCAATGCCGAAGCGCATCCATTATTTCCTCGTCGGTCACTGCCAACGCGACTCCGCCGCTCTTTCTTAGAATATCCAGGATCAGATAGTCGCCGTACGGTTTGGGCACCCGCAAACCTGCCGCTAAAGTGGCGGTGTTCGGCCAGAATTCCGCGCTTGTTTTACCTTCATCCCATGCTTTAGAAATTGGAGCGCAACCCGATGATTGTACAGCTACCATCCGTGTTCGCTCCGAGCCAATCCAACCCAACTCTTCCATCTCCTCGAACGCCTTCCACATGCCGATCAAACCAACCCCGCCGCCGGTGGGATAAATAATGCCTCGCGGAATCTGCCAGCCCAGTTGCTCCGCGACCTCGTATCCCATGGTTTTCTTGCCCTCCACGCGGAATGGTTCTTTAAGTGTCGAGACATCGAACCAGCCTTCCTTTTCCTTCCGCTCGGCGACTATGCGTGCGCACTCGCTGATCAGTCCATCAACCAGCGTAACTTGCGCGCCATAGCTCTCACATTCAATGCGGTTAGCCAGCGGCACATCTTTCGGCATGAAGATATGAGCCTCTAAACCGGCTGCGGCCGCATACGCCGCTAACGCGCTCGCGGCGTTTCCAGCCGATGGGATGGCGAGTTTCTTCAGGCCATACGCCTTGGCCATGGTTACGGCTGCAGAGAGGCCTCGAGCTTTGAAAGACCCCGTCGGATTCAGGCCCTCGTCCTTGATGTAGACATTGGGAAATTCGCGGCTCGGCAGCATCGGAGTGAACCCCTCGCCTAGCGAAACGGGCTCCACCTCAGGCAAGACTTCCGCGTAGCGCCACATTGTGGGGGCGCGTCCAGTTAGCGACTCAGGGGTAAAGTGTTCCTTTAAGGCAGGCAGATCGTAGCGGACGTAGAGGACGCCGCCATCTTTGGGACAGACGGTCTGCGGGATTTCAGCGCTGATGTATGCACCACATTTGGTGCATTCAAGATAGGAGATGGGAGCCACTCTGAAAAGTCTAGCACTAGCTCGTCTTACGGTTAGTGATTGCGAGGCAGCCGAATCAACAATGCATTTGCCTTCCGGAACCATGGACGTTCGCGTCGCCGCAAGTATCCCGGCATGGTTGGCTTCTTTGCCAGAATATTTTGCGCCCACTGTCGCGCCTCAGCGTTGCGGCCCTGAGATGCCAGGAAGGTTGCGTAGTTGTAGTAAGTCTCGGAGAGAGTCGATATCTTGGTCGCTTCCTGGAACAACGCCTCGGCCTTGTCCGGCTCCCCTGTATTTGCGTAAGCGTGGGCCAGTAATCCTCGCGCGCGGTGAAAGTCGTAGGTAGGATCCTGCATCACGACGCGTTCGAGATCAGCTTTCGCAGCAGCGAAGTCTCCCAGTTGAATTTCGGCAATGCCCCTGCGATAGAAAGGGTCAAGCGAATCGGTGCGCGACGAGATTGCCTTGTCATAGCATTGACGCGCCCTCGCGAACTTCCCTTCCTCCAAATAGAGATCGGCCAGCTCTTCGTAGTTGCCGGCGGAAGGATTGTCCAGGATGGCAGCCTCGAGTTCGCGGATTCGCTTGCGCCGAGGAAACACCTTAAACGACTGCCGAAGCAGGCCCGCGTCTGGAATTACCTCAACCACAATGTAGACGAGAGCGCCCAGACCACCGCCGAACAGGATGATCCACAGCCAAAAGGAATCGGGGCGGCGGCGGATAAAGTGGAGAATCGCCACCCCCTGCAGGATGAGACCCCACGGGAAAAATAGGTAGAGCAGTGATCCCATGCGTTGATGCCGCACTATAGCATGCAGGTCTCAGGTCTCAGGCGTTAGGTCTCAGGTGTCGGATACCAGGTGTTATTTTCCATGAAAGCTTCTTCGTTCGTCCACCACTGCTCCGATGCGTCTGGCGGTGGCCCGAGACCTGGCACCTAAGACCTGACACCTGATCTTCAATGTTAAAATTACAAATAGTGACCCTTCCCATCCGCCTCTTGGCTGTCGATATCGACGGCACTCTGCTGAATCCCGAGTTCCAAATTTCGCCGGCTGACCTGGCCGCGCTGCGCCGCGCCCATACTAAGGGAGTGGAAATAATCCTCGTGACTGGGCGGCGGCATACTTTTGCCTTGCCGATCGCGCAACAGCTTGCTTTCGATCTCTGGATGATCAGCTCCAACGGGGCGATCACGCGCTCCCTCACCGGCGAAACCTTCCATCGCGACCTTCTGCCGGCTGACACTTGCCGCAAACTTTGCGCGGCGATGCGGGAGTTTCGCGGCAATACCGTCATCACCTTTGATAGCGAATCTCATGGCGCCATCGTGCTCGAACACATGAACGAGCTGAATGCCAGCATCCAGCGTTGGCTGGAGAAAAACATGCAATACATTGATTTCGTCATTCCGATTGAGCGGTCCCTCACCACCGACCCGGTGCAGGCCATGTTTTGTGGTTCGATCGAGCGTATGCACCGCGCCCTGGCGACGCTGGCGTCCAGTGGCTTAGACGAAGTCATCACGGTCCTGCGAACTGAGTATCCCGTCCGCGATCTTTGTATGATCGATGTCCTCAATCAAGGATGTTCGAAAGGTCATGCAGTCGAGCGCTGGGCCCACCATCGCGGAGTGCCTCGCGAAGAGGTCATGGCCATTGGTGACAATTACAACGACATTGAAATGCTTGCCTTCGCCGGGGTGCCGTTTATCATGGGAAATGCATCAGAAGAGTTACGCCGCAATGGCTGGGCAGTGACTCTGCCCAATGATCAGAATGGCGTGGCAGCGGCCATCGAGCAGGTTTTGGGGCGATCCCGCGTCGGTGCCTGATTTACAGCAGGAAGAGCCGGTAGGATGGTCGCGATATCAAAGTATGTTGAAGTCGCGAAAACTCGTTGCCTTAGCCTGGTTGATTCTCGCGATTCCCGTGTCCGCGGCTGACCTGGCAATCTTGCATAATGGCTTTGCCATCCGCCACGAGCGCCGTGAGATCGTGGGCTCGGTCACCCGCTTATATCTGACGGCCGACCCTGGCGGATATGTTGACATCCCCACCGCGCAAATCGAACGGTTCGAGATCGATCTTTCTCCTCCTGCCGCTCCGACTCCTGCTGCCCCGGCCCCTATTGCTCCGGCTCTTCCAGTCGCCACTGTTGTGAAACCAAAGAGTCCGGCCCGACTGGATGATGTAATCCACGACATCAGCGACCGTCACCACCTCGATCCCGACCTGGTCAACAGCGTGATCCACGCTGAAAGCGGATTCAATCCGCGCGCCGTGTCACCCAAGGGCGCCCGGGGCCTGATGCAGTTAATGCCCCAAACGGCCTCCAATATGGGCGTTTCCAACGCCTTCGATCCCAGTGCCAACGTGGAAGGAGGCACACGCTATTTGCGTGAACTTCTGGAACGCTACAACTTTGACTTGGTCAAAGCTCTTGCTGCCTACAACGCCGGTCCGGAGAGGGTGGAACAGTATCATGGCGTTCCCCCTTATCGCGAGACCCGGTCGTACGTGGCCCGCATTGTTCGCGACTTCAATCGCAAGAAGCTCGACGAAGGCAAAGCGGCAAAAGCGAAAGCAGCGAAGACGCATCCTGCGGCAAAAGGAACACATGCCTCCTCGGCCGTAAAAGCGAAGCCACCCGAAGTTGCGGCCCAGGCCTCCCACTGAAGAGAACCGACTCGTAACGCGGCTGTCTGTGCCTAAAGGCACAGAAATAAGCAACTACAACCTAAAAAACTCCTCAATAGTCTTGGGCAGGCTGCCATCGCCAATCGCAGCATTTCCCGCCTCAACCGGAATTAAAACCTTAAGCAAACAGCATGGGAATACCTCCAGCGCGGAGTCTAGCCCCTGGGGTGGTTACGTCAATTCTTCGCTGTGGCTGATTCGCGCCTGCAGCCCAGCAGGCCATCGAAATGAAATCAAGCACTTACTGTGCCCAGGACGGTACGGCACAGTACGAAGCGATGATCCCCGCATTGCGGTTACATCCCGCGACCCGCCATTTGTATCTTCTTTTCCGCAACTTTTCATGGCTGGTCGGGTTTTCGGAGCTGGAGGGAGCCCTCATGAAGACATTTGGAATCGTTATGCTGCTCGTGCTGGGGTTGACGTTCAGTGCGTGTGGAGGTTCGAATAATCCGGGCACTATCAATGGAAACTGGTCGGCGTCCCTGACGGGAAGTCAAACGTTCGCGTTCACGCTGTCCCTGACCCAGACCGGCAGCAATGGGCTGAGCGTTACCAACCTTCAATTTAATTCAAATTCGCCTTGCTTCGCGACGCCCACAACGGAGACTGGCTCGTTCGGGGTAGGCGGGAACTTCAATGGAAATGTCACTGGCTCATTCGGCTTGAACATTTCGACTGAGTCCCCGGCCGACGTAAATGCGCTTACTCTACAAGGCAACGTTAACGGCAACACCATAACTGGAACCTGGGGTCTCACCGGCGCGACCGCGGGATGCACCGGTTCTGGTAGCTTCACCATCACGAGAATGTAGTCAGAAATATTTTGGGTCGCCGAGGGAACGCGGGGCAAGTACTGTGGCGACGCCCATCCTACGCGCTGGCTTTGTCGATGAGCGGTAGGGCTGCTTCCTCTGCCTTCGTGTTGGTATCCAGCTCCAACTGCTCCTGCCCACTGAGAACAGTGACGCGACCGCGATAAGTTTTCAGATGCCTTTGCGCGGTTTCGAAAGCTTCCTGAGCTTTATTCAGATTCTTGCCCACATTTTCAAACTGGGTTTGGAAGTAGTCGAACGATTTCTGTGCTTTTGCCAGTTCGACCCGACTCTTCTCGAAGCGGCTGGCGACTTCGTACCACTTGTGGACGAGGGCAATCGTCTGCAACGTCATCAGCAGAGTGTTGGGCGAGACCGGAAAGACGTGCTGCTGGTTGAGCCAGTCGGCAAGTTCGCGGTTGCGGACCGCTTCCATGTAGAGGGTTTCGCTGGGCAAATACATCAGGGCGATGTCGGTGGTCCCGTGTTCCGGCTGAATGTAGGCCTTTATGCGCTTGGCTTCCACTCTCATCACCCGTACAAATTCATGACGCGCCTCTTCGATCTCAGCTGCGACGTTGCTTTCAAAGAGCGCGAGCACTTGTTCCCGAGGAAATTTCGCATCTATGGGTAGACGGCGATCGGGAAACTGGATCATGGCGTCGGGACGGCCGCCGTCGGGCAGCGCAGACTGCATCTCGAACATATTGGCGGGAAGAAAATCCGCCAGCAAACGCTCCAGGCTGGCTTCGCCAAACTGACCGCGCAAATGCGGAAGTTTCAACAGATTGTTCAAATCATTGATCGAGTTTCCTAGCGCCCCCACCTCGCGCAACTGCTCTTCCGCCGCTTTCAAGTGCTGCTGGACTTTTTCGAAGTGGGCAAAACCCTCCTTGATGTTTTGGTCGAGCTTTTGCTGCACCTGGTCGGTGATGGCGAGTAACTTGGCATCGACCCGATCACGAATTGCGTCCAGGCTCTGCGCCGTCTTCTGATTCAAGCCGTCAAACTCGGCTTTCAGTTGGGAAGTGGTAAGCGCCAGCGATGAAGTCAGCTCAGTGCGGGCCCCGGCGAGCCCTACCGATTGCTCCTGTCGACCCGCTTTCATCTGCTCTTCGACCGCACTTCGCATTAAAGAGAAGCCGTCGCCCAGCCGATCTGTGACCTGCTGGCGGAGGTCGCCTTTAGTTTGCTCCAGGCGGCTGGCCATATCGGCGGTGGCGGAGGCGAACTGCTGCGAAAGAGTCTTCTGCAAGGCCTCAAACTGGCTCGTAAGTTGTTTAAATACTTCCGCTTGCGATCCAGTGCCAGATCCTCGCTGCAAGAGCAATAGGACGAGTATCAGAAGTACTAGGTTCAAGACGAGAACAAGGCCAAGCAGCAATGAGAGGACGGCCAATTCGCTATGTCTCCGGGTAATGGTGCTTAAGGTGATTCTAGAGCGTATCGTCCAGTAAACAAAGCAGGAAGTTTCCCCTCCCCCTGAAGCGTCGGTAAACCATATATGCTTCGGGCCTCCTTACTATCGCTGGTGATTTTGGCTGCGAGCGTAGCCGCCATCCAAGCCAAAGCGCCGAAGCCGAAACCGGCGAGCTACCGGCAGGACGGGCCCTCATACTCGTCGTCCACTCCCTATGACGCAGAGGCTGAACAGCAGCTTCTGTCCCTTGCCAACCAGGCCCGCGCGCGAGCTGGACTCCTTCCTTTGCAGCCAGAAGAAGGACTGACGCAAGCCGCCCGGCAGCATGCCTTCGCCCTGGCTGCACGGCAGCAGCTTTCGCATCAATTTCCCGGTGAGCCCTCCCTTGCCCAACGGCTGGCGACCGGCAGCAGCTTGCATCTGAGTCAAGCGGGAGAAAATGTTGCCTCCGCGGCTAATGTGGAACAGGCGCACGAAGACCTCATGCTTTCACCTCCGCACCGGGCCAACTTGCTGAATCCGGCATACAACGTGGCTGGGTTCGCCGTCGTCCGCAGTGGGTACACGCTGTATGTGACCCAGGATTTCGGACAGGGTTCGATCACGCATTCCGCGGACGTGTCGGATGACATAGTGGCTACCAGGGTTAGCCGTATGCGCGCTAGTGCCGGGCTGCCACAGTTGCAGCGAGTTGACGGCCGAACTGTTCAGGCCGCCGCCTGCTCAATGGCCCAGGCGGACTCCCTGGCCATCCCGCTCGCGCGCGAAATCACCAGTCGCTACGTTCTTCGCTACACCAGCATGCAGTTGGATACGGTGCCCGACAATGCATCAAAGTTCATCGGAGACCGGGCGATTCACAAATTCTCGGCGGGAAGCTGCTACTCGCGGACGACAAGATACCCGAACGGTGTGTATTGGGTGGTGCTGACGTTCTACTGAAGGGCATCCGGCGACATCCCGATCCATTCACGCTGCCAGTCAATCGTGGAATAAGGAAAATTCTATCTTCCCTCTTCAGCAATCCGTCGTGGTGCAGTCTGAGAAGGGAGCGAGCCAAACGCGCGATTATTGCGTCGCAAGGAACGCGACGGTTCGCGCGGCTCGCCCAGATCCCCTTCGACTACGCTCAGGGCAGGCTTTCGCTGCGCAAAGAACTCTTGCTCAGGATGACAACCAACTGCGCCACTAGCCTGTAGTGGCTGCGCGGGACAACTCTCCGTGCTAACCTGCAAACTGCGCTTGCTTCAGTTGTTCGCCATCATGGAATCATTGCGTGAAATCCGCGTCGGCACCGCCGGCTGGTCGTACAAAGACTGGGAAGGAATTTTCTATCCTCCCGGAATGCATCATCGCAAGCAACATCCACTGGAGTTCCTGGCACGCTGCTTTGATATGGTCGAGATCAACACTTCATTCTATGGACACATCAAGCCGCATTTGGCCAAGCTGTGGACGCGCAAGGCGGCAGAGGTCAATCCCAGGTTTGTATTCACAGCCAAACTTCATCGCTCCTTCACCCACTCTCCACTCGCAGTCATGGAGCCGACTTCTGCGGCCACCATCCAGCCCAATGATGAAGACGAGGCGCTGGCCCGCGAAGGGCTCGAAGCGCTGGCAGCCGAAGGAAAGCTCGGCGCCCTGCTGATCCAATTTCCAGTTTCGTACAAGAACACATCGCTGAACCGCGAATATCTGGATGGGTTGCTGCGGCAGTTCATCGAATATCCGCGCGTGGTGGAAGTGCGGCACGCGAGCTGGGACAACCCAGAAACGCTAAGCTTCTTCTCTCAGAAAAATGTCGCTTTCTGCAATATCGACCAGCCGTTGATGGGACGTTCGCTAGAACCCACTGAGCACGTGACGTCACCAGCCGCATACGTCCGGCTGCATGGACGAAATTATGATCAGTGGTTTGAAGCCGAGAAGAGCGAGGACCGCTACAACTACTTCTATCGCGACTCAGAGCTGGCTGGCTGGAAAGACAAAATCGAGCGCATCGCCCGGAAGGCCGAGGTCACCTACGTGGTGGCCAACAATCATTTTCAAGCTAAAGCCGGAGTCAACGCCCTGCAACTCAAACACATGCTCACCGGACAACGCGTAAAGGCTCCGGAAGTGTTGTTCCGAAACTATCCCGAGCTGAAGAAGATTGCCGATCCTATCGTGGACGAAGAGACAGGGGAGGATTTGTTTCGGTTAGCGTGAGGCAAGAGCACGGGCGGGGACGCCCACGCTTACATCTTTCGCGGCGTAGTGGGACTCCACGTACTCATCCAGAATCTGAATGAACTCCGCGACAATTCTGTCGCCCTTCAGCGTGGTGAACAAACGTCCATCCACGTAGACTGGCGCCTTGGGCTCTTCGAAAGTTCCAGGAAGAGAGATGCCGAGACTGGCATGCTTGGATTCGCCGGGGCCGTTGACTACGCATCCCATGACTGCAACTTTCATTTCCTCAACGCCGGTGTAACGTCCCTTCCAAACCGGCATCTGCTCGCGCAGGTAAGACTGGATCTGCTCCGCCATCTCCTGAAAGAAGGTGCTAGTGGTCCGCCCGCAACCCGGACAAGCTGTAACTTGCGGCGTGAAGCTTCGAATTCCAAGCGACTGCAGAATCTGTTGTGCGACCCGCACTTCTTCGGTGCGATCGCCACCGGGCGCGGGCGTAAGCGAAACCCGAATGGTGTCTCCGATACCTTCCTGCAACAGGACGCCCAGGGCCGCACTGGAGGCAACGACACCCTTGGCTCCCATGCCGGCTTCGGTCAATCCGAGATGCAGCGGATAATTGCAGCGAGCCGCGAGCGACCGATAGACGTCGATCAGGTCCTGCACGCCGCTGACCTTCGCACTCAAAATGATCTGCTCTGGTCGCAATCCGTATTTCTCCGCCAACGCCGCAGAGTTCAAAGCGCTCACAACCATGGCTTCCATGGTGACTTCGCGCGCGTCCTTCGGTTCCGGCAGGCGGGAATTTTCGTCCATCATGCGAGTGAGCAGGGCTTGATCGAGCGATCCCCAATTCACTCCTATGCGCACTGGCTTCTGATTTTCTACCGCCACCTCAATCATGGTTCGGAAATTGTTATCGTCCTTACGGCCAATCCCAACGTTGCCCGGATTGATACGGTATTTGGCCAGCGCCCGCGCGCACTCGGGATACTTCTTGAGCAGAATATGTCCGTTGTAGTGGAAATCGCCGACGATGGGGACGCGCACATCTTGCTTGTCGAGTTGCTCGACAATGGGCGCAACTGCGGCGGCCGCTTCTTCGTTGTTGACCGTGACCCGAACCAGTTCAGACCCCGCCCGAGCCAGGGCCGCAACCTGCTGGACCGTGGAGACGACGTCCGCGGTGTCGGTATTGGTCATCGATTGCACCACAACCGGTGCATCACTGCCCACGCGCACGCCGTCGATCGACGCGGTAAGAGATTTCCTACGTTGAATATTAGCCATCCGGAACTTCTAGTTTAGCATGTGCTTCATTGGGAATCATGCGGTCAGAAGGGGAAACCGTCACTTGGTCAGCGGAGCGATGGCCCTGGCGCGCACTATGGCCCCATGAGAGCTTCCGGGCGTACGTGGGGGCCGGAATCTGCCGGCGCCCGCCACGCTCCTAGACTACGGCAATCTCTGCATGATGGCGGGCCAGGTCTTGACTAGATCGTTGTAAATCACCATGACCGCGAACAGCACCAGGAATACGAACGCCGCCTGGTAGATTCGCTCTTTGATCGGCAGACTGATATCGCGACGCATCAACCCTTCCACAAACAACAGCATGATCACTCCGCCGTCGAGGATGGGAATGGGCAACAAGTTAAAGATGCCCAGGTTTAAGCTGATCATCGAGGTCAATTCCAAGAGCGGCGTCCAACCCTTTCTCTTGGCAGCTTGTCCGGTCGCACGTCCGATACCGATTGGCCCCTCGATGGAACGGATTGAAATCTTGCGCTCGATCATCTTTCGGACGAGTTCCAGGATCAGGAGCG
>JABCYV010000157.1 GCA_013290025.1 Acidobacteriota bacterium
GGCGCTCGGTGCGCGTCTTTTCGGTCATGTTTCTCCTTGAGTCAGTTGTACTCAACTTTGATGAGGCTGACCAGCAGAAAGATGCACCCAGTGCAAACCTCGCGGGTGAACAGGATTCTAAACCCGCTGAGGAATTTGTGTTTAATCAGAGGTACAGGGTTGAGATCGTTCCGAAGTGTCGGTAATTGAGCTAAAGGCGATTGGCCCGCGCTAAGGGATCGCAGGGCCTATCCCAAGTACCTTAAGAATTTCCCCGGCTGATTGTCGAACCCCGGAAACACTTGATCCAGCGATCTGTTTCCGAGGTGATGAAAGACCGCTTCGCCGATCACACGGCGGAAGTCGGTGGTTAAGGCCAGATCGCGGCCCTCATAAAGCTGCGATTGGTCAATCCCCGGCCAGCGTCCGTATACTTTGCCGCCCTTCACCGGACCACCCATGAGGAACATCACGTTGGCGTGGCCGTGGTCGGTGCCGCGATTGCCGTTCTCGCGCGCGGTGCGGCCGAACTCGGACATTGTGAGCACCACGGTATCTTCCGTGAGATCGCCAAGGTCCGTCCAGAATGCAGCCAGCGACTGCGAAAATTCGCGCAAGACATTTGCAATCTGGCCCTGGGTACTGCCTTCGTTGACGTGATGGTCCCAACCCCCAATATCAGCGAAAGCCACCTGCACCCCAAGATTTGCCTTGATCAACTGAGCGAGCTGTTTGAGGCTGTCGCCGAAGCGCCCCTTGGGATAGTCGGCATTTGCGGACGGCGTGTATTTCGAGGGATCGGCTGACTTCAACATCTTTACCGCTTCGAATGTCTCCCGACCGGTGCCGTGCAACACGGAATCCACTGACTGGTCGTACATGGCTTCAAAGGTTTTCGAGATCGGCACCGCGTTGGGATTACGGCCTCCCACGCCGAATTCATTAATGTTGTTCACGGCTACCGCAGGTTCACTGCCCGAAAGAATTCTGGGTAAGGACGGCCCCAGAGCAATGGCCCGGAAAGCCGATTTACCCCCCGGCTCGGGCAACGAATGCAGGGTGCGGCTCAACCATCCGTCTTCGGTGGCCTTTACCCCCGGTGTTCCCGACTCCATGAAGTCTTGCGCGTCGAAGTGAGAGCGGCTGGGATCGGGCGAGCCCGCAGCGTGCACAATCGCAAGATGGCGCTGCTTCCACAGTGGTTGGAAAGCAGACAGGGAGGGATGAAGACCGAAGAAACCATCTAGATCAAACACCGCGTTGCGTGGGATGTTGATGGACGGCCGCATCGTATAGTAGGCCTGCTCACCATGGGGGACCACGATATTGAGACCATCGGCCGCGCCGCGCTGGAAAATCACCACCAGCCGTTTGTGCTTGCCGCCCAGTGACTCCGCACCGTAAGCGGCACGCGTCAGAAACGATGGAATCGCCGCCGTGCCCACGACGGCCATGCCGCTATTTCTCAAGAAAACGCGCCGCGTGATCGACATAAAGAGCTCCTGGCTCCTGGCTGCTAGCTTTTAGGTTCTGACTTCACGTTATCTTCTCTGAAACTCGGGCGAACCCAACAACAGGCCTGCAATCCCACCCACGTTTGGAGGTCGCGCCGGGTCATCCAGGCGGCGCGGGCTAATTTTCGGATCATTGATTTGTGCAGCGATCGTATCGTGGGTTTGCTTGGACACGTCGCCGGCGAGCAAATCATTTTCCAGTACCACCAAAGTCTGGTGCGAGTCAGTGGGCGCAGCGCTACCTCCCATCACCCGCAGAGAGTCTAGCTGAACACCTTTCATCTTTCCCGCCGTCAATGCTAGAGCGAAATTCATGCGCCCCAGAAGAGCCGAAGAATTCACCCACGCGTCAGCCTTCATTGAATAACCGGTTGGCGGCTGCATTCCGTAAAGGGGCATTCCCAGATTTTGAAGCTGCCTAGCCAGTGGCATGGCATCGCTGATATCAGCTCCGCTCACACGTACGGCCGAGACCACGAACTCCAGCGGAGTCTTCACCTTCGCCCGATATGCGTTGGGCGACCAGAATTCCGGCGAATGCAGCATCGTCTTCAGCACTTCGCGGATATCGCCGTCCTTCTTCAAGAAGGTTTGCGACATGCGGTTTACCAGCGCCGGCGGCGGATCATCGGAGACGAAGCGCATGGCCAGCTTGGTACAGACGAACTTAGCAGTCGACGGCTGATGCGCCAGGATGTGCAGGACCTCGAGGCCTTCCTTCTCGCCCTTGGGTTTAATGCGACGACCCAGCACCATTTTGTCTCCGGGCTCATGCATGCGCTCGTCAAACGTGAACCCTCCGCCTTCCTTGGGCTTTTTTAGCGTCCAGCCGGAAAGGACCCGCGCGACTTCGGTTACATCTCTCTGCGTGTAGCCTCCATTGACGCCCAAAGTGTGCAGTTCCATGAGCTCGCGGCCGTAATTTTCATTCAGCCCGCTACGCTTGCCCTTGGCTTGTCTTACTGGACCGGCGCTTCTTGCTCTTCTTCTCCAATCGTTGTGATTCCGAATGCCGTTCGCGACATCTGAATTCGGGCCGACGCTCATCCAGTTATCCAGATAGAACATCATCGCCGGGCTCTGCGCAGTTGCCACCAGCAAATCCTCGAACTTGCCCAGGGCATGAGGACGGATGACATCCCGCTCGTAGCTGGTGAGCAGATAACGATCGGCATCCTTGCCGATAAACACATTGAAATGGTTAAACCAGAAATCGGACATCACTTCCAGCAACTGGCGTTCACTGTAGGTTGCACGCAGTAGCTTGCTCTGGACCAGTTCGTCGACCACAACCTGTTGCGGATTGTTGAGAGCCATCAAAGTTTCGCGCTGCTGTGGACTCATGTCTGCGATGAATTGGTCACGCTTATCGCCTTTAAGCGAGGCGCTGAGCACCCGCTCTTCGTCGGGAGACATCTTGAGGATTGTCCGCATACGTTGGTCCGCTGGAACGTCCAGAAGCTCCTGGATGGTCTGATCAGCAGATATGCGGTCTTCGTGGCGGCGGGCACGATCGTCGTCGCTCATCACGCCCGGTTGCATTGTGGTCGTGGATTCGGTATTCGCTGTCGCCTGCTTACGGTCCAACTTTTCCTGATAGCGTTCAAGTTGCGCCTGATATATCGCGCGCCGGGTCGGATCGGAGGGCAACGACTGTTTGCCTTCCGCGATTGCTCTGATCACCGGCTCGGGCGGAAAATTCTCCACAATCTCTCGCGTGCTCATGCGCAGGGTTCGAAACGCAGCCAGGCGGGCATCCAGCGCCTGATCGTCAATTTTGTCGGGATGAAGTTGCTGGTCGATCCATTTGTCAACGCCCATCGCAATCACCCGATCAATGTCGCCAGGGCGGGGTCCAAAGGTCAGACGATTCAGCGCGTGCGGCGCACGCTTCTGCTCCTCCATCTCGGTTACAGGAGAGTCGTGCTTGTCCTTATTGCCCTGAGCAAGTTGGGCTGGAAGGCCAAATCCCAGTAACGATAGGGTTATCGCAACACCGAGTTGTCGGGGTGCGAATCGCATGCGTCTTTCTCTACTTAGAGATCCGCCTCAGAGCTGGTTGAAAACAAATTCTATCTTCCCTCTTCGGTCATCCCAAAAAGCGACCGACGACAAGCAACTTCAACAAGCTTCCAAGAATTATCAACCCAAACCGGGGGAAAAGTTGTTGGCCGGACCGTTACGTTGGTTTCGCGCAGACGCAGCGCCTGGCGGCATTGCCTTTTCGGACTTAGGTTAAGTACATACGTCCGTGGCTGATCTTATGCTGCAGACTGGCGGCTAGTTGGTCGATGTCGCCTGGGGCTATGTTCAGCCCTGTCCGGTCCTCGAGGAAAGGGGCCCGGTTACTGCCCACGGCATCCCGGCGGACTTGCAGCAGCAATCCCTGCACCGCGTTAGGATCAAACTTCTGCGGCGCCAGCCGCACGATCTCACTCAAGGTGCTACCCACCGAGAGCGGTTCGCGGTAAGGCCGCTCGCTGGTCATAGCGTCGAAGGTATCCGCTAGCCCGATGATGCGCACAGGCATGGCTACATCGTCCATCACTAATCCGTCGGGATAGCCTGAGCCATCGCCACGCTCATGGTGCGAGCGCACAATCTCCGGAATCCGCGGCCAAGGAAACTGCACACCACTCACGATCTGGTGCCCCACTATGGTGTGGTCTGCCATCTCGCGGAACTCTTCCGGATCGAGAGCGGAAGGTTTTCCGAACAGCCGCTTGTCGACAGCGACCTTGCCGATGTCGTGCAAGTAACCCGCGGAGCGTAGCGCCGCGACGTCGCCCGGTTCCATCCCCATGGCCTCTCCAATGCCTGCGGCGTAACGTCCTACGCGCAGCGAGTGCCCATGAATATTGATGTGCTTGACGTCGATGGCAGCGGCAAAAGCCTCCAGCGCCGTGTCATAGAAACCGTGCAATGACGCCATCAGCCGCAGATTCTCTCCCACACGCTGAGCCAGGCTCTGCGCGAGCGTGTGATTTTGGATTGCGAGGGCCACGTAGTTGCACAATAGATCGAGCGCATCGAGCTCCTCCGCAGCGTAGAGAGCATCCGCCTCCCGGCGCCCCAGCGCTGCCATGCCAACCAGCTTCCCGCCCACCTTCAAGGGAGCAATGCATCTGAAGAGTTCGGGCGCGACATTGCCATTCGAACTGAGGAAGATCGAGTAAGAACTGGAGGTCAGGACCACTGGTCCGCGGGCTGTGATCAGGGCGTGGACATGCCTGGGCAGCAGCGGAATAATGGCCGGCTCGGGCATCAGGGCAAAGCCGTCTGACGCGATAGAAACCAACATGGAGGGCTTGTCACTGAAACTAAAGAGCGCGACTTCGCGGGCGTCGGCCGCCTGCATCAGTGCCGACACCATAGCGCGCGCGGTCTGCGGGAACTCGCGCTCGGCCGTTATTTCAGGTCCGAGATCAGACACGGCCTCAACGGTTCGCAACAGCCGCCGGAAATTATTTTTCTGCACGGCCACGCTTAGTGGACGCAGAAAACCCAGAGCAGAAAAAGAGTAACACGCGTTAAACCAGCAGGAGTACGAGACTTGTTGGTTAGTTTGGTGCTGAGGAACAGCACTTCTCATTCAACAGTCAGTGTTGGGCGCTACCCAAGTTCACTTCTGGCTCAAGAGGGACCGCGCATCTGCCAACTCAGGCCGCTCCTCGTCGCCATGGTCGCAAACGGACATCAGCTTGGCGTAATACGTTTTCGCTTTTTCGCGGTGACCGGAGAGTTTGGCAGCACGTCCGGCGCCGGCGAGCGCGTTAAAACGGTTTGGTGCGGTGCGCAAGCTAGCTTCGAATTCCATAACCGCCAGGGCCGGCTGCTTCAATTCCAACAACATTTCCCCAAGAAGCTCACGAGCCGGCAGGATGACCCCCGGAGTAACCGGGTGCTTGTCAGTCGCATCCTCATGGTCAGCGGCAGCACGCATCTGCCGCAAGGCGTCCTCTTGCTTCCCCTCGGCCAAGGCCAACCACGCAGCCGCAATCTCCTGCTGGATTTCCACCTGCTCCGCCCAGTATTTCTCATTCGCCTGAGTGAGCGTATCGCGAAGCGAACCGAGCTGCTGCAGACTCTTTCGCGCCGCTTCGGTGTCGCCCGTTTTCGCTGCCCCCAGAGCCCGCGCGAAATGGATATTCGCCTCGGTCCAGGCATAACGCCCGCCGGGAAATATATTCGGCGGCACGGTGAGCGCCGCAGCTTCCGCCCAGCGATGTCGCTCCACAGCGTAACGCGCAGGCATGGTTCCGGCGGCATAGAGTCCGTTGAAATACTGCGGGTCACCTTGCCGCGGTTGCGGCGCCGCCTCGAGCACCTTTTTTGCCTTGCCGTCCTTGCCCATTTGGAGATACGCATACATTAGGTAATCTTTCGCGTGCAGCTCGTTCCCAGGCGCGTTGTATTTCTGTGCCGCGGCAGCCGAAGCGAGGTTGGAAGCGACGGACTCTTGCCAAAGTCCAAGCCGGGTGAAAATGTGCGAAGGCATGTGGAGTGCGTGCGGCGAGTCCGGGGCGATCTTCGCATAGCGCCGCGCCGCATCCAGGGCCTCTCCGGCAAGCGGCGGATAGTCGTACGCATGGATAATGTAATGTGCTACTCCCGGATGGTCGGGCTGCTGCACAAAAATCTTCTCCAGAATCGCGCCCGCTTCCCTCTGGTTTGCGTATGTCTTGTCGGAAGGAGGCGCGGTTGCCAGCAGAGCAAGAGCGTGGAAAATCGCTGCCTCTTGATCGTCTGGAAAGCGGGCTTGAAGTCGCTCCATTGCTTTTTCATACGCCAGCGCGCGGGTTCGATGGTCCACCTTGTCGGAATCTTTGTAGAAGATCTCGATGGCCGCGATGTAATCCTGCTCTCGCTGCGACTTGGCTCCGGCGGACTTCGCTCTTTCAACCGCCGCCCAACCGGCTTTCAAGTCGTTTGGGCCAGGCGCTTCCCAGATCGGATGGTAGTGCGTCATGGCCACTCCCCAGTAGGCCATGCCACAAGTAACATCTTTTTCCCCTACGGCGGTAAACACCTCCGCGGCCTTCTCGTACCAGAAGGAATGAAGCATCGCAACCGCGCTGCTGAATTGCGGCTGCATCGCTGGGTCACAGGAAATCGGGAAATTTACCTTGCCGAGTTTTTCTGGTTCGCCGGCGGGATGCTCATGTTGGGCAACGGCGGGAGCTACCAAGGTCAGCCAGATGCCGGAAATCAAAACGGTTGTGATTAGGATGAATCGCTTCACGCTGGACTCCTTGGGCGGAACGTTCGTCATTTGCACCGGAGCCGATTGACCTGGGAAGAACGCCGTCGCACATTGTCGATCCCAGCGTTACCGCAGTCAAGTGAGACCGCCCCCGTTCATACACGAGGTGGCCCACACAAAAACTGGTTATTCAGCTGGTTATTCAACTGCTCTAGAAGTGCTGCTGCAGCTCCGAGAATCTTTCCACCACCAGGAGGCGGCTGGGTGGCTGCGCCGGCATCACTTCCTCATGTTCGAGAATCCAGGTAGCGCCATGCGGCACAAACACGGCATTTAAGCCCGCTGCCAGAGCCGGATTGATGTCCGACTTGGGGCTGTTCCCAACCATCCAGGTTGATTCGGCGGACAGTCCATGCTTAGAAACCACTGTGGAGTAAGTGGTCACGTCTTTTTCCGGAACGATTTCTATCTCCGCAAAATAGTCCTTCAGTCCAGATCGCTCGACCTTTCCGGATTGTTCCTCAAGCGCGCCCTTGGTCAAGAGTATCAAATGGTGTCGCCCGGAAAGGTACTCTAGAGTTTCGGGCACCTGCGGAAGGATCTCGACTGGGTGATCAGCGATTGTGTGAGCGAAGCCGCTGATGGTTTCGTGTAGGGCGGGAGTGAGCGGCTCAACCGCCAGTCGCTCGAAGGTCTGGGTCAGGGCATGAGCAAAACTGTGCAGCCCGTAACCGTGGCTGACGATGCATTCACGCTCGACTTGATTGAGAACCTCACGTACCTGCTCGGGAGAGTACTCATGATGATTCAGAAACGATATGAATCCGGCGATGGCGCGCTCAAAATAAATGTTATTTTCCCAGAGCGTGTCATCCGCGTCGATGAGCAAGGTCTGCTCACGAACAGAATTTCCTTCGCCGACCATCATATAAACATCATAACGGGAGATGGCGTTGACTGGCGAGATTCACGGCTGCGGGAGGGTCGAATCCACTCTGTTAGAATTCAGAGTTTATGACAACATGGGCCGCTTTGGTCTTCCTAGTTGTTTTTCTTTTTATGGTTCCTACAACTTCAGCGCGGACAAGTCATTCTCGAACGGGCGAAGCCGCGGCCAAAAGCGCGGTCTCCGCAAACGTCCATGTAGTACCTGATCTGGATCAACGTCTAGCCCGGTTCCGCCGGGTAGAAATGTCCTTTCACTCCATCGGTTTGACCGATCGCGAACAAAAACTGGTCGAGAAGCTCGTAGACGCATCGCGCTACCTGGAGGAAATTTTCTGGCGGCAGCTTGATCCTGATGGCTTGACTCTCTACCAATCTCTAGCGGGAAGCAAGGATCGGAAAGACGAAGCGCTGCGGCGATATCTATGGATCAATGCCTCACGCTTTGACCTCATCGACAACAACAAGCCATTCGTCGGCACCGACCCCATGCCTCCGACGCGGGGCTTTTATTCCAAAGGATTGACGCGCGAGCAGATCGAGCAGTACGTCAAAGATCATCCAGAAAAGAAAGCGGAACTTTACAGCACGACCACGATCGTGCGTTGGCATGGCGAACAGCTCGAAGCGGTCCCGTACCACGTCGCTTATCGTTCATTTTTGGAACCGGCGGCTCAGGATCTGCGGGAAGCGGCTACCCTGAGCGATGATCCCGCATTCGCCAATTTTTTGCGCCTGCGCGCCGATGCTCTGCTTACCGACGACTACTATCAGAGCGACCTTGCCTGGCTTGATTTGAAGGATCCAAAGTTCGACGTAATCTTTGCACCATATGAAACCTACGACGACACGCTCATGGGACTGAAAGCTTCCTATGGCGCCGCGGTGTTGATTCGCAATGCGGAGGAAAGTCAAAAGCTGGCAGTGTTCCAGAAGTACGTGGCCGACGTCCAGGATGCTCTGCCCTTGACCGCGGAGGATCGCCCCTCGAAGCATGGCCTGCAAACTCCCATGGAGGTGATGGACGCTCCGTACCGTACGGGCGATCTCCGCCATGGCTACCAGGCCGTCGCTGACAATTTGCCCAACGACCCACGCGTGCATGAGTTGAAAGGCAGCAAGAAAATCTTCTTCAAGAATTTCATGGATGCACGCGTGAATTACGTAATCTTGCCGCTGGCCAAGTGCATGATGCGTCCGGAGCAGGCGGCGAAAGCCTCCGGCGAAGGCTACATGCTGGGCACCATCATGCACGAGATGGCGCACGGACTGGGTCCAGCGTTCGCTCGCACATCTTCCGGCAAGGTGAATATTCGGGAGGCGATTGGACCGATCTACAGCGGCTTGGAGGAAGCCAAAGCCGATGTAGTGGGGATGTTCGGGCTAAAGTGGCTGATGGATCATGAGGTGTTGCCCAAAGATAAAACGCAAGAGTACTACGCTTCTTATGTGGCGGGAATTTTCCGTACCGTCCGTTTTGGCATCGCGGAAGCGCACGGCAAAGCCGAAATGATGGAATTCAACTATCTCTGTGAGCGCGGCGCGATCAAGCGCGAACCTTCGGGACGTTACGCGATCGACTACGCAGTCATGCCCATTGCTCTTAACGATCTGGCCAAGGTACTTCTGGAAATCGAAGCCACGGGAGACCGGCAGCGGGCTGAGCGTTGGTTCAAAAAATACGACGTCATGCCGGCTGACCTGCAGTCTGCATTAAAGTCCGCTACCAGCGTGCCGGTGGATATTGATCCGGTGTTCTCTTTCAAGGAAACGGTGAGGTAGTCTAGTCCGTTGGCTCGTCGTTATGAAATAGAGACGAACTCCTTAGACCACAAACTCCACGTTGGCCGCTTGCGGAATAATTCCTGCCTTGTGCCCCATGTCAAGCAAGCGGCGGACAGCTTCCCGGCCATCCGGCCCGTAGTCCAGAGTGCGCTCGTTCACGTACATGCCGACAAACTTATCGGCTAGCTGCGGATCCAGATCACGAACAAATTGCATGGCATAGGCCAGCGCCTCATCGCGATGATCCAGCGCATACTGAATGCTTCCGCGCAGGGCAGTTGCTATGCTGGCGATCAGCTCCGGGCCGAGGTTACGGCGGATGGCATTTCCTCCCAGCGGCAGTGGCAATCCGGTCATTTTCAGCCACCACTTGCCCAGGTCTACAATGCGCTGCAGACCCGACTTCCCGTAGGTCAACTGGCCCTCGTGAATGATGAGACCAGCCTCGTACTTACCTTCCAGCACTTGAGGAATAATCTGATCGAAGGGAACGACTTCAGTGTCGATCCCCGGCGCAAACAGTCTCAGGGCAAGGTACGCCGTCGTCAGTGTGCCTGGAATCGCGATGCGCTTCCACTTGATCTCGCTTTGTGAAAAGGCCCGGGTAGCGACAATCATGGGACCGTAGCCGTCCCCGACGCTGCCGCCGCTCGGAAGTAGCGCATAATTGTGCTGAACATATGGATAGGCGTGAAACGAAATAGCTGTAACGTCGTACAGACCATCGCCTTCCATTGCCCTGCGGTTCAACGTCTCGATATCGCACAGGGTGTGGGTGAAACGCAATCCGGATGCGCGGACTTTATTCGTGGCCAAGCCGTAGAACATGAAGGCATCATCGGAATCAGGGCTGTGAGCAACCGTGATTTCACGGACGGGAGTCATCGCACCGCTCTGCACGGAATCTTTTGCTTCTGTGATCAAGTTCATGGCTGGACTCCGTAGGCACGTCGCCAGCCGGTCGAGATCGCGGCAGCCATCATCACTTTGATGACCTCTGCAAAGATAAAAAAGTAGAGACCAAACTTCGCAGCCTGAGCGAAAGAGTGAGTCAAAATCGCCAGCCAGCAAATTCCACCGGCAAACAAGACAATCTCGGCCCCAAAACCAGCCAGGGCAGCGCGCGCGAAACTGATCTTGCCCCGCTCAACGATCCACCCTGCCAGACCCGCAGCCACCGGATAGGCGAGCAGAAATCCACCGGTGGGACCGAGCAATTGCGCCAGACCGCCGGGTCCAGTCGGGCTGAACACTGGCATTCCTGCAACGCCTTCGGCCAGGTACAGCAGTAAAGCTGCAAACCCGCGCCATCCGCCCAGCGCCAAACCCACCAACAACACCGCAAAGTTTTGTAGCGTCAGAGGCACAGGCGTGAAGCGCAACGGCAGGAAGACACGGGCGCATAACGCGACAAACAGGCTTGCACCGACTAGGATCACCGCCTGCTGTGCCCAGTATAGGACTCGATCACCAGCGCTGAGAGTTTGAGTCTCGGAGTTTGCCATATTTGCGCGTTCTCCAATTCGATTCTGAAATCCAGGTACTCCAGAAGACTTAGGCTGCGTCTAGTCTTTCGCCTGCGTCTCTCCAGAGCCGCTTTCCTTGGTGTGACGGCGCACACGAAGATAAAGCGCCATGCCTACCCACAACACAGCTCCTGTGCTGCAGGCTAGAATGAGAAACCACCAGAGCATCCGCACGATGCATTAGGATACCAAAACGAAGTTGGGCTGCCCTGAGAGAATCACGCGACATCATTTATTCGCCATCGCGCGTTCGACTTCCTCGACCGTATGTGGAAGCGATTGAGTGAGGTTGATGAGCTTGCCGGCTGCGTCCACGTAAAATACATCTTCGATGCGCACGCCCAGCTTTTCCTCCGGAATGTAGATCCCTGGTTCGATGGTGAACACCATTCCGGGACCAACCGGGACGTCGTAGTCGCCTTCATCGTGCACGTTCAAGCCAACGTAGTGACTCAGACCGTGGTTGAAGTATTTGCCCAGCCGTTCGCCGTGCGAGTCCTTGCCATGGGAATCGATGTAGTCGTAGGCAACTTGGTAGAGAGAGTTTGGCCGGTCGCGACTAAGCATTGACTTTCCCGACTGAAAGGCCGCGATCGCCGCGTTCTGCGCCCCCAACGCAATCTCGTAAATCTCCCGCTGCCGGGGCGTGAATTTTCCGGATGCAGGCAGGGTGCGCGTGATGTCAGACGCATACATAGAATACTCACCCGCGGCATCGATCAGAATCAGGTCTCCAGCGTTAATCGGCCCCGAGTCGTCAGAGTAGTGCAATACACTGGAATTCAATCCGGCCCCGACAATAGGAGCATACGCCGGACGCTCACATCCTCGTTTGCCCCATTCATATTGCAGGAGGGCGGAGATCTCGCGCTCTGTCATGCCAGGCTTCAGGACGTGCATGGCCA
>JABCYV010000158.1 GCA_013290025.1 Acidobacteriota bacterium
GCCACAAACTGCAGTCTTTCATCCATGACCGAACACTCCTTCCAAGGCATCACTCCCTCCCCATTACGGGGAAAAAGTGTCACCCATGTGTCCGGTACAATGTGTCACCTATGTCTCAGGTCGCTCACTAGGGCTTAGCTCTCATTCTATGCATGCGTTGCGAGACCAGAGGGTCAGATGTCCAACCCTTTGAGTTTGGACGACCTCCGAGCGGAAGGACTCCAATTGCTCCATCGGTGAGCTGATTTTCCGAGTCGTGGCGACTTGGGTTGTATGCCTCCGGGTTCTGACAGGTGTCCATTTTGCCGGGCCACTCCTTCGTTGAAATCAAGAAACAATACCAACTCTGGTGGCGATACTCCAATTAGAAGTACGGGGCAGATGCACCACCGTTTCCCAATTTTTATCTTGCTTCGGCCCGTTCGTGAGTGGCGTCACATTAATACCCTCAAATCAGCGGGTCTGTACCAGCTCGGATGAAATTTTTATTCCCCAATAATCGCTCGATTTTCGTGTCGCTCGCACGCATCTAAGCAGCGTGACATTTCCCGACGCGAGCGGTGCGGTTAGACGTGCGTGCCATGACGTGGTTCGCAATGAGACCCTACAGGCGGCCGCGGCATTGTCTTATTACTGCATCTTCGCGGTCTTCCCCGGCTTAATCTTTCTGTCCGCAGTGCTCGGGTATATTCCGCTCCCTAACCTTTTCGGCTCGAATTAGCTCTCATGCAACATCTTCTGCCCGCCGACACCATGCGCCTGATTTATTCCGTGCTGGCCGACGCACTCTCTGCAAATCGCAGGACATGGCTTTCACTCGGCATGTTAGGCACGCTTTGGGTGATGTCCACCGCATTCGACGCGATGATTGAGGCTTTGAATACCGCCTACGATGTCACCGATGATCGCCCGTTCTGGAAGACCCGGCTGCTTGCGGTGGGCCTCGCGGTTGTAACCGGACTTCTGCTGCTGGTTGCGCTGGCGGTGATGATTGTCGGTCCGAGGTTTGGGGAGTGGCTGGCGGAAAGGTTCTACCTTTCAGGCGTTTTTGTCTGGCTCTGGCCTGTGGTTCACTGGACAGTGGCGGTTGGATTTACCGTGTTTGCCGTCGAAGTTCTTTATTTTATCGCTCCAAATGTGAAACAGCGCTTTCTGGCGACTCTTCCCGGCGCAATCCTCTCGGTGACGTTCTGGATCGGCCTGTCTTATCTGCTAGGGCTGTATTTTCGGCATTTCGCTGACTACAACCGGACCTATGGAACATTGGGAGGCTTCATTGCGTTCATGACTTGGTTCTATTGGACATCATTTTTCTTTATCGCGGGCGCGGAACTGAAGCGGAATTGGCTAAAGGAACGAAAGCAGGCCCACTAAGACAGGAAGATAAGACGTCTCCTGACGCCACATTGGACCGCGCGGCATAAAAAGGAACTCATGAGGTGTGAGTTTGGCGGAAGACTCAGAACCTTGTGTGGAATTTGCCATCGACAGAGACTCCTCCGACTTGGTCGCGAGCCACACTGACCGACCATCGCTTGTTGATCTTGTAATCGCCTTGAACCAACTCGCTGCCTGGCTGGGAAACATCAGTCGAAAACGTGAAAAGGAACTTGTTTGTGACCCGCTGCTGAATGGCAACACGAGCTGAGGGGTTCTGATTGTTACCTCCGAGCAGCGGATCGATCTGCAAGCTGGAGATACCCGCAAGTTTCTGGACGCTGCTGCTGACTTGACTGGCGGCCTGGGAGGCGATCATCGAATCCGTGCTCTGGCTAGTCGCGCTGGCCTCCTGCGTGGTTTTACCGCGGGCGATCAGGTTAATGATGTCAGCGGTCGCTAGTGGAGGGTCAGAGACGTAGGATGTTGTGAGCTTATCCAATGGTCCACGCAGGGTGAGGGTCAAATTGTACTGCTCAACAGTGGTCGTGACCGATACGTTCATTACAGGTTGGGTTTCGTTTGGGTTCTCGAATGTTATGATGCCACGCTGAAGTTGATAGCGGACGTTGCGGTAGAAAAGCTCCCCTGCGGTAAGGTCGGTACGGCCGGTCACGACTGGGTTCGCGGCCGTGCCAGTGATTTTAAGGTTTGCACGCCCTTCCAGGCTTACTTCCGAACTTGTAGCGCTGAGGTTGTCGCTCGACTGTACCTGGACCGCGAGTTTAACTGTATCCGCGAAGCCAGGCTGACTGGGCACAGTGCTGCCGCTAAACTGGTCACTGAAATTTGCGAGATCGAAATCGGGAGTGAAAGAGAGGCTGTCAATCAACACGCGTCCGCTGAGCGTGGATGCTTCTCTGGTTCCGACAAGAACAAGATTGCTGTCGAGGACTGCCCTCAAGCCATCGGGATAACGCAAGCGTACGGATTGGCTGTGCACTGCCACGTTGAATTGCACAGCTGGCTGATAAGTAACCGAGCCCGCCATCGAGATCTGGCCCCCTCCGACCTGCCCATTGAGGCTCGAAATCTGCAATCTGTCTTGGCTGATATCGAGTGTTCCATTGAGCTTCTCCACTCCGAGAGGAGCAGCTGGGGTCGATAAAGCAATGTCCTGCAGGCGCATCTGACCCTGCACGGCGGGACTTTGGGCAGATCCAGATGCGTGGATGTCCAGCGAGAGAATCCCTGAACTGTGTATATCAGGCTGCACGATGCGCAGCACGCGGACGTCTACGGAACCCTGTGCTGTGAGGTTGGGCTTGGCCGTCCCGGCCAACGGAATACTGCCCTGCACGCGCAGAGATGTACCGGTCCCGCGGATCTCTGCCGGTTGAATAGTGACCGTGGAATGCAGGTAATCCGCGCGGATAGGAGTTGCCGCCCCGATTTCGAGCGACTGGTAGCTGACGTGGAGAGTTGGAATTGTGAGATGAGCCTCGAGTTGGGATTTGTCTTTTAAAGGACCTTTGAGGGTTGCATGCAATTCGGTTTGGCCTTTTAGGTCCTGAGGCAAATTAGGCACGTACGCGCTAAGCAGTACATCGATTGGCACGCTCGTGGTATCAATAGCTGCGTCGGCGTAGTACCCATCAGTGAGATTCACGCGGCCGTGCGCCTGGATCGAGGATTGCGCGACCTGCGAATTAACATTCAGATCCGCGTGCTGATCGGCCACGCGCAGTTCGGCTTTCAGGTTGGAAATCGAGTTCTGCTGAAGTTGAACTTGAGGCAGTTGGAGAACGGCATTCAGCCGCGGGTTGTCCAGTGTTCCCTCGCCATCGGCAGTTGCGGTTAAGGTCCCGGTCAAAGGAAGGTTCTTGGCCTGAATAGCATGCAGCTTTTGCAAAACTATGGACGGGGCGTTGAGGCGGACCTTGTACGCTTTTGTTTTAGGGGTGTAGGAGAGAGTCGCATTGCCCGAACCCGCAGGTACGCTGACGTCTAAAGTAGAAGTGACGGAACCTTTGTCGGCGGTGAATTTCAGTGCGAGATTCTGGACAGGCTCATCGTAAGCGCGAGCATTCACGATCTTTGCTGATCCAGTCCCAACTGGATTGAGTTGCGAGCCGTGAATTGTAATGTCGGCGGATAAGTCTCCGGACACCGGATATTGCAGGTTCGCAAGTCGCTGCAAATCAGCCACCGACATTTGTTGCGCCGAGAGGCGAGCTGCGATCGGATCCGAGGGAGCATAGGACCAATTGTGCAGCTTCACACTGGCGCTGAAAGCAGCTTTCCCTTGATGCGCGTTGACCAGTGAACCGTTCTGCAAGCTTATCTGCGAGGGATTCGCCAGGAACGCGGTTTTCACGCTGCTCCACTGACTACTCTGTACCTGAAGATTCTGGGCATTCAATTGACCAACTAGTTCTGGCTGATGGGCCGACCCTCGCACCACGGCGTTCAGCGTTGCCGAGCCGGAGATGTGGGTGGCGGATTGGTCAGGGCGCAGGACCGATGCCAGTGCCTCAAGCTGATGCAGGTCGATGGCATTGGCTTGAACTTGCAGGTTCGAATGGTTGCTAATCTCTCCTTGAACAGTGAGTGTCGTCGAAGGCATCCGGAGCTCAGTTTGGCGGAATGCGATGACATTTTGCGCTCCGTCGTAAGTCATGTGGATGGATCCGTCGATCGGAATCGCGGTCGACGAGCCCTTGGCCGTCCCGTTTGCTGTAGATCTAAGAGTCAAGTCGGTGCGTGCGCGCAGGTTACTGACGCTGCCCGTCCACGCGGCATCTGCCGTGCCGTCGAGAGTTCCCGCCAGGCTCACTCCCTGCAGTTGCGGCTGGCGGATGGCTTGCTTGGCAGCCTGCAATGAGATGCTTCGGAAAGCACTTCGCACCCTGGACGTCGGCGTTGTAACCAAGTTTTCTATGTCGACGTCAGCAATAACTTTCCCACCCAGCACATCTGCTCCGACCTTTTTTACATGCAAGCTTCCATTGGCCATCTCATATTGTCCCTGAATCTTTCGAAGATCCAGGCGGCCTTGGGACGTCGAAGCCGCCAGCGCATCACTGGCCAGTCGGCCATCGATGGAAAGGCACCGAAGCAGGGGTTGGTTCACGGCGTTCTGATAGTGAATTTTGCCGGCCAACGACAGATCGCCAACCGGTTGGACACCCGGGGACATCGAGGCAAAGTCCTGCGTGTGAATCCGAATTTCATAGGCACCTTCGGCATGAGGATTGTTGTAGTCGGTTACATCCGCGTGAACGGACACCGCTGACGACCCTACATTCAATACGGCAGATTCGAGCGAAAAGCGGGAAGGACTTGCGGTGAACTTTGCATTCAAACTGTGAGGAAGAGAGGAATATTCCGCATACCTCAAACGACCGTTGCCGTAGGACATTGATCCGCTGTAGCGCTTCATCAGCGGCTCGAAACGGATGTCGGTGCCGAGATCGTAAAGATCTGCATCGATGGGTGTCTTCTGGTCCTGATAGTTGACCTCCCCGTTGGTCAAAAGCACTTGTCTTATAGCCAAATCAAAGACACTCGTGTTGCTGCTGCTGCTTTGGGGTGGAGATGACGGAATATTATTCTTGCCGTCACGACCAACATCCACATGGACCACAGGGTGATCAATGAGAAGTTCGCTCAGAATCACTTTGTGATGCCACATTGATTGAACTTTAAGACCCACGGTAATTTTATCGACTTGTAATAGCGGAGACCGCTCCGCAGGCTCGTTCCCGTGGATCGTGATCTTATAGAGATGCGCCGTGAGCTTGGAGAGCTGGAAGTCGAGATTGCGAATCTCAGCTCGTCCACCGGTTGCCTCGTTCACTCCCTGCACGATCGTGCGAAGCGCATATTCCTGAAACCCACGACTCTGCAGGTAAAGATATCCGCCAAGTACCGCAACGAGAATCAAGATTCCGAAACTAGCCGCCGTCCATCTGATTGTCCGCCACCACTGCATGACATCCCCTAAAAGGCCTGGCCTAGCGTGATGTAGTACTGGGTAGCTCTGATTCCGGGTACGGGATTCAGGTTGCGCCCCACATCGATGCGAATGGGGCCGATAGGAGTTGAATAGCGAAGCCCGATTCCGACCGTATTCGTGTAGTTATCTACAAAATTGCGGAAGTTGATGGCGCTGTAAACGTTGCCGCCGTCATAGAAGACCACCCCTCCCAGCGCTTCTACAATTCGCAGCGGAAATCGAAGCTCGGAGTTCAAGATGAAGAGCTGTCTTCCACCGACGGGCACCGTGACATTCACGCACCCCGACTGGCCCTGTAGGACATTGCAGAAAGGCACCAGCCGTTGTGGTCCGGCTTCATTAATGGGGAAACCGCGTAGCGAGGTTCCGCCGCCTGAGAAATAAAGTTGGCTGGTGGGAACAAAACTTCCAGCAATCGCCTTGGCCAGGCCCAGGCGCACACTATTGGCGAAAACCATCGAGCGAATTGGTTTGTAGAAGGCATATTGTCCGTAGAGCTTCGCAAAACTGGCACTGGAGCCTAGTTGGGTAGGCGTAATTCCCAGATTCACTGTGGAAAAGAGACCACGGTGGGCATCCAGCGGTTTGTCGCGAGTGTCCCGAATCAGCGTACTGGAGAGCGTGGAAAGATGCACGTTGCGGTCCTGCGGCAACACCAGTGCGGGTACAAGCAAGTGTGAAAGACTCGTCTTGTTGAAGTCGTAGCGAATTTGAAGGCGAGTATTGCTCTTTCGGCTTAGGCGTCGCTCGACTTGAAACGACAGATCACCCAGGCCAGCCGCAAAAAGTGGATTTTCGGTCGTGCGCTCAACGGAGAAGCTGGTGAGCGAACCCCACTGTGAACCCAGAAAGTGAGGCTGAGTGTAGCTTGTGATCGCCCGCTGGTCGAGGCGAGAAAGCAGGATTGACGCGCTGGCCGTCTCGGCCAGGCCTCGCATATTTCGACGGGTGAACTGAATCGAGCCACGTGGGCTGGCGAAGGTAGATTGGCTAGGGGCGATTTTGTTGCTGCCCAGGCCAATGGTTGGCAGTCCTGGCACTGCCACCGTCCCGCCGGGAACATTTCCGCCGCGGTGAGATACCTCAAACCCAATTCCGTAAGTAATTTCGTTTCGCTCAGCCTCATTCACTTTGACCAGCGCTTCTTCTTCGGTCTGATCAGTAATCGGCTTCCTCGGCCCGACACTAGCCCAATCGAATACGTTCAGGTCATAAAGGCGGGTCTCTGCTTCCAGCAACTGCCCCCTACTCATGGGCGCTTCCGGCGGAATTGCTGCTGTTTTCTTAATCAGGGAAAGACGCGTTCGTTTTTGACCCAAATACACTACGTCGCTGACTCGCACAACTTGGCGCTCACTAATGGCGTATGCAATGTCCACCTGATGAGGATCATCCGGATGCCGAGTCACGGTCGCCTTTACCTCGGCATTTAAATATCCTCGGTTCAAGTATGTGGCTGAGATGCGGTTGCGATCGTCGGTAAGACGTCTCGGCGAGAATGGCGAGCCGGGCCGCTGCTGAAATCCTTGGGGGGCGGTCAATTGCTCATAGGGAACGCTTCGATTCCCCGTCACCTGAACATTGTCGACGAGGGTTTGCGGGCCTTCCTGGATTTCAAATGCGACATCGACTTTAGGTTCGTGGTCGGTGACCCGGGGTTTGACCTTGGCGTCTTCGTATCCTCTGTCTTTGTACAGCGCTTCCAGATTATCCACACTCTGCTTAATGAGTTTCTGGCTGATACTGCCGTGCGTCCAGAGATGAGACTTTTTTACGGTGACCTGGGCAACCAGATCCTTCTCCGATAACTTGTAGTTCCCATCGAACGAAATGCGATCGACCTTGTGCTTCTTTCCGCGGTTGATTTCATACGTAACCACAACCTGATCCGGCTGGCGCTGGAAATCGGTTTTCACCTCAGCGTCAAAAAAACCCTTCTTTTGAAAATAATCCACGAGATTACGGCGGCCTTCTTCTACCAAGTCGCGATCGATGGCGCCTTCAGAGTAGATAGGAATGAGCTTTTTGATTTGGCGTCCCGCCACAAAAGGAATGGCAGAAACCCGGGCGCCAGTCGTCCGAATCGTTACCGTTGGCCCTAATTCGATTTTGAAAGAGACATCTACGCGGTTAGTCTCGGGATGGTATTGCGGGGGATTTTCCTGAACAGTACTGGCTAGGCGGTGCTGCTGTGCGAGAGCCTTTTTGAGCAGTGCGGTCGCAGCCTTAATACGCTCCTGTGAATAGGGTTTACCACGCTTAAGCAACGCTCCCGTGAATCTGGCGCGCAGTGAGCGGACGGTACGAATCAAGCGGGCGTCCTCCGAACCGGAGGGACCTTGCATGTCAACATTTTGGATTCGCGCCTGCTTCCCAAGCTTCACGGAGAAGCTAACATCCACCAACTGGTGGGCGTCATCGATCCTGATTTCAGATTGCACCTGGGCTTGGAAATATCCATTCTTGTGCAGGAATTGCCGCAATGCTTCCTCGGCAAGCGGGATGCGAGCCCGGTCGTAGGGATCCTCCTCAGGAAGATTCACTACTTGCAGCAGCCGGCTGTAAGCAAAATGCTTGGAGGCTCCTGGGAAGTCGATCATGCCGAGGTAATAAGCAGGCTCGAGAACGAAACTGAGCCGCAAGCCCTCCGGATCCGGAACCACGTCAACCACGACTTTCTCGAAGCCACCATTGCTTTCTAGCGAAGCGATACTTGCCTGAACGTTTGCCTCCGAATACGGCTGTCCTGCCTTCTGAGCGACCAACGGACCGAGTGGTTCGAGATCCCGATGGGGATTCGCAATCAAGTCAACCGCGCTCACCGTTTGGCCTTCGTAGAGAGCTTGAGGACCTACGGGTGCCATTTGACCCCGAGTGGCAACTGCAGCGATCAAGAAGAAAAGTAATGCTGACCAACGCATATAGAATAATGTGGATGTGGGATGCGATTGAATGCGTAGGAGTTGTCGCTGTGGAAAACTGGCGGCGGTCAGCAAATTCCACAGACCTGAAACTAAAAAAGTTCTGCGTAAGCAATAGGCAGATCACGGATTCCGGGCATCGTCCTCGGCCTGGCAACATCTGAAGATCAAGGCAACCCTCACGGTCGACCCAGCACTAAATGCTTAGGAAATAACCTGTGTGCGGTCCAACATCATTGGCGAATATAGGTCTGTTCCTCGGGCTGACGTGTTTGGCTTTAGGCCAAGCAACTTTAGCGGTAGACGGCGATCCGGTATCGAAGTCTGCGGCGCCCCTTGTCGATAAAATGGGAAGGGCCCAAGCGGAGAATCGGCCGCAAGCTTCCTATCGGGAAGTTCTGAAGTACCGCATTTTCCCTTCTAACAACTTAAACTCTGCGTCCGAGATTTTGGCAGAGGTAGACTTCCAGCCGCCTCGCACTAAGCGTTATGCCATTCAGAAAACTTCGGGCAGCCGCCGCGCAGAGCAGGTCGTACGAAGCATTCTGGACCACGAAGTGGAAGCGTCGGCTCAAGGACGAGACGTTCCTTCAGCAGCCGTAATGAAGGACAAATACGACGTGACCTATTTGGGCGAGGATGTCCTCGAAGGCCACCCGTGCCATCTACTTGTACTGAGCCCCAAACGAAGAGAAAAGAATCTGATTTCAGGGGAGGCGTGGGTTGACAAGGACACACTTTTGGTCCGCCAGATCAACGGTGAATTAGTGAAAACGCCCTCGTGGTGGTTGAAGAAGGTGCACGTGAAGATTGTGTTCGGCTTCGTCGGAGGGACATGGCTGCAGACCTCAACCGAAGCCATGGCCGACGTACGGATATTCGGCAATCACACGTTAACGGAGGAGATTGTGGATTTCCGCAGAACCGGCGTTGTGGCCAAAGCAGGGGCAGCGATCCACAGTCAGCAGTAGTTCCAGTTCGACCGCAATAGTGTGAGGTCGAGTCATCTCCGTGCCAAGCTTATTTTCGAAATTCATTTGACCCGTCTGTTCTGCGACATACAAAGTAGGCCGACTTCCTCACTCGGCCTCCCTTTCTCCTTTCTGAGCATCAGGATACGTTCCCAGGGAATACAACGTCGCCTCACCAGTTATTAGCTGTTGAGCCTCGGACACGACGATCCGAGCAAAGGTGGATGCCGATGGTACATCCTTTCGATCTCAAGACGGCAGTCTTAGCAAAGCACGCACAACACATCGTGCTGATCCATTTTCCGATCGCATTATTCATTACGGCGGTGGCCTTCGACTTGATGGCGCATTGGACGAAACGGCGGAGTTTGG
The DNA here is from genome assembly GCA_013290025.1 of Acidobacteriota bacterium. Lineage (GTDB taxonomy): Bacteria > Acidobacteriota > Terriglobia > Terriglobales > Acidobacteriaceae > JABCYV01. The sequence continues at coordinate 9,660 of JABCYV010000158.1, forward strand.
CGGACGCCGCCTATTACAACCTCCTGGTGGCCGCGCTTTCGACTATCCCGGTTCTGGCTACCGGCATTCTGGCATGGCAGTTTCAGCTCGAGGGACGGAAATTGAAGGGTATCCTGCTGCTCCATCTGATATTTGCGTGCGCCTCCAGCCTGATGATCTGGCTGGTGTGGTGGGTGAACTTCAGGGCACGGCGGCGCACCGAAGCCTTACCAGGCTACCGCTTTCCCATCGAGCTTTTGGCTGTGGTCCTTGTAGCTCTGACGGCCCACATTGGCGGTTTCTTGAGCGGCGTGAACACGCCTGGGTAGGCGTGGTCCCCAAACACACCTAGCCCCCGTCGCGGTTTTTTCGATCGATGGGAGACGTCACCTCAGAGGCTAAAGCCAGCGTCTTTTGTTGATTCTGAGTGGCACGGCTGAAGCCTGTGCCCTTTCCAAACCTGATTATGAGCTGGCTTCTAGGGGGGAATAAAAGTGGGGGGCGCAAGTTATCAACTCAGAAGGCTACACATCGGAGAGGACAAATGACCGACAAGAAACAAGATTTGATCGATCAGAAGTTGCAAGATCTTAACAACGACGGTGTTGACCGTCGCGGGTTCTTAAAGTGCATGGCATGGGCGGGTACGGGACTGGTTTGGACCTTGAGTGGCGGAGTCCCGGTCTCACGGGCGTTCGCCAAAAGCGGCGGCAAAGATGCCGGCAAAGATGCCAGCAAAAACGGGGATTTCAGCTTCGTCCAGATCAGTGACAGTCACATCGGTTTTAACAAACCGGCAAATCCGGATGTTACAGCCACACTGCAAGTCGCTATCGACAAGATTAACGCCATGCCCCATCGGCCGGAGTTCATCATTCATACCGGCGATCTAAGTCAGCTTTCTAAGCCCAGTGAATTCGATACCCTCGACCAGGTGTTAAAAGGAGTCTCTGCAAAACAGATTTATTTCGTCCCCGGTGAACATGACATGCTCACGGACAACGGCGAGCAATATCTTCAGCGCTACGGGAAAGGGACGAAGGGGAGCGGATGGTACAGCTTTGATCAGAAGGGTGTCCATTTCGTTGGCCTGGTGAATGTCGCCAATCTGAAAGCTGGAGGCATGGGGTCGCTCGGTCACGAACAGCTGGAGTGGATGGAGGACGATCTCAAGGGGCGCTCTGCCAGCACTCCCATTGTGCTCTTTGCGCACATTCCACTGTGGACCATCTATCAAGATTGGGGCTGGGGAACCGATGACAGCGAGCAAGCCTTGGCTTACGTCAAGCGTTTTGGTTCCGTGACCGTGTTGAACGGCCACATTCACCAGATTATGCAGAAGATCGAAGGCAAGGTTTCGTTCCACACCGCGATGTCGACCGCTTTCCCTCAACCGGCGCCGGGAACAGCTCTGTCGGCCGGACCGATGAAGGTACCCGCCGACCAGTTGCAACGGGTGTTGGGCATCACCGACGTGAGCTATCTGGTGAGTGGTCATAGCCTCGCCATCGTGGACTCGCCGCTTGGGGACTCCGCGCCTTTAGCGTCAGGAAATGGCGCCGGCCGTAGCTGACAACACTTTTTGCTAGGCGGCCGAGGAATCCGGTCCGAACAAAGAAGACCAAGCAAGAAAAATCAAACTAGAAAGGAAACAGAAAATGACGAGGAAAAATGGGTGGGTTGCAGGTTTGGCGGCGCCGGTAATGATTGCAGTGATGCTGTTGTCCGCGGGATCACCAAGAGTCGCGGCGATTGACCAGGGCTCAGCGGCCAACGCCGAGGTGAAAATCGATAATTTCGTTTTTGGGCCGCAGACGCTGACGGTACCCGTCGGAGCGACAGTTACCTGGACAAATAAAGATGACATTCCGCATACGACAGTGAGCACAGACGGCGTGTTCAAGTCGAAGGTGATGGATACGGACGAAAAGTTCTCCTACACGTTTACTAAGGCAGGGACGTATTCCTACTTCTGCTCGGTCCACCCGAAGATGACCGGCAAAGTCGTGGTGCAGTGAGACTCGGATGGAGCGAGTAATTATTGATGTCGTCTTTCTTTCCAACGAGGGGCTTTCTCGGAACCGGCGCC
>JABCYV010000159.1 GCA_013290025.1 Acidobacteriota bacterium
ATCCTCGCCGAAGTTTCCTTTGTCAGCAGTCCCGAAGATGAAAGCAAGTTGAAGAGTTCGGAATATCGTCAGCAGATCGCTGAGGCGCTGTATAAAGGCATCGCGCACTACGCAACCACCTTCCGCCGGGTGGATATCGCGAGCGCCGCTCGCAAGCCCGCCGGAGAGTAGACATTTCAAGTTCCTGCAGTTTCAGCGCAACTGATCCAGCGCGTCCACTTCATCTTTCATGCCGAGAAATTGCCAGCGTTGCAGCGCAATGGGCACGTTTCCGTTTTGCCACACGAAGTCATGTAAAGCCCGCAGGCTAAAGGCGTCCTTCTTCTGGCGCTGAGCATCGGCGAGAAATCTGTAGATCTGGAGTTTGCCAATCTCATAGGAAATTGCCTGGCCTGGCCCTGAGGCAAACGCGGAAGCTTCGGCGCGAGCGGTTTGCGGATCCATGGGCACGGTGTTTTTCAAATATTCGGCAGCCTGCTCCATGGTGAATTCACCCAGCGCCAGTTTGACATCCACTTCTACTCGCAGCGCCCGCAGACGCATAAAGTTCCAAATCATCTCGCGGCTGCGCGGACTGTCGTCGAATAGTCCAGTCTGCAGCATCATCTCTTCCGCGTAGAACCCGATCCCTTCGTTGGCACCGGAATCATAGTAGTGGCGCCGAATGGGATCGGGATGCACCCAGGAAAGCACCAACTGAAAATAGTGCCCCGGCACTCCCTCATGCACGATGATGGCACGAGGATCCTTCGCCATGCTAAGCGAGAAGTAGCCTAAATCAGGGCCTGGCGAACTTACGTAGCGCGTCCCTCCGTCTTTCAAACGGTTGGGTCCCGTGAAGTCATCAGGCTCGCCGAGATCGGTGAGCGGCGAAATGTACTCAGGCATGGGCACGAAATGATAGTGCTGGACCCATGCGGGGACAGTGAGAATGTCCTTGGCTTCCAGGTAACCTCGTACCGCTAGCTCATCCTTTTCCTCATGAGCTATCTGCTCGGCCAGGGTTTTGAAGATTGTTAGTTGGGGAGCACCCAGGTTTCGATGTTCTTCATAGGTCTGCGATGCCACCGAGCGCGCCCATTCCTGGTGTCCCATGGCCAGCAATTGCTCGGGAGTGAAGGGCACCAGCGCAACGTTTTTGAGGAAGAAAATGTAAGCGTCTCGACCTACCGCAGTTTCAGACGCCATTGCCGGCAAGCGCTGGTTCAACCATTCGCGATAAGCCTCGATTGCGACAACGGCCTGCACCCCCGCGGCGTCGACACCACCTGCGACCTCGGGGTCGAGTAGCGGCTTCACCTCGCGAACCGAGTGCAAAAGGCGAGGCCCGAGGTCGCGCAGATGATCGAGTGCCAGACGTGCAAAGGGGGCGACGGGTTGGGTGAGATTTTTCTTCCCGTCCTCGAACGTACGCGGAATCGAGCCCAGCATGGCGAGGATGTACCGGCTTCGTGTGGCGTCAAACGGCGGAGGCTGCAGAAGAAGATTCAAATACGAACCCGCGCTCTGCTCTACATAGAACATGGGGTTCCGTTGCCAACTGCGATTCACATTGAGTTCCCAGCGGACGCGGGCGATTGCAGACCCCATCAGGCGATAGTCCACTTGACGCGCCACCGGCCATGACGACACATCAATCTTTTTCCAGCGAGCTTCGAATTCTTCGAGTTGCTTTTGATCGCGTGCAATGGCGGCGGTAGACCAGTCGGGCAGCCATCCGGCGGGACGCTCGAGGCGTGGAATGTCGTCAGAAGTAGTTGGCTGCTCACTTGCTCGCCAAGCCCAGAAGTCACGCGCGAGATCGTCCAGAGAGTCGGCGCGTAGAGAGGAAGCGAGCAACAGCATGACTAAGAGAGGAAATATCGACACTGGGCGAGTCGTCTTCATAGTTGTCATGCTGAGGGAGCCCAGGCTACGCGAATGCGGAGCCTGGGGAGTCGAAGCATCCCTACCAGCGCCTTTCTCAATTGCACCCGTTCGTTAACTACTGCGATTGCTTTCGCGTAGTGAAGGCAACCACAGCGCTCAGACGACAGCTTTGGGGGCTTGTAACTAGTTGAGGATTGTAACTAACCCCGAACCTCGACGCGGTAAGAAAGGACGATCCGTGATTTGCGTTTCAAACCTGGCGGCCCAGAGTCCCGGGATCGCCGTACTGCAAGATGGACAGCGCCCATCCGGGGTCAGGCAATAGTCCTGGACGAAATACCCGTATCGCTTGACCAGCAGTTCGCCGCACTTGTGACAGTGCGTATCTTCGAGATCACCGACCATGCCCGGCAGGTTTCCAGCGTAGATGTAGCGCAACCCCGCGTTTTTGCCGATCTCCGCCGCGCGCAGCAAGTCTTCAGGGCTCGTATTGTCGGGATCGTCCATCTTGTAATCCTTGTGAAATGCAGTCACGTGCCAGGGGATATAAGGAGAAACGCTGACCAGGAAATCAGTCAACCGGTGTAGTTCTTCGTCTGAGTCGTTGAAGCCCGGAATCAGCAGCGTGACGATTTCCAGCCAGAAGCCCATCTCGTGCAAGCGTCGAATGGTATCGAGAATCGGTCCGATACGGCCGCCAAGCTCATGGTAATGACGATCATCGAAGCTCTTCAGGTCCACTTTGTACAAATCGATCCACGGGCGCAGATACTCGAGTACTTGTGGCGTGCCGTTACCATTGGAAACGAATCCAGTCATCAGACCTGCGGCCTTGGCCTCCTTGAAGACCGCCACCGCCCATTCGCTAGTGATGAGTGGCTCGTTGTAAGTGCTGACTAGAACCTTTGCACCCTGGCGCAGAGCATCGCGGACCAACACTTCGGGCGTAGCTTCGAGAGGTGAGGAAACCGCGTTAGGATCGCGTAGCGCTTGCGACGTCACCCAGTTCTGACAGTAAGAACAGTGCAGGTCGCAGCCCAACATTCCGAAGCTGTAGGCCAGAGCGCCCGGATATGCGTGGAAGAACGGCTTCTTTTCGATAGGATCGCATTGCACGCCGCCCACGTATCCCCAGGGCACGTAAAGAGTGCCGCCCTGGTTGTATCGAACTTTACAGACTCCGAGTTGGCCATCTGCGATAGGGCAACAATGCCCGCAGGCATAGCAGCGCACTCGATTTCGGTCGAGCTTCTCATAGAGCTCGCCCTCCCGCACGTGGTCATGGACAATGTCTCGAAGGGTGGGCACGGCATTCCCCTGGGTCTATTTTAGACCCGGCGACATGTAAAAAACGATCAAGCGAGGCTTGCCGGATAGGATGAAAAGGGAAGACCTACTGAGAAGCCGATGTATTGTTGCTCTGGAGCCGATGAATTGTTAGCCACTCATTGGCTTGCTGCCTCGCCACGATGACCTGAGCGCGAGTCATGCGGGAAGCAAGCGAAGGAACCCGGTCTTTGCTGATCTCGTCTCCACCCGCCGCCGCCAGAACCGCCCAGAAGTAAGCCTTGTTTAGGTCTTCTGGAACGCCCCGTCCGAACTGGTAGTAAGCTCCCAGTGTTCCCTGTGCTTTGATGTGGCCCTGCTCGGCAGCCATGGAGAACCAGCGAACAGCTTCAGAATAGCTTTGAGCAACCTCGTCACCGGTGGCGTATCGGACGCCCATGGCAAACTGCGCCGTGGCGTCGCCTTGTTCAGCCAATTGCCGCAAACCGACCAAGCCCTTGGCATCCGCTACAATCGGCGCGAGTGTTTTGGCCGCAGAAGTCTCTGACGTTGACGGCGAAGAGAAACCTGCTCGATCGTTTGTCCCTACGCGAGGCCGCCTCTCAATCCAAGGAGCAACCAGCCAGATTGAGGCGCCGGCTAGAGTGGCCACGACCGCATAGAGGAGTATCTTGCGAGGACGGGCGGGCGCCGATCGATCGGCGGTCGTAATCGCCGGCGCCGGAACCTCTGCGATCGGCAGATCCGGAACATCGACCGGAGAAGTATCAGCTTGCTTGCTGTTCGCACCGGAATCTCGTGTTGCATTGTTTACGGCGACCGAGGTGATCTGCGACAGTCTTCGAAGAATGTCGCTTTGGTCAACGCCGAAAGCGTTTGGCCGTTCCGAAAATATCTCGATCAGCCCGACTACCATGTTGGCTGAATGAATTGGAGCTGCCAGCATGGAGCGAATTCCGAGGGCACGGCAACTCCCTACGTCGACCCGTGGATCGGTCTCAGAATCGTCACAGCGCAGCAAACTCCCGGTACGAACACACTCGCCCGAGAAACCGGATTCGGCGTTTACCCGGGTGCCGAGGCCGGGAGCATCCGACCCAGTGCTGGCAGCGCAAACCATCTCGCCGCCTTGTGCCAGAGCGATCGCAGCCCCGGTCGCGCCGGTGAAGGTTAGGGCCCGCTCGACGATCAATCCGAGAGATGCATCAAGATCTGTTCCACTCGATTGCACTTTGTGCTCAATTGCCGTGAGGGCTGTCAAAACCGCCGCATATTCTGGGACCGCGAGGGTTCTTGGTCGGGGTGGCGGAGCAGTGACGCCGGGCCCTTCTTGGAGCGCACTGGTCTTATGCAGCACGGTTGCGTGATTGCACGCGGTAATCGTGTTCAGGAGGAGCCATTCCTTCAACCGGTGAAGAGACGAGTCCGGCATCTCTGGAAACCGGATTCCATTGCGCCCTGAAGGTTCAGACCAAACTACCCGGCCACTGGTGTGGATGTAAGTCTTGGTATCGGAGAGATCCAGGCACAGATTAAGGCTTTGGCTGGGCTCCAAAACAGACGAGGTCTGGATGGACATTCCTGCCTCGTTTATGTCCAAAATCTCATTGAGCTCCAGAACTATTCCGCTGGAGTTTCCATTCAAGCTGGCATAGGCGGGAGTGTGCACCTTGTGCCGCAGCCGCCGGCGACGCTCGCGGATCGGCGGATTCCATTCCCGGCTGGGCTGGGCCGGCTTGGTCCCGATGGGATCCATACAGAAGTCTGGTACATATTACTCCAGCTTGGCTAGTTGGAAGTATCTAAACGAGGAATTGGATTTGCTGCGGCATATGCCCCTGGGACCAATACATGGCCTAATGCCACGAGTAGGTTGACTTTACCAAAGGCCGGTGGAAGACTCCACACGGTGGGGCGCTACGTAAACCTTCGACTTTGGCCCGCTGGCATACTGGGTGCCCTGTGCTTGCTGCACGGAGTAAGGGCTTCAGCCCAGGTAGGACATGACCCGTTTGCCAGCAGCACGATCCACCAACCCGACGAACCTCAGCTTTACAAGTCCCAGGCCGCAATCCTCCAATTGACGGTGTTGAGCGAGAACCGGTCTCCCCTCGACCGCCAGGCAGTGGTCAAGCTGTACAACAAGAACACCAAGGATGTCTACTGGCAGACGACACAAGATAAGTCTCTGGCGATTTTTGGCGATTTGGCCGTGGGACAGTACGAAATCGAGGTAAGCGCGGTAGGGTATATCACTGCCCATAAGGACTTCAACGTTCTAAGTGCGCTCCATGCTTATCAGGAGGAAATCGTTGTAAAGCCAGACCCCTCCGCGGTGGAATTGAAAGCCTCGAACGTTTCGCAGATGCCTTCGAAGGCGCGCAAGGAAACTCAGCGTGGCGTTACCGCCCTCAAGTCAGGGAATCTGAAAGAAGCGCGCAAGCAGCTCGACGCGGCTTATAAATCAGCCCCTACCAGCGCCGACGTGAATTTCCTGCTTGGATACGTTGCCTTCCAGGAGAAGAATTTCGATCAGGCACAGACTTATTTGGGTAGTGCGGCTAAGCTTGATCCCCACAACGTGCAGGCCCTCACCCTACTGGGGCGGCTACAACTTCAGCGTGAAGACTTCACCTCGGCTCAAACCGCGCTAGAACAGGCAGCCGCGGCCGATCCCGAGTACTGGATGGCGCATAGGCTGCTGGCTGATACCTACTTAAAACAGAATGAATATGAGAAGGCGCGGGAACATGCGCAACTCGCTGTACAGAAGAATGAGGGTGGAGAGAGCGGCGTCCAGCTCGTCTTAGGAGAAGCGCTGGCAAATCTGGGACGGGACCAGGAGGCGATAGTAGCCTTCAAGACCTTCCTGCAAGTCACGCCGGACAGCCCCGCCGCACGGCAGGTGCGTAAGTTCATTGCTGAGCTCGAGCAGCGCGATGCCAATCCTCCCAAGGCTACTGACCCAACGCCCAAGCTCGTTTCTTCTGTGGCGGGTACAGATCCAAATATGGGAATGGACGACCTCAGGCTTTCAATAAAGACTTGGGAGCCCGCCGGAATTGATGATACAAAACCGACCTTCGCCGCCGCCGTCACTTGCCCGTACGAGCAGGTGATCGAAATGGCCGGGGAGCGCGTAAAACAACTTGTGGATGACGTTGCAAAATTCTCGGCCATCGAAGACTTGACGCACGAGAAGCTCGACGAACTCGGTCATCCCACCAGTCACGAAACCAGGAAGTTCAACTACGTCGTGTCCATCTCCGAAACGCAGCCTGGCTTTCTTGCGGTCGATGAGTATCGCAATGAAGTGACTGGTATTGCCGACTACCCCGATCAGATCGCCAGTCACGGTTTTACTTCACTGGCACTCGTTTTTCATCCCGACATGCGGGACAATTTTCAAATGACGTGCGAAGGCTTGGGCGACTGGCACGGGCAGGCGAGCTGGCTGGTTCATTTCCGGCAGCGCGACGATAAGCCTAATCGCATTCACGCTTACAAAATCGGCGAGAACGTCTACTCCGTGAACCTGAAGGGACGCGCCTGGATCAGTGCGGACAAATTTCAGATCGTGCGAGTGGAATCGGAAATGGTAAGTCCAATGCCGAAGATCCGGCTCCTCAGCGAGCATCAGATCGTCGAATATGGTCCCGTCCACTTCCAAAAGAGAAACCTTGATCTCTGGTTGCCTAAGAGCGCTGACCTTTACTTCGATTTCCGGCGGCACCGTTATTTCCGTCGTCACAGCTTCGATCACTTCATGCTGTTCGGGGTCGATGCAGAAGAAAAGCGCAGCGCACCCAAAGAAGAACCACCCAGTGCCGGGTCAACCTCCTCATCCAAAGCCACTCCCAATCGCTGACCCTTCGGTCGTTCAAGCCCTGTTAACTTAGCTGCCTCCTATACGAGTTACCCGTTTTATACGCAGGTAGGCCAGCCCTCCCCCGCTCGGAGGCGCATAGCCCCCGCTATTGACCTTCCTTTGAAGGACCCCTACCATTTGCGCCAATGGCTATCCCGTTTCAACCTCTGCGGCTGACGGTTTCTCACTACCGAATACTCCGAAAAATCGGCGGCGGGGGCATGGGCGTTGTGTATGAGGCCGAAGACCTTAAACTCAGTCGCCACGTTGCCCTGAAGTTTCTGCCCGACGAACTCACCAACGATCCGCAAGCCCTCAGCCGATTCCAGCGGGAGGCCAAAGCTGCGTCCTCGCTGAATCACCCGAACATCTGCACGATCCATGAAATCGATGAGGCCGATGGGCGAACCTTCATCGCGATGGAACTGTTGGAGGGGCAGACGCTCCGGCATGTGATCGGTGCCAAGCCGTTGGAGATCGAGACTGTGCTGGATCTAGGAATCCAGATCGCCGATGCTCTCGACGCCGCGCATTCGAAAGGAATCATCCACCGGGACATCAAACCAGCGAACATCTTCGTCACGAATAGTGGTCAGGCGAAGATTCTCGATTTCGGGCTCGCCAAGGTCTCGCCGAAGTCGGACGACATTGCGCTGAGCGCCGCAACTGTAGACTCCGAGGAACATCTCACTAGCCCGGGTTCGACCCTAGGCACTGTCGCCTACATGTCGCCGGAGCAAGTCCGAGGGAAGGAACTCGATGCTCGCACCGACCTGTTCTCGTTCGGCGCTGTGTTATACGAGATGTGCACGGGTGTCCTGCCGTTTCGAGGCAACACCAGCGGTGTCATCTTCGAGTCCATTCTGAATCGAGCGCCGGCGCCAGCGATGAGGTTGAACCCTGACGTTCTTCCCAAATTGGAAGAGATCACTAGCAAGGCACTCGAGAAAGATCGTGATGTTCGGTATCAACACGCTGCCGACATTAAGGCCGACCTGAAGCGAGTAAAGCGAGACTCGGAGTCAGACAGGTTCAAATCGAGCGATAGCACAAGGCCCGGCTGGTCACGACGGTCGATGTTGATGGCTGCGGTAGCTTTCGTGTCTGTCATCGCAGTCATTGCCGCGGCAGCGTTATATTTCCGCAGCAGCAATCGCACGGGCATCAACTCAGTTGCTGTACTACCCTTTGCCAACGCCAGTGCCGATCCGTCCATGGAATACCTGAGCGACGGCATCACGGAGGGCATCATTGACAGGCTGTCGGGGCTCCCGAATGTGAAAGTGATCTCGCGCACGTCCGCCTTCCGTTACAAGCGGCGTGACATCGAGCCGCAGAAGGTGGCGAAAGAGCTTGGCGTCGACGCTTTAGTCACGGGCAGAGTCGTCCAGCGTGGCGACGACCTCTCGGTAAGCGCCGAGCTAGTGGACGCACGCGAGGACAAACAGCTTTGGGGTGAACAGTACAGTCGGAAGCTCACAGAGGTTGTTTCAATCCAACAGGAAATCGCCACCGCCATATCCGGGAACTTGCGGGTACGGCTGACAAGCGAAGAAAAGACACGTTTGGCGAAGTCGTCCGCGACAAATCCCGAGGTTTATCAGCTTTATCTCAAGGGCCGTTATGTCGCGAACCAAGGTACTGCGGACGGACTCAACAAGAGCATCGAGTATTTCCAGCAAGCCATCGACAAAGACCCCGGCTATGCTATGGCCTACGTGGGTCTGGCTGATTCCTACAATTGGCTCGGAGGCGGATTAAACTATGTTTCACCCCGAGAGACTCTTCCGAAAGCGAAAGTAGCAGCGGTGAAGGCGTTGGAGCTGGATAATACTCTGGGCGAGGCCCACGCCGCACTAGGCTTTGCTGAGTGGTTCTACGATTGGGACTGGCCAACTGCCGAGCGAGAATTCAAGGCAGCTATTGAACTGAGCCCCAACAGTGCTATCTCGCATCACCGGTATTCCGAATGCCTGCTTACGAGAAGCCAATTTGACGAAGGTATAAGTGAGATAAAGCGAGCGCAGGAGCTTGACCCCGTCTCAACGCAAACAATCGGCGGTCTTGGGCACGCCTACTTGGTCATGCACCGATACGATGAGTCGATTCCTCATTTTCAGACAGCTCTCGATCTATATCCTAACGCGGCATTCATTCGCGCTCAGCTGGCTTGGTCCTACGCGATGAAAGGGATGTACTCGCAAGCCCTTGCCGAGTACGACAAAATAGCCGAGCCTGACAAGATTGTCGCAGCCGAGAACCAGTTGGTTGCCGACGGCCTTGGTTGGGTTTACGCGGTCGCGGGGAGGCGAGCCGATGCGCTGAAGATCGCCAAGGAAATGGAGTCACTGTCCGCACACGCTTATGTCGATTTCTATCAGGTTGCAACGATTTATGCGGGTCTCGGCGAGAAAGACGAGGCCTTCCGACTGCTGGAAAAAGGTTACGAGGAACGTTCAGCGGGCATGCTCTATCTCGTAGTGGACCCGTTCTGGTACGAGATGCGTTCCGACCCCCGCTACGCCGACCTACTGCGCCGCATGGGGCTGCCGCCGTGACTCCCGCGCTGATTCCACCCCCTCTGCAGGTCAGCAAAAATATGGCCATCCTGGCACCCAGGCAATTGTGCCGAGTTGAACATTTTCCCAGACATCGGGATTGCTCTCACGCTGATCGCCGCTGGGCCAGCGGACCCAAAGCGGACAGGCGCGACAGGGCCGCGACCATCATGCTGGAAAGCAGTTGCATGGTGGCAACGTCCTGCTTGTCGAAGGCATAAGGAGCGCCGGAGAGCACCTCAAATACGCCCAAGGTCCGGCGAAAGTGACGCAGTGGGGCAACCAGAATAGACCGCACTCCCAGGCGTCGGCAACTGGCCAGATCGACGCGAGGATTGCTCTCCGCGTCATGGCAAAGCACTACCTCTCCGGTTCGAACGCAGTCTGCGGAAATGCCGGAATCAGTCTGCAGCCGGACACCCAGATCGGGCGCGGTACGTCCAGTGCGCGCGCGGCAGACAATCTCGTCTCCGTGACGGAGCGCGATAGCCGCTCCCGTGGCTCCGGTTAAGGCCTGCGCCCGCTCGGCAATGACGCTAATGGCCGGCTCCAGATCAATTTCGCCAGAATGAATTTCGTGATCTGATCCAGAGGCGTGCGCTGCGATCCTCGCTGGACGCAGTCCCATCGCGCGCGTGTGATGCCGCCCGGGAGCAAGCGCGGCGAAAGAAGCGGGCACGCAATTTTCGATAGCTGGCGCTGGCGATGTAGGGACGGTGCGAAGCAGCTCCCGCACCAGGCGATCCAGTTCAGCATCGGCGATGATGTGGGCGGTCTGTTGGCCGCGAAGCGACCCTCCCAGCAGCCGCGACAATCCAAGCACGGCCTGGCTTCCGCAGGCCAGGCAACAAGGTGTGTTATTTTCGCTGATGAGCTCGCACTCTACGCAGAATGTAGCAGTTTGTAAGGAAAGAAAATTGATGTCCCGCGCCTTGACCCAGCCCATTCTTGCCCAATTTCCTCTTGCGAGATTTTCCCCTTCCGGAAGAGCGAACCAGAAAACTAAATGGAAAGTGTGAATGCTGTAAGTGACAGGGCTGGTTCCGGTTGTGGATAAAAATCAAATCAAATCATTTTTTTCCACGGTGAACTGTTGGGTGGATTCTGAAACTAGGCGATACAACTTAGGTCGTGCGGAACTAGCCCACTTGCGCTGCCATCAAACCAGTATCGTCGTTGGCAGTGACGACGACTGCTGGCCGGACCAGGGACCGTTCAAGTGCGTCCGCCAATGCTACTGGGAACACGGATGTGAGAAGGTTCACGTCGAGTTGCAAATCCCGTTCGCTGTATTGCCGGTAAATTGTCAAGCAGCCACGACGCCGGTTATTCGCGGCTACCAGATCCAGAGACATACTCCAGGCCGCGAGCAGCTCGTGACCCAAATGACTGCCTGGTTTTTTCCAGCATAGCTGCGGGTCGGTGCTGGAGACCACTTGCAACCCGTGGCTTTGCGGCAATTCACCAGACAGATGAAGCAGTCGCAAGTCGAAAGCATCAAAATCATTATTGCTAAATGCAGCCACCAGAATGCGGCAAACCTGATCGTAGTCGGAACTTACTTTCAATTCTTCGGTGGCACGGCGAATCGCGAGATTGTTGACAAATATCTGCCGCTGCTCCATGGTGCGCTGTGCGACCCGTCGGAGTTCGCCGAACTCCAGATAATTGAGATGCTGCACTCCGATCCAAACTCCAGTACCGAGAACAGCGAGAACGAGTCCGAGCGTGCTGCCAGTCGGCCACAACAGAAACAGGCTAAGCAAGGCGAAGATCGCGGACACGGCATAAAGCACAATTACAACCTGCCGGTGAGAAAGGCCACGCTGTAGCAGTTTGTGATGAATGTGCTCACGGTCCGCAGTGAATACCGGACGCCCACTGATAAAGCGCCGAGCCACGGAGAGTGCTGTTTCCAAGATAGGCAAGCCAAACGAAACCACCGGGATGGCCACGGCAATGATCGTCGGCGCCTTCTGCGCCCCCTGGAGCGCCAGTGCGCTCAGCATGAAACCAATGAAAAGGCTACCGCAATCTCCGAGAAAAATAGTTGCCGGATTGAAGTTAAATCTCAAGAAGCCCAGAATGGCACCGGCCAGCGCCAACGTCAGCAGAGACACCA